>DASPWT010000069.1:0-24452 GCA_035637655.1 Burkholderiales bacterium | reverse complement strand
CGGTTTTCGCTGGGTGCTCTGGTTCTGTCTCCTCACGGCCGCCGCCGAGCTGGCTCTGACACTACCTTTGGCCAGCAGAGGCAGCCCGCTGGCGCTCACGCTCGTCGTCATCGCTCTGGTGCGCTGCCTCTTCTTCCTGCCGGTCGGCTATGCGGTGGCGAGGCTCGTGGATGCGCAGCGCCGGCAGCGCGAGGCATTGGCTTCGGCCAACGCGCGGCTCGCCCGCTACGCGACGACGCTCGAGCAGCTCGCGGTGAGCCGCGAGCGCAACCGTCTCGCTCACGAGCTGCACGACACCCTGGCCCATGGATTGAGCGGTCTCGCCGTGCAGCTCGAGGCGATGAGCGTGCTGTGGCAGTCGCAGCCGGAGACGGCGCGGACCATGCTCGCGGACGCGCTCGCCGGCACGCGCATCGCCTTGAGCGAGGCGCGCCGCGCCATCGCCGCGCTGCGCGCGCGTCCGCTGGAGGACCTGGGCCTTTCGCGGGCGGTGCGGGAGCTCGCGGAGTCGACGGCGGCGCGAGCCGGCCTCGCGCTGGACCTGCGCGTGCCGGCCTCCCTCGACGGCTTGGACGGGGAAACAGAGCATGCGCTGTACCGCATCGCCGCCGAAGCCCTCGCCAACGTCGCGCGTCATGCCCAAGCCCGCCGCCTCGCCGTCCGGCTCGAACGGTCCGCAGGGTGTATAAACCTGCTCGTGGCCGATGACGGTCGCGGCTTCGACCCGGCGACGGCCGCCGACGACAAGCGATTCGGGCTCTACGGAATGCAGGAACGGGCGCGTCTGATCGGAGGCGAGCTGAGCATCGAGAGCACTCCCGGAAAGGGCGCGACGGTCCGGCTCACTGTGAGGGAAAATGATACGCGTCCTGATATGTGACGATCAGCACGTCGTCTGCGAGGGGCTGCGCACCATCCTCGGCACCAGCCCCCGCATCGAGGTGGTGGGCCTCGCGCACAACGGCGCCGAGGCCCTGGACCTCGCGGCGAGCGCGCGGCCCGACGTCGTGCTCATGGATCTCAAGATGCCCGTCGTCGACGGCGTGCAGGCCACGCGCGAACTCCGCGCGCGCTTCCCGGGCGTGCGGGTGCTCGTCCTCACCACCTACGACGCCGACGAGTGGGTGTTCGACGCGATCCGCGCGGGGGCGTCCGGCTATCTCCTCAAGGATTCGCCGCGCGAGGCGCTCGTGGCGGCGGTCGAGGGCACCGCGGCGGGCAAGACGCACGTGGACCCGTCGGTCGCCGGCCGGCTGTTCGCCCACGTGGCTCAAGGGACGCCGGGCCCTGAGAGCGCGCTGCTCGAGTCGCTCACCGAGCGCGAGCGCCAGGTGCTGAGCCTCCTCGGGCGGGGCCTGAGCAACGCCGCGATCGCCGAACATCTGCACGTCGCGGAAGGGACTGTGCGCAATCACGTGAGCGCAGTCCTGAGCAAGCTCGATCTTGCCGATCGAACCCAGGCGGCGCTGCTGGCGCTTCGCTTCGGCCTCGCGGACGCGGAAGGGAGCTGACCGGAATTCTCCGCGGCGGTGAGAGTTCACGGCGTTCTTCGCGGCGTCCGGCACTTTCGCCGGTGGTAAAATCGCAACCGCCATGAACGACCGTCCCCTGGTGCTGAACGATCCGCAAGCCCCGAGCTTCGCGGTCAACCGCGCAACCATGGTCGATCCGGAGATCCTGGCGCTCGAGCGGCGGCGCGTTTTCGATAAGTGCTGGATCTACGTGGGGCACGAGTCCGAAGTCCGCGCGCCCGGCGACTTCAAGACCCGCTCGGTCTGCGGCCGGCCGGTGATCTTCTCCCGCGACGGCAAAAACGAGATCCGCGTCTTCCTCAACACCTGCCGGCACCGCGGCACCATGGTATGCCGCGAGGCCGAGGGCAACGCGAAGATCTACACCTGCTTCTATCACGGCTGGAGCTACGACCGCGACGGCAGGCTCGACGGCGTGCCTGGCGAAAAAGACTATCCGGCGAGCTTCAGAAAATCCGATTACGGCTTGGCGGAGCCGCCGCGCGTGGAGAGCTACCGCGGTTTCGTGTTCCTCAACTTCGACCCCGGAGCGGTGCCGCTCGACGACTACCTCGCCGGCGCGAAGGAATACATCGATCTGGTGATCGACCAGTCGCCCTCGGGGAGCCTGGAGGTGATCCAGGGCACGCAGGAGTACGACATCCGCGCGAACTGGAAGCTGCTCGTCGAGAACAGTTTCGACGATTACCACCTGCTCATGACGCACTCCACCTGGCTCGATTACCTGAAGAACGCCGGGGTCAAGATGCATCGCCCCGACCGGGACCATCTGCTGCCCTCGCACGGGATCGGCAAGCCGCTCGGCAACGGCCACGCCGTGATCGACAACATCAATTTCCGGGGGCGGCCGGTCGCCAAGTGGATCCCCGTGTACGGCGAGGCGGCGAAACCCGAGATCGAGCGCATCCGCGCGGAGCTCGTCGCGCGCCTGGGCGAGGCGCGCGCGGCGCGCGTCGCCGACACCAACCGCAACCTTGTGGTGTTCCCCAACCTGGTGCTCAACGACGGCTCGTCGGTCACGGTGCGCACCTTCCACCCGCTCGCTCCCGACCGCATGCGAGTAACGGCTTGGGCGCTCGGGCCGAAGGAGGAGACGCCGACCGCGCGCGCCGTGCGCCTCGACGCGTTTCTCACCTTCTACGGCCCGGGGGGGCTTGCCACGCCCGACGACATCGAGGCGCTCGAGATGGTGCAGGCCGGGATTTCCGCGACCTACAGGGAGGTGCCCTGGTCGATCATGTCGCGCGGCATGGAAAAAGCGGGCGAGCAGCTCAACTCCGACGAGCTGCACCTGCGCGCGTTCTGGCTGCAGTGGGACAAATTGATGCGCACGGAGCCGCGGGCCGCGGGATGAAGAAGACGGCGACGCGCGGCGCAGCTGCACGGGTCACGCGCGGGGAAATCGAGGATTTCCTCTACCACGAGGCGGCGCTGCTCGACGCATGGCGGCTGGACGACTGGCTCGCGCTCCTGACCGCTGACGCGCGCTACCTCGTGCCCTCGAACGACCGGCCGGATGCCGATCCGGCAAACACGCTCTTCACGATCGCCGACGACATCGACCGGATCCGCGGCCGGATCACGCGGCTCAAGGACAAGAACGCCCACGCCGAGTTTCCGCGCTCGCGCACGCGGCGCCTCATCGGCAACGTGCGCGTCGTCGAGCGCAACGCAACAGAGCTGCGCGTCGAGTCGAACTTCGTGATCCACCGCTTCCGGCGCGGCGAGAGCATCCATCAATACGTCGGGCACTACCGCCACCTGCTGCGGATCGAGAACGGCCGGCTCAAAATCGCCAGGCGCGAGGCGGTGCTCGACGCGATGGAGCTCGGCTCGCTGGGGCTGGTGAGTTTTATCCTGTGACTTGAGGTCGCGGCAGTCCTCAGGCGGTCTCGACTCGAAAGCCGCCGTCGGAAGTCAGCTCGAAGCGCCCGTCCCGAACCGCCCGCAGCCATCGCGCCGTGCGGGTCAAGCCGCCGAAGCAGAAGAAGTGAACGCCTGCGATCGGCGCGCCGCCGCGGCACGCAACCTCTCTCACCACGACTTCCGGGCCGGCTTCGACCAGAAGGCGCGTAATCGCCTGCGGCCGCGTCTTGAGGGCGCGGATCGAATTTCCGATCCCGCACAACGCGGCGTAGCGCAGCAATCGGTGGAGACTCGCAGGACCGGCAAGCCCTACGCGCACCGGAAGCCCGTGTCCTTTCATCCTCCCCGCCCACGACAGCACCGGTTCGGACTCGAAGCAGAACTGCGTCACCACCTGCAGATCGAGACCCACCCGCCGGGCGAGGTTTTTTTTCGCAGCCAGCGCCGTCTCGAGCGCGGAAGCAGCGATCCTGGGATGGCCTTCGGGATAACCCGCAACGCCGACGTGCACGATGCCGTGACGCCGGAACAAGCCCGTCTCGAGCAGCGCGAGGCTCGAGTCGAACGGTCCGCTCGCCCGGTCGCTGTCGCCGGCGATCACCAGGGCGCCGTCCACGCCCGCTTCGCCGGCCGCGCGCGCGAGGTATTCGTCGAGCGCCTCGCGGCTGGCGATGCGGCGCGCCGCGATGTGCGGCACCGGACGAAAGCCGGCGCGCTTCAGGCGCGCGGCGAGCGCCACGTTCTCGTGATAGGTCTGCCCCGGCGGCATGCTCACGTAGACGGCGGTCCCCGGTTCCAAAAGGCACGTGCAAGCGTCGATCTCCGCCGGATCCCGCGATGAAATTTCGAGCGAGGCCCCGGCAAGCAGAGCCTGAATGCCGCGGCGATCTTCTTCCGGCGATGCGCCGATGAGTTGGGAAGGGGCGGTCAGCTCCATCGTCGGGCCCGTTTGCTTCCGCGTCAGTCGCGTTTGCGCGAGATCACGTAAGACTCGTCGAGGAACCACAGCCCCCTGTGGCGGCGCAGCACCTCCTGCGTGGCTTCGAGGTAGCCCCGGTCCCCCATGACCTCTCCCAGGCGCTGATCCTCGATCTGCGCCACGTAGACTGCGGCGTTCCACGCGGCGAGCAGGGTCGAGGTGCCGATCGCGTCGCCGATTTCCTCGGGCAGCGTGTGCATCTCGTAGCGGAATATCGAGCGGTTGTCGGCGTAGGCGTTGAAATTGAGGTCGCGGCCGTCGCTTCCGAGCTCGGCGCGGGTGGCCTTCAGGAGCGAGTGGCGATCGGTCTGGAACGGGTTTTCGCCCGGCCAGATACGCTGCACGATCTCCAGGCCCGGGTCCCGGCCGTGGGAATGGATCGCGATCATCCGCCCGCCCGGCGCAAGGCTCCGCGCGAGCGGCGCGAGAACCTTGGTCGCCTTGAACTCGGCCGAAGCGCGGGCACGGTAAGGCTGCGACGCGATGACCAGGTCGTAGTCGGCGCGGGCGACGCCGCGGCGCGGCAGCACCTGGTCGAGCAGGAATTTGTGATCTTCCCGGTAAAACACCAGCATCACCGGCTTCGCATAGGCGGGGTTGCCGCTCGTCTTGCTCACCGACGCGCGCCAGTGCTCGTTCAGGAACGGCTGCAGCTCGGTGATTTGCTGTTCGAACTCGCTGGAAGTCGCGCCGGTGAGCGCGACCTCTTTCCAGACGAGACTGGTGGCGGCCGTGACCGATTTCGGCGTGAGCCACGGCGCCTCCGAGTAGTAGAGATTAGTCATGACGAGCACGGTCGCCGGATGCTCGAAGAAGCGGTCCGGCATGCGATCGAGAGCGAGCCGCACGTCCTCTAGGCTGATTTCCTTGCCGACGATGTAGAAAGGCATCGTCGGATAGCGCTGGTGCATGGCGCGCATGACGCGGGCGAGCACGGTGCCGTCGCCGACACCGGCATCGAAGACCCTTACCGAGGGAGGCCGTGGATGAATATTGGCGAGTTCCATACCGACGCGCTGCGCGACCACCCACTTCTCGCTGCAGGTGCTGACGAACAGCAGGTACTTCTGGCGGTTGTCGTAGAAACGGAAGCTGGTCTTCGACCCGTCCTTCGCCCCGGAGGGCACGGCGATCTTGGGTTGATCCGGCACCGCGCCCTCACCGCCGGTCAGGCTCCCGGCCGAGGACCGCAGCCGCACCAAACCGCGGGTTTCGATCGATCGATGCTCCGACATGAACGTGCGCACGCGCTCCATGGTTTCCATGGTCACGCGTCCGCCGATCCGCAGCCGGCTCACGAGCTTCCCGTCGTTTACGGCGCGCCGCCCGAAGGTCGACTCGGCCATGCCGACACGCCTGCAGTAATCCGCGATTTCGCTCAGCAACTGCTCAGCCGTCACGTCCCCCTCCTTATGAGCGACTGCCGCTTCGCGCTATTACAAGATGCCCCGCAGCGAGGGTCAACCACAATTTTGCCCATCGTGAAAGTGGGACTAATAGTGGGATTTATCCCACTTAGGCACTCCCTCATATGTAAGCGCGCGCTCATGCTTGGTCGTATAATATATATATTTCTATTTATCAATGTATTATATCAATACGACCAAGGATACATGGTGTGACCACCGGGAACCGCTCCCTCTCCAGAAGTCAGCCCGGGTGCTCTACGTTAGTATCTCGACTTATGGAGAGTAGCTGCAAGGGTGGGCAGTGCCCACATCGGAGATCTCAAGGTCTTAGGGGAATAGGACCGGCATTTTTTGCCGCGGCCGCCCCCTTTGGCGGAGAATCGCTTCTCGTCTCGGCCCCCCGGAGGAGCCAGTTGTCCGCCGTGCTGCAAAACAACGTCGCCGCCAAACGCAAGGCGTTCTACGACAAGATCGACAGGGCCAATGTCACGCCCCTGTGGGAGGTCCTGCACGGCATTATCACCCCCACTCCTAACACGCCGTGCAAGCCTCACCTCTGGAAATGGGACCAGATGTGGCCCTGGATCCAGGAGGCCGGGCGCCTCATCACCGCGAAGGAGGCCGAGCGACGCGTTTTGGTGCTGGAAAACCCTGGGCTGCGGGGTCGCTCGAGCATTACCCACAGCCTTTACGCCGGACTGCAGCTGATCCTGCCCGGGGAAGTTGCGCCTTTGCATCGGCACTCGCAATCCGCGCTGCGCTTCATCTTGCTCGGCAGGGGCGCCTACACCGCCGTGGACGGCGAAAAAGTGACCATGAGCGTGGGAGATTTCGTCATCACGCCGTCGTGGACTTTCCACGACCATGGCAACCCCTCGGAAGAACCGATGGTATGGATGGACGGCCTCGACGTCCCGCTCGTCGAATTGCTCGATGCCCAGTTCATGGAAAAGGGGCCGCAGGCAGCGCAGCATACCGGCCGCACCGAGGGCGACAACCTCGCGCAATTCGGCAATACCATGAAACCCGTGGAGTACAGGGCGAAGAGCCGCACTTCGCCGTTATTCTGGTACCCGTACGGGCGCACCCGCGAAGCCCTCGAGACGATGAAGCAGGCCCAGGACGCGCATCGCTGCTGGGGCTACAAGCTGCAATACACCAATCCCGTGACAGGCGACTGGGCGATGCCGACGATCGGTACCTTCATGCAACTCCTCCCGAAGGGATTCAAGGGCAAGGATTACCACTCGACTGACTCGACCGTGTACGCCGTGGTCGAGGGCAGGGGAAGATGCCAGGTCAACGGCGAGACGCTCGCCTTCGGACCGAGAGACGTGTTCGTCTGCCCGTCATGGATGCCTTACCGGCTCGAAGCGGACGAGCAGGCCGTGCTTTTCAGCTTCTCCGACCGGCCGGTGCAGCAGGCGCTCGATCTCTGGCGCGAAACGTTTTAGGTCGTAGCGACTGTTCGGGTGCCGCCCACGGGCGGCCTTCCCCATGAACGCGGGAGGAACCAACTACGACCTGCTCTACAACCCGCGTCTGGTCGTCTCGGGTTTCGAACGGATTTTCGAGCGCTGGGAGAGAGACTCGGAGCGGGCGCGCGCAAGCCTCGAGGGCTATCTCGATGTGCCCTACGGTGTTACCGACGCGGAAAAACTGGACATTTTCAAACCTAGAGGCGAGAGCCGCGGCTTGCTGATGTACATCCACGGCGGCTACTGGCGTTCCCTGGACAAGAAGCGGTTCTCGTTCGTCGCGCCGGCGCTGGTTCAGGCCGGAATCACCGTGGCGATTCCGAATTACGCGCTCTGCCCCGCCGTGCAGGTCGAAGACATCGTGATGCAGATGGTGCAGGCCTGCGCTTGGCTCTACCGCAACGGCGCCAATTTCGGCGCGCCCGCAAACCGACTCCACCTCTGCGGGCATTCCGCAGGGGGACATCTCGCCGCCATGATGCTCGCCTGCCTGTGGCCCAAATACTCCCCCGACTTGCCGAAGCAAGTGGTGGCGGCCGCGCTCTCGATCAGCGGCTTGTATGACCTGACCGAGATCGTCAAGGTGCCTTCGGTGAACGGCGACGTGCGCCTCACCGAAAAAGCCGCACTCAGAGTAAGCCCCGCTTCCATGCCGCCGGCGACCGACGCGCCGCTCTACACCGCGGTCGGGGAGAAAGAGAACGAGGGGTTTCACATTCAGAACAGGTTGATCGCCGAAAAATGGGGCAAGGTGCGCCGCGCCGACATCCCCTGCCCCGGCGCGAATCATTTCACCGTGCTCGATCAGTTGTGCTACCCGGGCAGCGGCTTGTTCAGGGCCGTGCTGAAAATGATGAGCCTGTAGGCCGGAGCCGGGTAAGTCGCCGATGAATCCCAAGCAACTACTCATCGAGAGCTTCCACGCCGCAGTAGCTGCCGCCGACCCGCTCAAGATTCTTCCCCCGCATCTCCCGACCCCGCCTTCGGGCAGGACGCTGGTGATCGGCGCGGGCAAGGCCGCTGCCTCGATGGCGCTTGCGGTCGAACAGCATTGGCCCGAGGACGCGGCGCTGGAGGGCTTGGTCATCACCCGCTACCGGCACGGGCTGCCGACACGCCGCGTCAAGGTGATCGAAGCCGGACACCCGGTTCCAGACGAGACGGGCGAGTCGGCTGCGAAAGAAATTCTGCAACGGGTCAGAAGCCTTGCGCCGAACGACCTGCTGCTCGCCCTCATATCCGGCGGCGGCTCGGCGCTGCTCAGCCTTCCGGTCGAGGCCGTCGGCATGGAAGCGCTGAAAGCGACGACGAGGGAACTGCTTCGCAGTGGTGCGCCGATTCAGGACATAAACACCGTGCGAAAACACCTTTCAGCGATCCAAGGGGGCCGGCTCGCCGCGGCGTGCAGGGCACCCGTGCTCGCGCTCATCATTTCGGACGTTACAGGCGACGATCCCACCCACATCGCCTCCGGTCCGTGTGCGCCAGACCCGACGACGTACCGCGATGCGCTCGAAGTTCTCCATCGCTACGGTGTGAACACGGCTCCGGCGGTCAGGGAGCACCTGGAGCGAGGCGCAGGCGGAGAGGTTTCGGAAACACCCAAACCGGGGGACAGGATTTTCGCACGCGTCGAAAACCGCGTCATCGCCACAGCACGGCAGGCGCTGCGTGCGGCGCAGGAATTTTTCCATGTGCACCGGATTCACCCCATGAACCTCGGCGACAGCGTGACGGGCGAGGCATCCGAGGTGGCGAAAGTGTACGCAGCGCTTGCGCGCCAAATCGCGCAACACGCCGACCCGGTGAAGCCGCCGGTCGCGCTGATTTCCGGAGGCGAATGCACGGTCACCGTGCGCGGCAACGGGCGCGGCGGGCGCTGCACCGAATTCCTGCTGTCCCTCGGAATAGACCTCGCCGGTAACCCGAACGTCTGCGCAATCGCCTGCGACACAGACGGCATCGACGGCTCGGAAGACAATGCGGGTGCGGTACTTTTGCCCGACTCGCTCATGCGCGGGGCACGTCTCGGGCTCGACGCCAAGAAACTGCTCGCCGACAATGACGCGTACGGGTTTTTCTCGCGGCTCGAAGACCTTGTCGTAACGGGGCCGACTCGGACCAACGTCAACGACTACCGGGCGATCCTCATCCGCTGAGCGAGCAACCGAAACGACTACGCTTTGGCCTCCGCCGCCTTGGGCTCTTCCTTCAGCTCGGGCCGGTCGAGCAATTCGACCAGCGCCATCGGCGCATTGTCCCCCTTCCTGAACCCGTATTTCAGGATGCGCAGGTACCCACCGTTTCGCTTGGCGTAGCGCGGCCCGAGCTCGGCGAAGAGCTTCGTCACGATGCCGCGGTCGCGCAAGCGGTTGAACGCGAGGCGCCGGTTGGCGAGCGTGGCTTGCTTGCCGAGCGTGATCATGGGCTCGACCACGCGGCGCAGCTCCTTTGCCTTGGGAAGAGTGGTTTGGATGACCTCGTGCTTCAACAGCGAGACGATCATGTTGCGCAGCATCGCCAGGCGATGGCTGCTGGTGCGGTTGAGCTTTCTGAGTCCGTGGCGGTGGCGCATCTTCTTATCCCTTCGCCTCGATTCAGGAGGTACGCGCGGTTTCCAAACCGGCTGGCGGCCAGTTCTCGAGTTTCATGCCGAGCGTCAGCCCGCGCGAGGCCAGCACTTCCTTGATCTCGTTGAGCGATTTTCGGCCTAGATTGGGCGTCTTGAGAAGCTCGGTCTCGGTGCGCTGGATCAGGTCGCCGATGTAATAGATGTTTTCCGCCTTGAGGCAATTCGCCGAGCGCACGGTGAGCTCGAGATCGTCCACCGGACGCAGCAGGATCGGATCGACCTGCGGGGCCTTCCTTTCCTCGACCGCCGGAGCCGTGCCTTCGAGCGCCGCGAAAACGGAAAGCTGATCGACCAGGATCCTCGCGGCGTAACGGATCGCCTCCTCGGGCTCGATCACACCGTTCGTCTCGATGTCGATGATGAGCTTGTCGAGATCGGTGCGCTGTTCGACGCGCGCCGATTCGACCGAATAGGACACCCGTCTGACGGGCGAGAAGGAAGCGTCCAGTATGATCTTGCCGATACCCTTGGATTCCTCGGGGACGACGCGGAGATTCCCGGGGAGGTATCCGCGGCCGTTCTCGACCTTGATCTGCATCTCGATCTTGCCCCCGGGAGAGAGGTGCGCGATCACGTGCTCAGGGTTGATGATTTCGACGTCGTGCGTGGCCTCGATGTCGCCCGCGGTCACCGGACCCTCGCCTTTTTTCTTAAGGTTGAGCAGCGCATCTTCGCTGTTGTGAAGCTTGAGCACCACGCCCTTGAGGTTGAGCAGGATATCGACGACGTCTTCCTGGACGCCCTCGATCGTGGAATATTCATGAAGAACTCCCGCGATCTGCACTTCGGTCGCTGCGAATCCGGGCATCGACGAAAGCAGAACGCGGCGCAGCGCATTGCCGAGCGTATGGCCATACCCGCGCTCGAACGGCTCCATCACCACTTTGGCGTGATTGGGGGCGATGCCCTGGACGTCGATGATGCGCGGTTTCAGAAATCCACTGGTTTGCATGTAAGACCCTCGATACGATAGGACTTGCGCCGGATACTTCGGGCGCAGCGTTATTTCGAATACAGTTCGACCACCAGACTTTCGTTGATCGTGGAAGGCAGATCGGAACGTGCCGGAAGCGCCTTGAACGTGCCCTTCATTTCCTTTGCGTTGACCTCGATCCATTCCGGGAAGCCGCGCGTTTCGGCGGCAGCGACCGCGCCCTTGACGCGAAGCTGCTCCTTCGCCTTCGCCACGACTTCGACCGTGTCGCCCGGCCGCACCTGGTAGGACGGCATGTTGACGCGCTTGCCGTTTACGAGGATGCCGTTATGGCGCACGATCTGGCGCGCCTCGGTGCGGCTCGAACCGAACCCCATGCGGTACGAAACGGTATCCAGACGCGACTCCAGCAGCTGCAGAAGACGCTCGCCCGTCACCCCTTTGCTGCGCGAGGCCTCTGCATAGGTCTTGCGGAACTGGCGCTCGAGCAGCCCGTATATGCGGCGCAGCTTCTGCTTCTCCCGCAGCTGCTTGCCGAAGTCGGACATGCGGCCCCCGCTTTTCTGGCCGTGCTGTCCCGGCGCATAGCTGCGGCGCTCGATCGCGCATTTGTCGGTAAAGCATTTCTCGCCCTTGAGGAAGAGCTTCTCCCCCTCGCGGCGGCACTGGCGGCACTTCGCATCCAGATCTCGGGCCATGCGTATTCCTCTATATGCGCCGTCTTTTCGGCGGCCTGCAACCATTGTGGGGCACGGGCGTCACATCCGCGATGCTGCTGATCTTGAGACCCAGGGCATTGAGAGCGCGCACAGCCGATTCTCGTCCGGGGCCGGGCCCCTTGATGCGCACCTCGAGATTCTTTACGCCGCACTCTTGTGCCGCGCGGCCGGCTTGCTCGGCCGCAACTTGGGCGGCGAAGGGCGTAGATTTCCTCGAGCCCTTGAAGCCCGCGGCGCCTGAGGTCGCCCACGCCAAGGCGTTGCCTTGGCGATCGGTAATAGTGACGATGGTGTTGTTAAACGAGGCGTGAATATGGGCGATACCTTCGGCCACGTTTTTTTTCACCTTCTTGCGAACGCGTGCTGCAGCGGTCGGTGCGACAGGCGGTTTTGCCATGTACGGGATCCTCGCTTGCTCAGCCGGCCTTCGGGGCCGCAGCGGTAATCTTGACCGCGGCTTTGCGCGGACCCTTCCGCGTGCGCGCGTTGGTTCGGGTACGCTGGCCGCGAACCGGCAGTCCCTTGCGATGACGGGTGCCGCGATAGCAGCCGAGGTCCATCAGCCGCTTGATATTCATCGATACCTCGCGACGCAGGTCGCCCTCGACGGTGAATCGCGCGACCTGCTCGCGCAGACGCTCCATGTCAGACTCTGACAAGTCCTTGATTTTCGAATGTTTATTAACCTTGGCTGCGACGCAGATCGCCTGCGCGCGCGAGCGACCGACGCCAAAGATCGCCTGCAGCGCGATCTCGGCATGTTGGTGATTCGCAATGTTGACTCCCGCTATGCGGGCCATACCCTGCTCCGTTTATTCGCCAAAAAGGAAACCGGAAATTATAACGTGAAATCCGTCCGTTAACTACCGATTTGCTACCCCTGCCTCTGCTTGTGGCGGGGATCCTTGCAGATGACGCGCACCACCCCCCTGCGGCGCACGATCTTGCAGTTGCGGCAAATCTTTTTCACCGAGGCAAGTACTTTCATGCGTGTTTCCTTTCGATCGATTCACTTCGCGCGGAATATGATGCGTCCGCGAGTCAGGTCGTAGGGGGTCAACTCGACCGTCACCTTGTCTCCGGGGAGAATCCGGATGTAGTGCATGCGCATCTTCCCGGAGATGTGTCCCAGGATAACGTGCCCGTTTTCCAGCTTGACGCGGAAGGTCGCGTTGGGCAGGGTTTCCATGATCTCTCCCTGCATCTGGATCACGTCTTCTTTCGCCATGTTCGCTATTGCTGTTCTTCCCTCTGAAATGGGGGATCTCAAAGCGTCGTGCCCCCTTGTTCCCTACTCGTCACCGGGCCGTCGGGAATCCCCCTCTGAACCCTCCCTTTTTGAGCAAGCTCTCGTACTGGTGCGTCATGATGTAGGCCTGCACCTGCGCCATGAAGTCCATGGTCACCACAACGATGATGAGGAGCGAGGTGCCGCCGAAGTAGAACGGCACGTTCCACCGCAGGATCAGGAACTCGGGCAGCAGGCAAACCAGGGTTACGTAGATGGCACCTGCCAAGGTCAGTCTCAAGAGGATCTTCTCGAGGTATTTCGCCGTCTGCTCGCCGGGCCGGATTCCGGGAACGAAGGCGCCCGACTTCTTCAGATTGTCCGCCGTCTCCTTGGGGTTGTATTGCAGCGCCGTGTAGAAAAAGCAGAAGAACACGATCGCGCTTGCATAGAGCATGACGTACACGGGCTGGCCCGGCGTCAGCGTGGATGCGAGGTCCCTGATCATCAGGCTGAATGCCGCCCCGATCTGTCCCTTCGACAGCAGTTCCCAGGTGTTGCTGCCTGCGACACCGCTTGTAAACCAGCCGGCAATGGTCGCGGGGAAGAGGATGATCGATGAGGCGAAGATCGGCGGTATGACGCCCGACATGTTGAGCTTGAAGGGCAGGTGCGAGGCCTGTCCGCCGTAGACCTTGTTGCCGATCTGGCGTTTGGCGTAGTTGACCAGGATCTTTCTCTGACCGCGCTCGACGAAACAGACGGCCCAGGTCACCAATGCGACAGCGATTGTAATCGCGAGCGCCGTAAGCGGAAACATGGCGCCGGTGCGGACCAGCTCGAGCATGCCGGCGACTGCGTTCGGCAATCCCGCGGCGATGCCGGCGAAGATGATGATCGAGATGCCGTTGCCCAAGCCACGCTCGGTCACCTGCTCGCCTAGCCACATCAGGAACATGGTGCCGGTCACCAGCGTGACGACGGTGGTGAAGCGAAACATCAGTCCCGGGTCGATCACCAGTCCGGGCTGCGACTCGAGCGCGATCGAGATGCCGGTCGCCTGGAAAAGCGCTAGAAATACCGTCCCGTAGCGCGTGTACTGGGTGATCTTGCGCTGGCCCGCCTGGCCTTCTTTTCTGAGCTGCTCCAGCTGCGGGGACACCGCGGTCATGAGCTGCATGATGATCGAGGCCGAGATATAGGGCATGATCCCGAGCGCGAAGATGGTGAAGCGCGAAAGTGCTCCGCCCGAGAACATATTGAACAGGCCGAGAATCCCGCCCTGCTGCGACTGGAACAGCTCGGCAAGCCGGATCGGATCGATGCCCGGCACCGGGATGTGCGCGCCGATGCGGAAAACGACCAATGCCAAAAGCAGAAACGTCAGGCGCTTCTTCAGATCGCCGAACTTCCCGGTCCTGCCGAGCTGCGGGGTCGGGATCGCCATCTACGCTTTGCCGCCCTTCTTGCCTTCCGGCCCAGGCCGAGTGGCTTTGCCGCCGTCTTTCCCCTCGCGTTTGTCTTTCCCTTCGCCCTTGCCTTTAGCGCCGCGTTCGCCTTCGGAGTCGTTCGTTGCCTTCGCGCCGGCTGCACGCTTTTCGGGTCTCCCTTCCCCCTTGCCCGATTGAGCTTCGGCCTGCGGCGGTGGCGCCGGTACGGCCTTTGGCTCGCGTTTCGCCTTGGGTTGAGCAATGGGCGCATCGGTGCTGCCGCCCGCCGTTTCGATTGCGGCGCGCGCGCCCTTGCTCACCGCGACACCGACAAGCGTCACTTTGCGCGTGAGCTTGCCGGAGACGATCACTTTGGCTCTCTTGGCTGATCCCGGAACGACGCCCGCTTCCTTCAACACGGCGAGGTCGATTTTCTCGGCCTTGACGCTCTCGAGATCCGATAGCAGCACTTCGGCGGTATCTTCCCGGGTCGGCGAGTTGAAGCCGCGCTTGGGCAGCCTGCGCTGCAGCGGCATCTGCCCGCCCTCGAAGCCCACTTTGTGAAAGCCCCCGGAACGTGCCCTCTGGCCCTTGTGCCCGCGCCCGCCTGTTTTGCCCGTCCCCGACCCGATGCCGCGGGCAACGCGCTTGCGCACGTGCTTCGAGCCAGGAGCGGGTTTCAGCGTATTGAGTTCCATTTATCCCTCGACGCGCACCAGATAAGTTACGCTGTTGATCATGCCGCGCACTTGCGGCGTGTCCTTGAGCTCCACGGTTTGACGCAACCGCCGCAGCCCCAGGCCGCGCACCGTGGCGCGATGCTCCTTCCTGCAGCCGTTGGTGCTTTTGAGGAGCGTCACGCGGATTTTCTTGTCGGCCATATGCATCCTTCCCTCAGCTGGTGATTTCCTCGATCGACTTGCCGCGTTTGGCCGCGATCTGCGCCGGAGTATTCATCCTCTTCAAGCCGTCGAGCGTCGCCCGAACCACGTTGTAGGGATTGGTCGAGCCGATGCACTTCGCCAGTACGTTGGTCACGCCCATCACTTCGAACACCGCGCGCATGGGGCCACCAGCGATGATGCCCGTCCCTTCGGAGGCCGGTTGCATGATCACTTTCGAGGAGCCGTGTTTGCCGATCACGGCGTGCTGCAGCGTTCCGTTCTTCAGAGACACCCGAAACATCTTGCGGCGCGCCTCTTCCAAAGCTTTTTGAACCGCCACCGGCACTTCGCGCGCCTTGCCTTTGCCCATGCCCACTGCACCATCGCCGTCACCGACCACGGTGAGCGCGGCAAAGCCGAGGATGCGTCCGCCCTTAACCACCTTGGTGACGCGGTTCACGGAAACCATCTTCTCCTTCAGGCCGTCCGTGCGCTGTTCGCCGCCGTGCATTCTGGGTTGCATTCTTGCCATCGTGATTCCTTTAGAGTGCTCGCCTAAATCGGGACTTCAGGAGGGAGGCCCCTATTCGTCGCCAGTCTAGAACTTGAGGCCGGCCTCTCGCGCGGCGTCCGCCAGCGCTTTGACCCTGCCGTGGTACTTGTAGCCGGAGCGGTCGAACGCGACCGCCTGGATGCCCAAACTCTTCGCTTTCTCGGCGATGCGCTTGCCTACCGCCACCGCTGCCGCTTTGTTGCCGCCGTTCGAGACTTTGGCGCGCACTTCCTTCTCCAGGGTGGAGGCGGAGGTCAGCACTTTGCCATCCACCGCGCTCAGCTGCGCGTAGATATGCGTGTTGGTTCGATGCACGGCCAGCCGCACCTTCGCCAATTCATGGATTTTTCGGCGCGTCTGCGAAGCCCGCCGAAGCCTTGCCGCATTTTTGTCGATCATCGCGGTTCCCTACTTCTTCTTCGTTTCCTTCAAGATCACCCGCTCGTTGGAGTAGCGCACGCCCTTGCCCTTGTAAGGCTCGGGCGAGCGGTAGGCACGCACCTCGGCCGCGACTTGTCCAACTTGCTGCTTGTCCAATCCCTTGATCACGATTTCGGTTTGCGAGGGAGTCTCGACCTTCACCCCTTTGGGCATCGGATGCACCACGGGATGCGAAAAACCCAGCGTGAGGTTCAGCTTGTCCCCTTGCGCCTGCGCGCGATAGCCGACCCCGACCAGCGTCAGGCGCTTCTCGAAACCCTTGGTCACTCCGAGCACCATGTTGGCGGCGAGCGCCCGCAGCGTTCCCGACATGGCGTTCGCCTCGTCCGAATCCTCGAGGGCCTTGAATACCAGCTTGTCGCCGTCCTTCTCGATGCTGACGTCGCTGCGCAGGCGCTGCGACAGCGTTCCGAGCGGCCCCTTGATGGAGAGGGCTTCGGCCGCAAGCGTCGCCTCGACGCCCTTGGGCAGGGTTACGGGAAATTTTGCGATCCGCGACATGGCCGATTCCTAGGCGACGATGCAGAGCACTTCGCCGCCGAGGCCGGTGGCGCGCGCCTTGCGATCGGTCATGACGCCCTTGGAGGTGGAGACGATGGCGACGCCGAGCCCGTTCATGATGCGGGGCAGCTCGTCGCGCCCCTTGTAGACGCGCAATCCCGGGGTGGACACGCGCTCGATTTTCTCGATCACGGGCCTGTCCGCGTAGTACTTGAGCCCGATCTCGAGCTCCGGTTTGCCTTCCTTTTCGCGGACGGTAAAGCCGTCGATGTACCCCTCGTCCTTCAGCACCTGGGCGATGGAAATCTTCAGCTTGGAGGACGGAACGCCGACCGCGGTCTTTCCGACCATCTGGGCGTTGCGGATGCGGGTCAGCATGTCGGCAATGGGATCGGTCATGCTCATGCGGAAACCTCCTACCAGCTCGCCTTGATCAGGCCCGGGATCTCCCCGCGCAGCGCGATTTCGCGCAGCTTGTTGCGCCCGAGCCCGAACTTGCGAAACACTCCGCGCGGCCGGCCGGTCAGGCTGCAACGGTTCCGGAGCCGCACCGGCGAGGCGTTCCTCGGCAGCTGCTGCTGCTTCTCGCGCGCCTCCTGGCGCTCTTCGTCGGAGCGTCTGGCGTCGTTGATGATTGCGAGCAGCGCCGCGCGTCTGGCGGCGAACTTGGCGACCGTCTTGCGGCGTTTTTTGTCGCGGTTGATCAGGGCGAGTTTGGCCATGAGCGATCCTTCAGGTCTTGAACGGAAAGCGGAAGGCGGCGAGCAGCGCCCGCGCCTCGTCGTCGGTTTTCGCGGTCGTGGTGATGCTGATGTTGAGCCCCCGCAGGGTGTCGATCTTGTCGTATTCGATTTCCGGAAAGATGATCTGCTCCTTGACGCCGAGGCTGTAGTTGCCGCGGCCGTCGAATGCGCGGCTCGAGATGCCGCGGAAGTCACGGATACGCGGGATCGCCACGGTGACCAGACGGTCCAGGAACTCGTACATGCGCTTGCCGCGCAAGGTCACCATGCACCCGACCGGAAACCCCTTGCGGACCTTGAACGTCGCGATCGACTTCTTGGCCTTGGTGACCACGGGTTTCTGGCCAGCGATCTTGGTGAGGTCGGCGACGGCGTTGTCCAGGATTTTCTTGTCGGTCGTCGTCTCGCCCACACCCATATTGAGCGTGATCTTCTTGATGCGCGGCACCTGCATCGAGGTCTTGTACCCGAACTTCTTCATCAGATCGGGCACCACGTCCTTGCGGTAGTAGTCTTGTAGGCGAGCCATAGACAGGTTTCTTCGGGGTCGTTGCGGCAAGTTTACGAAATCCTCACGGATCAGGCGTCCACCATTTCGCCGTTGGACTTGAACACGCGCACCCTGCGCCCGTCCTGCATCAGTTTGAAGCCCACACGGTCGGCCTTTTTGGTCTGCGGGTTGTACAGAGCGACGTTCGAGACGTCGATGGGCATGTCCTTGTCCACGATGCCGCCGGTCAGACCCTTCATGGGGTTGGGGCGCTGATGTTTCTTGACGCGGTTGACCCCCTCCACGACGAGGTGCCTTGCATCCACGATGCGCAGCACCGTCCCGCGTTTTCCCTTGTCCTTGCCGGTGGTGACGATGACGTCGTCGCCTTTTCTGATTTTTTCCATAGTCTCAGGGCATCAGCCGTCGCAGCCGATCACAGCACCTCGGGCGCGAGCGAAACGATCTTCATGAAGCGCTCGCTGCGAAGTTCCCGCGTCACGGGCCCGAAGATGCGCGTGCCGATCGGCTCCATCTTGGGTGTAAGGAGCACCGCCGCGTTCGAGTCGAACCGGATACGGCTGCCGTCGGCGCGCCGCACGCCGAAGGACGTACGCACCACCACGGCGTGGTAGATCTCACCCTTCTTGACCCGGCCGCGCGGCGCCGCGTCCTTGACGCTCACCCTGATGACGTCGCCGATGTTGGCGTAGCGGCGTTTCGAGCCGCCCAGCACCTTGATACACATCACAGCGCGCGCGCCGGTGTTATCGGCGACATCGAGCACCGTCTGCATCTGAATCATTTTTGCGTCTCCAACTTGTCCGGCCCGATGCGCTACGGGCAGGCAGTTTTGGATCCCGTCCGGGACGTGAAAGGCAGCGAATTCTACGCGAAATCAAAACCTTTGCCAAGCCAAATCCACCTACGCCCCCGGCGCCTTCTCGACCAGTTTGGCGATCCGCCACGCCTTGGTCCTGGAGATCGGGCGGCACTCCTCGATCACGACCAGATCACCCTCGCCGCACTCGTTTTTTTCGTCGTGGGCATGGTACTTCTTCGAGCGGGTCACGATTTTTCCATACATCGGATGGGTGACGCGGCGCTCGACCAATACCGTCACGGTCTTGTCCATCTTGTCGCTGACGACTCGTCCGGTCAGCGTGCGGGTGGTCTTGCCCTCGCTCATTTGACTTCCGCCTTTTCCTTCAGGATGGTGCGCACCCGCGCGATGTCCCGGCGCACTCTTTTCAGTTGGCTGCTGTTGGTGAGCTGCTGCGTCGCCTTCTGCATGCGCAGACCGAACTGAGCGCGCAGCAGCTCCTCGAGCTCCTTAGAAAGCTGCGCCGGATCCTTGGCGCGGAGTTCACTGGCCTTCATGATCATGCCCTCTGTACGACCCTCACCCCATCTGACGGAACACGAACACCGTGCGTAGCGGAAGCTTGGCTGAGGCAAGCGCAAACGCCTCCCGCGCCGTCGGCTCATCCACCCCGTCCATTTCGTAGAGCACCTTGCCCGGCCTGATTTCGGCGACGAAATACTCCGGGTTCCCTTTGCCGTTGCCCATTCGCACCTCTGCGGGCTTTTGCGAAACGGGCTTGTCCGGAAAGATGCGTATGAAGATGCGCCCGCCCCGCTTGATGTGGCGCGTCATGGCACGGCGAGCCGCCTCGATCTGGCGCGCGGTAAGCCGTCCGCGGGTCGTCGCCTTCAGGCCGTATTCACCGAAGGAAACCTTCGTTCCCCGCGTAGCGACACCCCGGTTGCGCCCCTTCTGTTGCTTGCGGTATTTGGTTCGAGCCGGTTGAAGCATGGTATCGCTCCTCGCCTACGCCTTGGGTTTTCTGGATTTCTTCACTGCGGTCTTCGGCTTCGCTTCCGACTTCGCTTCGGCCTTTCCCTTCGCATCGCCCCCGCCGGCCTTCTTCGCGGCGACCGGATGAGGCCGAGCGGCCCTGGGCTTGGCCTGGGGCGCGGCGGAACTCCCTGTGTCGGATGCCGCCTTGGCTGCAGCGATCGGTTCGACCTTCACTTCGGGAGCGCTAGGCGCAGGTTTGGGCGGCGCCTTCTTCACTTTCTTCGCGGCGAAAACCTCGTCGGCGCTCGGAGCCGGAGGCGCGACCGGCTGGTCGCCCTTGGCCATCACTTCGCCCTTGTACACCCAGCACTTGATGCCGATCACACCGTAGCTGGTCTTCGCCTCGGAAAAGCCGTAGTCGATGTCCGCGCGCAGCGTATGAAGCGGGACGCGCCCCTCGCGATACCACTCGGTGCGTGCAATCTCGATGCCGTTCAAGCGCCCCGCGCTCATGATCTTGATCCCCTGAGCGCCCAGGCGCATGGCGTTTTGCATGGCGCGCTTCATGGCGCGCCGGAACATGATCCGCTTTTCCAGCTGCTGCGCGATGGAATCCGCGATGAGCTGCGCGTCGACCTCGGGCTTGCGGATTTCCTCGATGTTGACATGCACCATCTGTACGCCCAGGAGCTTGCGCAGATCGGCCTTGAGCATCTCGATATCCTCGCCCTTCTTGCCGATCACGACGCCGGGCCGCGCGCTGTGGATGGTGATCCGCGCGTCTTTTGCCGGCCGCTCGATCACCACCTTGCCGACCGAGGCGTGGGAAAGCCGTTTCTTCAAATAATCGCGGACCTTCAGGTCCTCGTTCAGCATCGTGGCGAAGTTCTTGCTGTTGGCGTACCAGCGCGAGGACCAGTTCTTGTTGACGCTGAGCCTGAAGCCGATCGGATGAATTTTCTGTCCCATGAGGGTGTTCCTATTTCTTTGCCTGCTTGGCCGCGGGCTTTTCTTCGTCGCCGACTGTCACGAAGATATGGCAGGTTCGCTTGGTAATGCGATTGCCGCGCCCTTTGGCGCGCGCCTGAAAACGCTTGAGCGACGTGGCCTGCTCGACGAAAATCGTCTTTACCTTCAACTCATCGACGTCCGCGCCATCGTTGTGCTCGGCGTTGGCAATCGCCGATTCCAGCACTTTCTTGATGATGTGCGCCCCTTTCTTCGGACTGAAGGCGAGCAGATTGAGCGCTTTTTCCACCGGGAGCCCGCGGATCTGGTCGGCGACGAGGCGCCCCTTCTGGGCCGAAAGCCGTACCCCGTACAGCGTCGCGCGGGTTTCCATGCCCCCTCCTTACTTCTTCTCGCCGCCCGCCGCCGGGGCGGCTCCCCCGGGGGCGGTCGGCGCAGGGGCACCCGGAGCAGTCGGCGCAGTCGGAGCTCCGGGGGTTGCGTGGGCTCCGCCGGCTCTCGCCGCCGCGGCGGCCTCCAGAAGCTTCTTGTCCGCCATTCCGTGGCTCTTGAAAATGCGAGTGAGAGCGAATTCACCCAGCTTGTGCCCCACCATGTTTTCCGAGATGTACACCGGGACGTGCTGCTTGCCGTTGTGGACCGCGATGGTCAGCCCGACGAAATCCGGCAGAATCGTGGAGCGCCGCGACCAGGTCTTGATCGGGCGCTTGTCGCTTGCAGCGCGCGCGGCGCCGATCTTTTTCACCAGATGGTGGTCCACAAAGGGACCCTTCTTGACCGAGCGTCCCATGGTCTAGCCCTTGTCTCGTTTCTTGTGCCGGAATTGGATGATCATGCCGCGCGTGCGCTTGTCCTTGCGTGTCTTGTAGCCCTTGGTCAGCACCCCCCATGGACTCACAGGATGCTGCCCCGCCGCGGTCTTTCCCTCACCGCCGCCATGCGGGTGGTCGATCGGATTCATCGCGACGCCACGCACGGTGGGTCGCACGCCGCGCCAGCGCACGCGCCCGGCCTTGCCGATCGATTCCAGGCTATGCTCCTCGTTGCCGACTTCGCCGATCGTCGCGCGGCATTCGACGTGCACTTTGCGAATCTCCCCGGAACGCAGGCGCACCTGGGCGTAGCTCCCCTCGCGGGCGAGCAACTGCACCGAAGTCCCTGCCGCGCGCGCAAGCTGCGCGCCCCTGCCGGGTTGCATTTCCACGCAGTGAACGGTGGTTCCGACCGGGATGTTACGCAGCGGCAGGGTATTGCCCGGTTTGATCGGCGCCTCCGCCCCCGACATGAGCTGCGTGCCGGCCGCGAGGCCCTTGGGCGCGATGATATAGCGGCGCTCGCCATCGGCGTAGCAAAGCAGCGCAAGGTTCGCGCTCCGGTTCGGATCGTACTCGAGCCGCTCGACCTTGGCCGCAATACCGTCCTTGTTGCGGCGAAAATCGACGATGCGGTAATGATGTTTGTGGCCGCCACCCTGGTGGCGCACCGTGATGTGCCCGTTGACATTGCGGCCGGCCTTCTTCGATTGCTTCTCGACCAGGCGATGGTAAGGCCCGCCCTTGTGCAGATCGGGATTGACCAGCTTGACGAGCTGGCGCCGGCCGGGCGAGGTGGGTTTGACTTTGACGAGCGGCACGGTCTACTCCTGGGCCTGGAAGGTGATTTCCTGCTTCTTGCCGTCGGGCCCCGGCAGCAAAGAGACATACGCCTTCTTCCAGTTGCGGCGACGTCCCTCGAAACGTCCGAAGCGCTTGTCCTTGCCCTTGACGTTCGAGACCTGCACTTCCTTGACCTTGATCTTGAACATCAGCTCCACGGCCGCTTTGATCTGTGGCTTGGTCGCATCCGCCAGCACGCGAAATACGTATTGGTTGTTCTTTTCCCCGACGAAGGTGCTCTTCTCCGACACGAGCGGAGAGAGCAGCACTTGCATCAGCCGCTCCTTGTCCATGCCCGCGCTCATTTGAGAATCTCCTCGAAGCGTGCCATCGCCTTCTTCGTCAGGATGACGTGCTCGAACTGGATCAGCGATACCGGATCGGCATGGTTCACGTCGAGCACCCGCACGTTCACGAGGTTGCGCGAAGAAAGCAACAGGTTCTGGTCCAGGTCGTCGGTGATCACCAGCGCCGAGCCCAGGCCCATCTTCTTGAGCTTCCGCGCGAGAAGCTTCGTCTTCGGCGCCTCCACGCTGAAGCTCTCCACCAGCTTCAGCCGCTCCTCCCGCGCGAGCTGCGACAGGATCGAGCACATTCCCGCGCGATACATCTTGCGATTCACCTTCTGGGAGAAGTTCTCGTCCGGCGAATTCGGAAAAATCTTGCCGCCCCCGCGCCACAGCGGGCTCGCGACGTCGCCGGCGCGGGCGCGGCCCGTGCCCTTCTGCCGCCAGGGCTTCTTGTGCGAGTGGCGAACGTCGCTGCGCCCCTTCTGCGCGCGGGTGCCGCGGCGGGCGTTCGCCTGGTAGGCGATGACTATCTGGTGCACCAGCGATTCGTTGAACTCGCGTCCGAACAATGCGTCGGAAGCGGCCACGGTTGCCGCGCTCTTGCCCTGCTCGTTGATGAGCTTGAGCTCCATCACGTCCCCTTGGCCGCTGGCGCGGGCGCGGCCTTGGCGGCCGGCGCGGGTGCAGCCCTGGCCGCTTGAACCGCTGAAGCTGCGGCCTTCGACGGCGCCGCCTTGGGCGACGGACCCTTGACCCGCGTCGCCTTGGAGGTGGGCCGCACGACGATGTCGCGGCCGCGACTCCCCGGGACGGAACCTTTTATCAAGAGCAGTTGGCGCTCGGCGTCGACGCGCACGACCTCCAGGCCCTGAACGGTGCGTTGCGCGGCGCCCAGATGCCCTGCCATGCGTTTGCCCGGGAATACGCGGCCCGGATCCTGCGCCATGCCGGTCGAGCCCGGCTTCTGGGTCGAAAGCGAATTGCCGTGGCTGGCGCGATTGGAGGAGAAATGATGGCGCTTGATCACCCCGGCGAAGCCCTTGCCCTGCGACATGCCGGAAACGTCCACCTTCTGTCCTACCTTGAAGATGTCGACGCCGATTTTTCCGCCGATCTTGAGATTTGCAAGCTCGCTTTCGGGTACGCGGAATTCGCGCAGGATGTGACCGGCCTCGACCGCGGCCTTGGCGAGGTGCCCGGCTGCGGCCTTGTTGACGCGTGAAGCGCGGCGCTTGCCAAAAGTGACCTGCACGGCGCTGTAGCCGTCGGTCGCACCGGACTTGATCTGCGTGACGCGGTTGTCGGACACGTCGAGCACCGTCACCGGCAGCGAGTCGCCGTCGTCGGTGAAAACCCGGGTCATGCCGACCTTGCGGCCGACCAATCCTAAAGTCATCTTCTTACCCTTTTTCCAAAGGTGCCGACTGCTGTGGGTCGGCGGTTAAATTGTGCGGCTGCTGCTCTTACAGCTTGATCTCGACATCGACGCCGGCCGGCAGATCGAGCTTCATCAGGGCATCCACCGTCTTGTCGGTCGGATCGATGATGTCCATCAGGCGCAAGTGCGTCCTGATCTCGAGCTGGTCGCGCGAGGTCTTGTCCGCGTGCGGGCTGCGCAGCACGTCGAAACGCTCGATGCGCGTCGGCAGCGGCACGGGGCCCTTCACGACCGCCCCCGTGCGCTTGGCCGTATCCACGATCTCGAGCGCCGACTGGTCGATCAGCCGGTAGTCGAACGCCTTCAGCCTGATCCGTATTTTCTGGCTTTGAACGGCCATTACTCGATCACTTTCGCCACCACGCCCGCGCCCACGGTCTTGCCACCCTCGCGGATGGCAAAGCGCAAGCCCTGCTCCATCGCAATCGGCGCAATCAAGCTCACCACCATCTTCACGTTGTCCCCCGGCATCACCATCTC
>DASPWT010000068.1:0-7608 GCA_035637655.1 Burkholderiales bacterium | reverse complement strand
AGATGTGCGTGCAGTTCGCGCCAGCGGAGATCGAGCGCTTCCAGGGCGTGAAGCGCGCCTTCGATCCCGAGGGCCTCCTCAATCCCGGCAAGAACATCCCGACCCTGCACCGCTGCGCCGAGTTCGGCCGCATGCGCGCGCGCGGCGGGCAGCTCCCGCATCCCGAACTTCCGAGATTCTAGACGTGCGCTTGGGCAAGAGGGTGCAAGCCCGTTCGTTCTTCTCGGTCTTGCTTCTGGCCAGCTGCCTGTGGCCCGGCCCCGAAGCGCTCGCGATCGTGGACGAGATCCAGGTTTACACCGACGATCTCGACGCGCGCGGCGAGAGCGGCCTCGAGCTCCACGTGAACACAACGCCGAGCGGCAGGAGGACACCCGACTACCCGGGGGACGTACCGCCCAACCACGGGATCCGGATCACGCCGGAATTCTCCTGGGGCCTGGGCAACGACTTCGACTGGGGCCTGTATCTGCCGACCGCGACCGACGCGGAGGGGCACTACCATCTGGGCGGAGCCAAGCTACGCGTGAAGTGGCTGCCGGTTCGCGGGGCTGAAGGCCAGGGCGGCTGGTATTTCGGGATCAACAACGAGCTCTCCAGGGTCACGAAGACTTTCTCCGACTCCCGATGGAACGACGAGGTGCGGGTCATCGGCGGCTACCGCGGCCGGGATTGGCTGATCGGGGTGAATCCCATTTTCGAGTGGGGGCTCTCGCCCGGGTTTCGCGGCAGTCCCGATGTCACGCTCGCCTGGAAAGCAATGCACGATCTCGGCCAGGGATTTGCGCTCGGTGCCGAGTACTACAACGATATCGGCATGCTCGCGAACCGGCTGCCGCGCGACCAGCAGAACCGAACCCTCTATGCGGTGATGGAGATCGAGGGCAAATCCTGGTCGCTCAATTTCGGTGTCGGCCGCGGCTTGACGGTGGCGACCGACGACTGGACCGTCAAGGCCATCGTCGGGGTCTCGTTCAATTGATGCCCGGGTGACACGGAGCGACGCGATGGATTCGGCGCTCAACAAGCTTTCCGAGACAGTGCGCGAAGCGGGCCGCTCGAAGCGCGCGCTGCGCCTGCGCGGCGGCGGCACCAAGGATTTTTACGGCCAGGCGCCGGAAGGCGAGGTGCTCGACACGCGCGGCTATTCCGGCATCGTCGCCTACGAGCCCTCGGAGCTGGTGATCACCGCGCGCTGCGGCGCGAAGCTCGCCGAAATCGAGTCCGCAATGAGCGAACACCGACAGATGCTCGCTTTCGAACCGCCGCATTTCGCTCAGTTTGGTTCAGGTGCGACTTTTGGCGGGATGATCGCGGCCGGGCTTTCGGGTCCGCGCCGCCAGGCGGCGGGGGCGCTGCGCGATTTCGTTCTCGGCGTGAAAATCATGGACGGGCGCGGCGAAGTGCTTTCCTTCGGCGGGCAGGTCATGAAGAACGTCGCGGGCTACGACGTGTCGCGCCTGATGGCGGGGTCGCTCGGCACGCTCGGAATCATCCTGGAAATCTCGCTCAAGGCGCTGCCTCTCCCCGCGGCCGAGGCGACGCTCAGGCTCGAACTGCCCGAGGACAAGGCGATCGAAACGCTCAACAAGTGGGGCGGCAAGCCCCTGCCGATCAGCGCGAGCGCCTGGACCGGAGGCGAGCTCGGCGTGCGCCTCTCGGGCGCGGCTGCCGCCGTAGCCGCCGCGCGGGAAAAAATCGGCGGCGAGCTCGCCGACGACGTGCAGGGTGAGCGCTTCTGGACGGGGATTCGCGAACAGACCGATCCGTTTTTCAGGAACGACGCGCCCCTGTGGCGCATCTCGGTTCCGTCGGCCACGCCGCCCCTCAAGCTTCCCGGGGAGCCGCTCGTCGAGTGGGGCGGGGCCCTGCGCTGGCTTTGCTCGCAGGCCGACTCGCGCACCGTCCGCGAGGCGGCGAAGCGCGCAGGCGGCCACGCCACGCTCTTTCGCGGCGGCGACAAGTCGGTCGGCGTCTTTCAGCCGCTCGCGCCGGCGCTCATGAAGATCCACAAAGAGCTCAAGCGCGAGTTCGACCCGCAAGGCATCTTCAACCGCGGCCGCATGTATCCGGAGCTGTGACGGAGTCGCTGATGCAGACCGCTCTGGCCGATTTCATCCGCGACACGCCCGAAGGGCGCGAAGCCGACGCCATCCTCCGCAAGTGCGTGCATTGCGGCTTCTGCACCGCGACCTGTCCGACCTATCTGCTTCTCGGCGACGAGAACGACGGCCCGCGCGGGCGCATCTACCTCATGAAGCAGGCGCTCGAGGGGCAGGAGATCACCGACAGGACGCGCCTGCACCTCGACCGCTGCCTCACCTGCCGCGCCTGCGAGACGACCTGCCCGTCGGGCGTGCAGTACGGGCGGCTGCTCGACATCGGGCGCAGGCTGGTCGAGGGAAAAACGGCGCGGCCCGCTTGGGAACGCGTCAAGCGCCGTGCGCTCGCGGCAGTCCTGCCGCGTCGGTCCCTGTTCGCGCTGCTCCTCGCGCTCGGCCGGCTCGCGCGGCCGTTCCTCCCCCGAAGCATCGCCGAAAAAGTGCCGGCCTCGACGCCGGCGGCGGGCGCCTGGCCAGCGCCGCGGCACGCGCGCAAGATGCTCGCTCTCGCAGGCTGCGTGCAGCCCGCGCTCGCGCCCGACATCAACGCGGCGGCGGCACGCGTGCTCGATCGCGTCGGAATTTCGCTCGTCGAAGTCAAAGGCGCGGGCTGCTGCGGGGCGCTGCGTTACCACCTGAACTATCAGGAGGACGGCCTGGACGACATGCGTGCGCTCATCGATTCCTGGTGGCCGCACGTCGAGAACGGCGTGGAAGCGATCGTCATGACCGCGAGCGGATGCGGCGTCACGATGAAGGAATATGGGCACCTGCTCGAGCGCGATCCCCGCTACGCCGCGCGAGCCGCGAAAATCAGCGCTTTGACGCGCGATATCAGCGAGGTAATCGATGCGGAGCACGCCCGCCTCGAGCCGCTGCTCGGAAAAAAAGGCGGGCGCGTCGCTTTTCATCCGCCGTGCACACTCCAGCACGGCCAGAACATCAAAGGCTTGACCGAGCGCGTGCTCGCGCTCGCAGGGTTCGAGCTGACGCCGGTGCCCGACTCGCACCTGTGCTGCGGTTCCGCCGGCACGTATTCGATCCTGCAGCCCGAGCTGTCCGGGCAGCTGAAACGGAACAAGCTTTCGGCCCTCGCCGCAGGCAGCCCCGAAGAGATCCTCACCGCCAACATCGGCTGTCTCGCGCACCTGCAGGGCGGCACCGGGTTGCCGGTGAGGCACTGGATCGTGGCGCTGGAAGAGCGCTTGAGTTGAGGAGCATCGTTTGGCGCGGCTGATAGACAACATCCCCGAGCGTCCGCCGAACCGCGACATCCGCCAGCTCGCGCGGGTGCTGCGCTTCCTCTGGCCGTACCGTGCGCGCATGGCGGTCGCGGGCGTCGCGCTCACGGTCGCCGCGGGCTGCGTGCTGGTGCTGGGCCAGGGCCTGAAGCGCGTCATCGACGCCGGCTTCTCCGGGAACGACGCCGCGTCCCTGGACACGGCGCTCTTTGCGCTGCTCGCCATCGTCTGCGTGCTCGCCGCGGCAACGTACACGCGTTTCTACTCCGTGTCCTGGATCGGCGAGCGCGTCTCGGCCGACATCCGCCGGGCGGTGTTCGGGCACCTGCTGGAACAGTCTCCCGGATTTTTCGAGACGATGCGCACCGGCGAAGCCATCTCGCGCCTCACCAACGACACCGCGCTGCTGGAAGTCGTGATCGGCTCCTCGGCATCGTTTGCGCTGAGGAACACCCTCATCATGCTCGGCGCTCTGGTCATGCTCATCATCACCAGTCCCAAACTCACCGCGCTCGTCGTGCTCGGCGTGCCGCTGGTGATCGCGCCGATTCTCCTGTTCGGCCGGCGCGTGCGCAAGCTCTCGCGCGCCAGCCAGGACCGGATCGCCGACGTCAGCACCTATATCGACGAGGCCTTGCACGAGATCCGCACGGTGCAGTCCTACGGCCACGAGGAAAAGGACCGCGAGCGCTTCGGCGAGCGCGTCGAGCAGGCCTTCGGCACCGCGGTGAGGCGCATCGGCCAGCGGGCGCTTCTGGTCGCGCTGGTGATGCTGCTCGCGTTCGGCGCGGTCGGCGTGATCCTCTGGATCGGCGGGCACGACGTGCTCGCCGGGCGTATCAGCGCGGGCGAGCTTTCGGCCTTCGTGTTCTACGCGGTGCTCGTAGCGGGCGCCGTCGGCGCGGTGTCGGAAGTCATCGGCGACCTGCAGCGCGCGGCGGGCGCGACCGAGCGCCTGATGGAATTGCTCGCGACCGAGCCCTCGATCCGCGCGCCGGCGCAACCGCAAGCGCTGCCCGAGCCTCCCCGCGGAGAAGTGCGCTTCGAGCGCGTGACCTTCCATTATCCGTCGCGCCGGGACGCCGCAGCGCTCTCGGATTTTTCGCTTTCCGTTTCGCGCGGCGAGAAGGTCGCGCTGGTGGGGCCTTCCGGCGCCGGCAAGTCCACCGTGTTCCAGCTGCTCCTGCGCTATTACGATCCGGACGCCGGAACGATCACGCTGGACGGCGTCGAGCTGAAAAAGGCCGACCCCAAGGCGGTGCGCAGGCGCATCGCGCTCGTGCCGCAGGACCCGGTGATCTTCGCGGCGAGCGTCGCCGAGAACGTTCGCTACGGCCGGCCGCAGGCGAGCGACGCCGAGGTGATCGCCGCGTGCAATGCGGCCTACGCGAGCGAGTTCATCGAGCGCCTGCCCGAGGGGATGGATTCATTCCTGGGCGAGCGCGGCGTGCGCCTTTCGGGCGGCCAGCGCCAGAGGGTTTCGATCGCGCGGGCGCTGCTTGCCGACCGCGCGGTGCTGCTCCTGGACGAGGCGACGAGCTCGCTCGACGCCGAAAGCGAAAATTACGTGCAAAAAGCGCTCGAGCACCTGATGCGGGGCCGCACCACGCTCATCGTGGCGCACCGCCTCGCTACGGTGAAGAACGCCGACCGCATCGTCGTCATGGACCAGGGCCGCGTGATCGCTGCGGGCACGCACTCGGAGCTGGTGCGCGAGCAGGGCCTGTACGCGAGGCTCGCCGCGCTGCAGTTTCTCGGCGAAATCTCGCCCGCGGCGGTGGAATGAGCAGGGGGCTCCCGCTCCTCGCGCTGCTCCTCGCGCTGCCGGCGCAGGCCGACACGCTGCGCATCGGCTCCAAGCGGTTTACCGAGTCCTATATCCTCGGCGAGGTGCTGCGCCGTGCGGTCGAAGGCAAAGTTCCCGTCGAACACCGGCCCGGCCTGGGGAACACCGGCATCGTCTTCGCGGCGCTCAAGGCCGGCTCGATCGACCTCTACCCCGAATACACGGGGACGATCGCGAGGGAGATCCTCAAGGTCGAGGGCAATCCGAGCGTCGAGGATCTCAACGCCGCCCTCGCTCCGCAGGGCCTCGGCGTCGCGGTGCGGCTAGGCTTCAACAACAGCTACGCGCTCGCGATGCGCGAGGACCGCGCGCAGGCGCTAGCGATCCGCACGCTCTCGGACCTCGCGAGGCACCCGGGCCTGAAGCTCGGCCTGTCGCAGGAATTCATCGGCCGTGCCGACGGCTGGCCGGGGCTGAAGGCGGCATACAAAATGCCCCACGCCACGCCCTCGGGACTCGATCACGGCCTCGCCTACGAGGCGATCGCCGCGGGCAGGATAGACGTCATGGATATTTATTCCACCGACGCGAAGATCGAGCGCTACAAACTTCGCGTGCTGGAGGACGACAGGAGATACTTTCCGAGCTACGAGGCCGTGCTCCTTTACCGGCTCGAGGTACCGAAGCGCTTTCCCGAAGCCTGGCGCGCTCTCCAGGCGCTCGAAGGCCGGATCGACGAGCGTCGCATGATCCGCATGAACGCCGCCGCCGAGATCGAAGGCCGAAGTTTCGCGGAGGCAGCCGCGCTCATCGACGCCGAAGGCGGACCGCAGCGCTCGGCCCGGCGGAATTTTCTCGGCACGCTGTTCGGCCCGGATTTCTGGCGGCTCACGGGCGAGCACCTGCTGCTCGTGTTCGTTTCGCTTGCCGCGAGCATCGCGCTCGGCGTGCCGCTGGGCGTCGCGGCGGCGAAGCTCCCGAGAACGGAGCAGGCAATTCTCGGAACGGTAGGCGTGATCCAGACGATTCCGTCCCTGGCGCTCTTCGCGTTCCTCATCGCGCTGACGGGCACGATCGGCACGTGGCCTGCGCTCATAGCGCTTTTCCTCTACGCGCTGCTGCCGATCGTTCGCAACACGTGTACCGGGCTCACCGGCATCGTCCGCGGCATGCGGCAGGCAGCGATGGCCCTGGGCCTGGAACCGCGCGACCGGCTTTGGCTCATCGAAGTGCCGCTTGCGCTGCCTTCGATCCTCGCCGGCATCAAGACTTCCGCGGTCATCAACGTCGGCACCGCCACCATCGCCGCGTTCATCGGCGCCGGCGGCTACGGCGAGCGCATCGCCTCCGGGCTTGCTCTGAACGACAACGTGACCCTGCTCGCGGGCGCCATACCCGCGGCGGCGCTCGCCCTGCTGATCCAGGGGGCGTTCGAGTCCGGCGAACGGCAATTCGGCTGGATGGCGCGCGCGCAGGGGCGTTCGTAGCTCCTCCCAATCGGGCTATGATAAGCAATGGCAGAACGAAAGACGAAGTCGGCGCCCGTTCCCGTCTCGGGCCTCGCCCACATCGGCATTCGCGTGCACGACCTCGAGCGCTCGGTGCGATTCTACGCACTGCTCGGGTTCACGAAGACTGCCGGTCCGATCGGTCCCGAGCCAGTCGCTATCCTCGATCACCCATCTGGAGTGGAACTCAATCTAGTGCTCAACGCGCCGAGCGCGAACGAACCGAACGTCCTCATGGACGTTCCCGACAAGCATCCCGGCATAACGCACTTTGCCCTCTTGTGCCCCGACATCGTGGCCGCGAAGGAGCGGCTCGAGGCGGCCGGTATCCCGCTGAGCGGCGGCCCCGTCCGCTTCGGGCCCGGGGCGCAGGGAATCTTCGTGCGCGATCCGGATCGCAACGTGATTGAACTGCACCAGCGCGGCTGACAGTCGGCGCAAGTAAGTGGTGCGCTCGAGCCCGTGGGTGTATCGTCGAAGTCCATGTCCCTGAAAATACCCGGCACCAACCCCCAGGTGATCGCGATTGCCTTGGCGGTTCTTGTGTCTGCACCCGTTGTGGCGCAGACGCAGAATCCTCCGGGTGATCGGGCAGCAGCCAAGGAGCAGCGGGCGGCACGCGCCAAAGAGCGCTGCAGGCTTAACCACGGGGTGGATTGCGACACGCCCGAAGGGCTGAAGGAATGGCTGCTGCAGGAGCGCAGCCGCCAGGAAGCGATCCGCGATGGCTCGCGCCGCCGGCTGGCGACTAAACCCGGACCAACACCGTCGCGTCCTTGACTTCCAACCAAGGCATAGGGGTAACCTTGCACGGTCCGTATATATAACGCTATGCCTCAACGCAAGCGGTGAGCTAGAATTGGCGAATAGAGGGACCAACATGCCAAACACTGCGCCGGTTGTTCACAGCGATCCGGATATTCTGGGCGGCACGCCCGTGTTTGTCGGGACGCGCGTTCCGTTCCGCAACC
>DASPWT010000067.1:0-3303 GCA_035637655.1 Burkholderiales bacterium | reverse complement strand
CGTTCGGCGGTCTTCGCCTTGACGTTGACCTGGTCGGGGCGGATTTCGAGATCGGCGGCGAGGTTCGCAACCATCGCGCCGATGTGCAGAGCCATCTTGGGCGCTTCCGCGATGATCGTGGCGTCGAGGTTGGCGATCGAGAACCCGGCATCGCGGATCTTCCTGCCGACCTCGCGCAGGAGCGCGCGGCTGTCGGCGTTCCTGTATTTCGGATCGCTGTCCGGAAAATGCCGGCCGATGTCCCCGAGCGCGGCCGCGCCGAGGAGCGCGTCGCACGCCGCGTGGATCAGCACGTCGGCGTCGGAGTGCCCCGCAAGCCCCTTGTCGAAGGGAATCGCGACGCCGCCGACGACGAGCTTCCGCCCCTCCACCAGCGCATGCACGTCGTAACCCTGCCCGATCCTCATGGAGTGTCCCGCAGGAGCCCTTCTGCGATTTTGAGGTCGGAAGGAAAGGTAATCTTCAAGTTTCTCGTGCTGCCTTCGACCAGCTTCGGCTTGTGGCCGAGCGCCTCCACCGCGCTCGCCTCGTCGGTGACGTGCTCGGCCTCGCGCAGGGCCCGCAGCAGCATGCCGTGGCGGAACATCTGCGGCGTCTGCGCCCGCCACAGGGCGTCGCGCGGTTCGGTCGCGACGATGCGATGCTCCTCGTCCGCGCGCTTCAAGGTGTCGGCGACGGGAATGGCGAGAATCCCGCCTACTTCGTCCCTCCCCGCCTCATCGATCAGGCGTCGGAGCTCGTCTTTTCCAAGGCAAGGCCGCACCGCATCGTGCACCAGCATCCAGTCGTTCGAATCGACGGTACTCGCGGCGGCGACCAGGCCGTTCAGCACGCTGTCGCGCCGGCTCGCTCCGCCGCAGTAGAGCGGCGCAAGCCGCTCGCCGAACGCCCTCCAGTCGTGCCTGCGAAACTCCGTGTCTGCCGGCGGAAGCACCACGAACACGATTTCCACCTCCGGCGTGGCGAGCAGGCGCGCGATCGAGTGGTACAGCAACGGCTTTCCCGCGAGCAGCGAGTATTGTTTCAGCACGTCGGCCCCGAAACGCGAGCCGGACCCGGCGGCCGGAACCAGGCCGAAGAATCGCGCAGTCATCGATCAAGTCACTGAATTCTGTTGAAATTCGGAAAGTTCAGCACGATATAATTATACCGGTGTCCCGAGTTTGAAACGGATGCTGCGCAATCGCAGCTTCGTTCAACTCGGGTTTTGCTATTTCTATTACGCAAACGATGAGCGCAGTCGTCTCACCCGAAGCGAACGCGGGCGCCGCCCGCCTGCACGGCTCGAGCGACGCGCTCGCGCTCGCGCGCGCAGCGCAGAGCTCGCGGCCGGCCGTCGTTTTCTGCGCCCAGGCGACCGAGGCGCAGAAGCTGAAGGACGAGATCGCGTGGTTCGCGCCGCGGCTCTCCGTGCTCTTGCTGCCCGACTGGGAGACCCTGCCCTACGACAGCTTCTCACCGCACCACGACCTGGTGTCGGAGCGCCTCGCGACGCTCTACCGCATCATGCGCGAGGATTTCGACGTCGCGATCGTTCCCGCGGCGACTGCGCTCACCCGCCTCGGTCCCCCGTCCTTCCTCGCGGCGCACAGTTTTTTCCTCAAAGCAGGAGAGGCGCTCGAGCTGGCCGCGCTGCGTGCGCAGCTCGCCCTCGCCGGATACAGTCACGTCACGCAGGTGGTCGCGCCGGGAGAGTACTGCGTGCGCGGCGGCCTGATCGATCTTTTCCCGATGGGCAGCGCCCTGCCCTACCGGCTCGACCTGCTCGACGAGGAGATCGAATCGATCCGCTCCTTCGATGCGGACACCCAGCGCACGCTCTACACGGTCGCGGAAATTCGCCTCTTGCCTGCGCGCGAGTTTCCGATGGACGAGGCCGGGCGCAACCGCTTCCGCCGCAGCTACCGCGACAGCTTCGAAGGCGATGCGTCGAAGAGCCGACTCTACAAGGACGTGAGCAACGGCGTCGCGCCCGCCGGGATCGAGTACTACCTGCCGCTGTTCTTCGAGAGAACCGCGACGATCTTCGACTACCTGCCGAAGAGCGCCACCGTCTGCATGCACGGCGAAGTGCACCAAGCCCTCACGGAATTCTGGCGCGACGCGCAAGGCCGCCACCAGCTCCTGCAGGGCGACCGCGCGCGGCCGCTGCTGCCGCCCACGGAGATTTTTTTGAGCGCCGAGGAGTTTTTCGTGCGCGCAAAAACCTTCAAGCGCGCGGACGTCGAAAGCGGCGCTCCGTCGGCCCGGCCCCTGCCCGAGCTCGCGGTGGAGCGGCGTGCGGGAGATCCGCTGCACCGCCTGAAGGCATTCCTCTCGGAGACGCCTTGCCGCGTGATGCTGCTCGCCGAATCGCCCGGCCGCCGCGAAACGCTGTCGCAGTATCTCGCCGAATACGGACTCAAACCCGAGCCCTCTGCGGGATTCGAGGAATTCCGGCGCTCGGACGCGAGGCTCGCGCTCGGGGTCGCGCCGCTCCTCGCCGGCTTCTTCCTCGATGCAGAGCAACTGTGCTTGGTCACCGAGTCGGAGCTCTACGCCGGGACCGCCCGCTCGCGCACTGCACGCGACCGGGCTCGGGTGAGCTCGGTCGAAGGCATGCTGCGCGATCTGTCCGAGCTGCGCTCGGGCGACCCGGTGGTGCACGTGCAGCACGGCATCGGGCGCTATCGGGGCCTGGTCGAGCTCGATCTCGGCGAAGGCCGCATTTCCGAACGTGGGGAGTTCCTGCTGCTCGAATACGCGGACGAGAACAAGCTCTACGTTCCCGTGGCGCAGCTGCACTCGATCGGCCGCTACTCGGGCGGGCCGCCCGAGCAGGCGCCGCTGCACAAGCTGGGCGGGGACCAGTGGGAGAAGGCGAAGCGCAAGGCCGCGCGCGCGGTGCGCGACACGGCTGCGGAGCTGCTCAACCTCTACGCCCGGCGCGCGACCCGCCAGGGGCACGCGTTCAAGTTGAACCAGCACGATTACGAGGCCTTCGCCGAAGGCTTCGGCTTCGAGGAGACGCCGGACCAGGCGGCGGCAATCTCGGCTGCCATCGACAACATGAAGAACGGCAAGCCGATGGATCGCCTCGTCTGCGGCGACGTCGGTTTCGGCAAGACCGAGGTCGCGCTGCGCGCCGCCTTCGTCGCCGTCGCAGACAACATGCAGGTCGCAGTGCTCGCGCCCACGACGCTCCTCGCCGAGCAGCATTTCAATACCTTCGGCGATCGCTTTGCCGATTGGCCGATCAGGCTCGCGGAGCTGTCGCGCTTCAGGAGCGGGAAGGAAACGACGGCGGCGCTGAAAGGCCTGGCC
>DASPWT010000066.1:0-12403 GCA_035637655.1 Burkholderiales bacterium | reverse complement strand
CGCGCTCGCCTCGGGATTGTTCCAATAGCCCTTCATGATGCTCGGGCCCTTTGCGAGCAGCTCGCCGTCCGCGGCGACTCGCACTTCGACGTTGTCGAGCGGCCTGCCGACCGATTCGGGAACGTTGTCCTCGGGCCGATTCACCGAGATCACGGGAGAAGCCTCGGTCATTCCGTATCCCTGGAGAACCGGCAGCCCGAGCCCCAGGAACAGCCACGCAATCGCGGGATCGAGCGGAGCACCACCGAGCACCGCGAACCTCATCCTGCCGCCCAGCCTCGAGCGCACAGGCCCGGCGACGCGCTCGAGCAGCAGCGCGAGAACGATCCGGTCCGCGAGGCCCGCTTCGCGGCGCAGGGCGCGCCCTCCCGCCGCCACCACCCGATCGAAAAACCGCTTCTTCGCCGGAGATTTGGCGAGCGCCTCGTCAACGCGCGCGGCGAATTTCTCGAACACGCGCGGCACCGCGAACATCACGGTCGGGCGCTCGCTCGCAAGGTCCTCCGCGAGCTGCGAGACCGAGCGGGCGTAAGCGACCTTTGCGCCGATCGCGAGCGGCAGGTAGTAGCCGCCGGTGCGCTCGAACATGTGCGAAAGCGGAAGCAGGGAAAGAAATACATCCTCACTCCGCGCCAGGCGCAGGCGCCCGCAGGCGGCGACGTTGGCGAGAATGTTGCCGTGCGTGAGCATCACACCCTTCGGCCTGCCCGCAGTGCCCGAGGTATAGCAAATCGTGGCAAGGGCGCCGTCCTCGAGCGGCGCGACTTCGAACTCCGGCGCCTGCCTCGGAAGCGCCGCCTCGACCGCGTCGTGGCCGCTGCTCGGATCGGCGGCGAGGCACAGCACCCGCGGCAGCGACGCGGCCACGCCCTGCAACGCGGTGGCGGTGCGGCTCGTCTCCACGACGAGCAGGCGCGCGCCGCTGTTCTCCAGGCACCAGGCGACGTTTTCCGGGTTGTCGTCCGCGTAGAGCGGCACGATGACCAGGCCGAGCCCGAGCGCACCCTGGTCGGCCGCGACCCAGTCGATGCCGTTTTTCAGGCACAGCGCGATGCGCTCGCCCGGCGCCAGGCCTTCGGCCCGCAGAAACGCCTGCCAGCGCGCCGCGTATGCGGCGATTTCGCGCGCGGAGACATCGCGCCAGCCGTCTTCGATGAACTGACGGTAGAGAATTCGCTCGGGCGTGGCGAGCTGTGCTTTGAGAAGGCTTGCGATGTTGGCCATGGCGAGGCTGTGCTAGGCTCCGGTCCCGTCAGTGAAGCCTCTCGAGTCCATCATGCTGAATCCACCGTGAGCCTGCAAGCCTTCTTCGCCTCCTGCCCGAAGGGACTCGAATCGCTCCTCGCCGAGGAGCTTGGCGGGCTCGGCGCGAAGAAAACCGAGCCTGTTCCGGGCGGGGTCGCATTCGAGGGTGATATGCGGGCCTGTTACCGCGCCAATCTGGAGTCGCGGCTCGCCACGCGCGTGCTGGTGCGGCTCGCCCGCTCGCCGTACCGCGGAGAGGAGGACGTATACGGAGCGGCTCTCGCGGTGAGGTGGCCCGAATGGTTCAGCGAAACGCAAAGCATTCGGGTGGACGTCAACGCGATCCGCTCCCCTCTGAAGAGCCTCGAATTCGCGACTTTGCGAATCAAGGACGCGGTGTGCGACCGGTTTCGCGCCGACCGCGGGCGGCGGCCCGACGTGGACACGCGCTCCCCCGAGGTGCGCATCCGGGCTTTCCTCGACAAGGCGGCCGTCACTCTCTACCTGGACACTTCCGGCGAGGCCCTCAACAAGCGCGGCTACCGCAGGGATGCGGGCGAGGCCCCACTGAAGGAAAACCTCGCCGCCGGCATCGTGCGGCTCACCGGCTGGAACTCAGGCGAGCCCCTCCTCGATCCGATGTGCGGCAGCGGGACGCTCGTGGTCGAGGCGGCGATGATGGCGCTCGCGATCCCGCCGGGACACGCGCGCGCCTTCGGCTTCGAGCGCCTCGCCGGATTCGATCCCCGGCGGTGGAGCGAGGTGCGCGACGCGGCGCTCGCCCGCCGCAGGCCGAACGAGCGGCTCCCGATCTTCGCCCGCGACCGCTACGGCGAGGAGCTGAAAAAAGCCCGCCTCAATCTCGAGGCGGCGGGCCTTGCCGATTGCGTCGAGCTCAAGCAGGCCGACGTTCTCGATACCGGCGCCCCGGCGGGTGCCGGCGTGCTCCTCGCCAATCCGCCCTACGGCACCCGGATCGGCGAGGAGGAGGCGCTCGCGGAATTCTACCCGAAGCTCGGCGACACGCTGAAGAAATACTATGCGGGCTGGCGCTGCTACATCTTCTCGGGGGATACGCGACTCCCGAAGCTGATCAGGTTGACTGCGTCCAGGCGCACGCCGCTTTACAACGGCCCCCTGGAATGCCGGCTCTACGAGTATCTGATCGTCGCCGGGTCCAATCGGAGAAAATCCGCCCTCCCCGCCGGATAAATCCGTCGCCGCTTTTCCCTAGCGCATCCGGTCGCGCGCGCTCGACACCGCCAGGAAGATCTCGCGAAGAAAGACCATCAGCGCGAGGATGAAGGCGAGCATCGCGGCGATGAAGAGTAGCCCGATGAACTTCGACAGATCGATGTCGATGAACGCGTCGACGAAGGCGACCGCAATCAGCAGTCCGACGAAGAGCGCGCACAGCACGGAGAGCACGATCGCGCCATAGACCAGGCGCACGCGCCGGTCGAGAACATCGAGCTCGGCTCGCGCCGTTCTTTGTCCTTCCGGCTGGAGCTGGCGCAGCCGTTCCTCGAGCGTGCGGCTGCGATCGACGGCCCGACCGAGGCGGTTCGACAGCACGCCGATGATCGTCCCCACCGCGGTAAGCAGAAATACCGGCGCCACGGCCAGCTGGATGAGGCGCGTGACGTCGATGACGTTGTCGGGGTTCATCGAGGGGCCTCTCTCGCCTGCCGCCGCGCCCTACACCATGGCCTTGCGCAGCCGGTGCTTGAAATGGTGGATGTGGTTGAGCGCGACCTTGAGCTTGCCGCGGTCATTTGCGGCGAGCGCCTCGTCGCGCTTTTTCTGCCACTCGCTGATCCTGGCCTTGATCGCGGTCTTGTCGACGCCCTTGACTTCATGGTGCACGTGCATGTCGATGTTGAGCGCCTTGCAGATCGCGGCGAGCAGATGGTCCTTGTTCAGCTGGGTGTATCCCTTCACCGCCTCGTGCTCGATACCGGCGGCGATCTCGCGCAGCTCGGCGAGGGTTTTGCTCTTCAGCTCAGGAAAGGTATGGGCCATGGGTCCTCCGGGTGATCATCTCAGATGATACCGTAGAGCGCCGCAGCGCCGCCGATCAACTCGATGGGCGCCAGAGCTCAAATCCATGCGACCCCTCGCGCCCTGACCTCAGGCGGCGCGGATTCGGACGATCGGCCGATTCGGCTTTCGGCGGGCCACCTCTTCGAATCCGGCGGCGTCGTACATCGATTTCGCGCCGAACCACATGGAATCGTCATTGGATCGGCCGGGCTTGTCCACCGGGTACGCCTCCAGGAGGGCCACGCCGCGCTTCTTGGCATAGCCAATCGCCCCATCGAGAAGGGCACGTGCCACACCTTGGCCACGATACTGTGACGGCACGACGAAGCAGACAATCGACCAGACCGGCAGCTCATCGACCGCCTTCATCACGGGCGAGCGCCGCAGCTTCGCGTAGTCATCTCGCGGACCGAGCGATACCCAGCCAACTGGAACCTTGCCTTGATAGCCGATGAGACCCGGCGGTTCGCCTGAGTCAACCAGCGCCTTCAGCTCGGCGCGGTTCGCCCGTGCGTGTGTGGTTCCTGCCGGCAGCTGTCCTCGCGACCCGCTGCGGCGGTAGTACATGCACCAACAGCCGCGAGCGACGGAACATCCCTTGGCGTTGAACACAGCCTCGAGGTCGGGCCAGCGCTCCGGGGTGAGTGGGTGGACGGTGAGTTTCATGGCGCAACTCCGGGGCGCACACCGAGAACTGCCGAGAGCAATGTTTCAGGCATCAACGCCTCTCAAGTACCTGAGTTGGACAATGCCACTCGGATATGCGTTTGTCTCGACAAGCTTCAATACCTCTTGGGTCCGGCCGGACGCGAACAAAGGAATTCCCGCGCCAAGTATCACCGGAACCACGGAGACGATGTACTCAGAAATAAGACCTTCGTGCCGAAAAGAACCCGCGAGCTCGCCGCCCCCAACGAGCCATGCGCGTTGCAGCTTGCGCGCTTGCAATTCGCTTAGCATTTCGTGCGGGTCTTGATTCGTGAACGTCACGCCGGGCCCGGTGATTTTTATTCTTCCACGCGAGAACACCCAGCATGGTTTTCCCGGATAGGGCCATTCCCCGAATGTAAGGCACTGTTCATAGGTTCGACGGCCCAGCAGGACCGCATCGATCGACGCGTAAAAGGCTGCGTAGCCATAATCTTCGCCATTGCTTTCGAACGGAGACAGCCATTTGATCCCGCCATCAGAAGTGGCGATATATCCATCAAGGCTCGCTGCAACGTAATAAACGACCTCTGGCACAGCGGCTCCTGTTACGGGCACGACCCCGTGTACGACCGCCTTTGCCTGATCATTGGTCATGCGCTCGTGTTCGCGCTGCTCACCTCAAGCTCAACGACTTGAGCTTTGACGGAATCGCCGACGACCTGCAGTTCGGCCACGGCAATCGGAAGCTTAAATCGACGCGGGCCAGAGCTTCCAGGATTGACGTAGAGCACACCATCACGCTTTTCTATCGACGGCTGGTGCGAATGGCCGGACACAATCACCTGAAACCCAGCCGCCACGGGATCGAGGTCCAACTCGGCCAGGTTATGCAGGACGTAGATAAAAACTTTACCAACTTGAAGGACTTCTGTCTGTGAGACTGCCTCCGCCCAGGGGCCTTTATCGTTATTGCCCCGTACCGCAGTAACCGGCGCAAGTGCACCCAACTCCTTGAGAATGTTCTGGCCGCCAATATCCCCTGCATGCACGATGAAATCGCTCCCACGCAGGAATGCCGTTGCCTCCGGCCGCAACAGTCCGTGAGTGTCAGAGATGACCCCTACGCGTGGCATGACGACATCTGCATGGGGTGCGGCCTAATGTCGCGCTAACCGGCGCGCGGCAAACGTGCTTGCCGTGCGTCCGTGTTGAGCGACTTGTTAAGCCGGGTAGTGCTCATACCCTGGCATGGTTTTCAAGGGCAACTGCTCGGAATGCTCGAAATGCCCTTTTCCGGGAACGAAGTTAACCTCCAACCGGATTCCTTCGGGATCTTCGAAAAGGACCGAGTAGTAGCCAGGAGCCCAAGGTCCCCCCTCGGGTAAGTGGACAACCTTTACGTTGTGCTCGACCAGAAACGCATATAGGGCATCGATGTCCTCCCTTGACCGAGCTCGAAAGCAAATGTGATGGAGACCCACGCGGCGCTGATCGAATTCGTACTTTCGACTCTCTTCAGATGAGCGGGTTATAGCGACCGCCGTTCTTCCTCCAATCATGTAAAGACCGTTAGGGGCTTTCACCACTGGCTTCATGCCCATAAAGCCCAGAACCCTTTCATAGAATGATATGGCGCGCTGTAAATCATTAACCGTCAGCTGTATGTGGGCGATTCCATTAATCTCCATGCTTGGTATCTCGTCAAAGGAAGTTGAGGCCTAGCGTTCGCGTTGAGCGACGCGCTGGGCAGCCTCGATGCTTGCGGGCCGCGCGATGCTTCCGCCCTTCCGCATCACTGCCATGTTATGCCTCACCCTTGGACAACCCACTGGGGATTCCACGCCACTTCCCACAGATGGCCGTCAGGATCTTGGAAGTAACCGGCGTAGCCACCCCAAAAAGTGTCGTGCGCTGGCTTGACCACGACAGCACCTGCGCCTTCGGCCTGGGCCATCACCGCGTCCACTTCAGATTTCGAAGAAACGTTGTGCCCAATGGTGAACTCCGTCGGACTCGAGCTACCGACAGAGATTCCCGTATCACGAGCAATACTCTTTCTTGGCCACAAGGCAAGCTTCAGACCCTGTTGGAGATCGAAGAATGCCACCGCTCCGTACTCGAACTCTGCACCCACGACACCTTCGGTCTTCAGACCAAGGCCGTCGCGGTAGAACCGAACTGCCTTCTCCAGATCCTCAACGCCAAGAGTGATGAGCGTTATCCGAGGCTTCATCCGCGGTTGCTCCGTGAGGCATAGTGGCTGAAATCAGCGGCGCGCTTCAGCGCGTCCGCGCGAGCGGCGTCCGCGGGATTAAACGATGTTGAGGTGCTCGATTCCCGCCGTGATGTCCCGGTTCTTCGCTTCCTTGGAGTGCAGCTTGATGTTGAGGCGCAGGTCGTTGACGCTGTCGGCGTTCCTGAGCGCGTCCTCGTAGCTGATCTTGCCCGCCTCGAACAGGTCGAACAGGGCCTGGTCGAAGGTCTGCATGCCGAGCTCGCGGGACTTCTTCATGATCTCCTTGATCTCGTGCACCTCGCCCTTGAAGATCAGGTCGGAGATGAGCGGGGAGTTGAGCATGATCTCGACCGCGGCGCAGCGGCCCTTGCCTTCCTTGAGCGGGATGAGGCGCTGCGAGATCATTCCGCGGAGGTTCAATGAAAGGTCCATCAGCAGCTGCTGACGCCGCTCCTCGGGGAAAAAGTTGATGATGCGGTCCAGCGCCTGGTTGGAGCTGTTCGCGTGCAAGGTCGCTAAGCACAGGTGGCCGGTCTCGGCGAACGCGATCGCGTGCTCCATCGTCTCGCGGTCGCGGATCTCGCCGATCAGGATGACGTCGGGCGCCTGGCGCAGCGTGTTCTTGAGCGCGCTTTGCCAGGACAGGGTGTCGACGCCCACCTCGCGCTGCGTGATGAGGCAGCCCTTGTGCGGGTGGGTGAACTCGACCGGGTCCTCGATGGTGATGATGTGCCCTTGAGAGTTCTCGTTGCGGTAGCCGATCATCGCCGCGAGCGTCGTGCTCTTCCCACAGCCCGTGGCGCCCACCATGATCGCGAGGCCCCGCTTGGACATGATCACGTCCTTCAGCACGTTCGGCAGGCCGAGGTCCTCGATCTTGGGGATGGTGGTGGTGATCACCCGCAGCACGATGCCGACGTTGGCCTGCTGGACGAAAGCGTTGACACGAAATCGGCCGATGCCGGCGGGATTGATGGCGAAGTTGCATTCCTTGCTCGCCTCGAACTCGGCGGCCTGCCGGTCGTTCATGATCGAGCGGGCGAGGTCCACGGTGTGCGCCGGACTGAGCGGCTGGTTCGAGACCGGCGTCATCCTGCCGTCGATCTTGATCGCCGGCGGAAAGCCCACCGTGATGAAGAGGTCCGAGGCCTTCTTCGACAGCATCAGCCGAAGCAGGTCGTACATGAATTTGGTTGCCTGTTCGCGTTCCATATTTCCCTCTGTGTGATTCCGGTCCGGGGTCCCGGCCGGCGCCTAGCCTGGGAAGTTATCCTTGTTCGCCGCCTTGCCGCGCGCTTCCGCCGCCGCGATGACGTTGCGCCTGACCAGGTCCTGCAGGTTCTGGTCGAGCGTCTGCATGCCGAAAGTCTGGCCGGTCTGGATCGCCGAGTACATCTGCGCGATCTTGTTCTCGCGGATGAGGTTGCGGATCGCCGGCGTCCCGATCATGACCTCGTGCGCGGCGACCCGGCCCGAGCCGTCCTTGGTCTTGCACAGCGTCTGCGAAATCACCGCCCGCAGCGACTCGGAAATCATCGCGCGGATCATTTCCTTCTCCGCCGCCGGAAACACGTCCACGATGCGGTCGATGGTCTTCGCCGCCGAGCTCGTGTGCAGCGTGCCGAACACGAGGTGCCCGGTCTCCGCGCCGGTGAGCGCGAGCCGGATCGTTTCCAAGTCGCGCATCTCACCCACCAGAATGATGTCCGGGTCCTCGCGCAGCGCGCTCCTCAGCGCGTTGGCGAACGACAGCGTGTGCGGGCCGACCTCGCGCTGGTTGATCAGGCACTTCTTCGACTCGTGCACGAACTCGATCGGGTCCTCGATGGTGAGGATGTGGCCCTGCTCCTTCTCGTTGATGTAGTTGACCATGGCGGCGAGCGTGGTCGACTTGCCCGAGCCCGTGGGCCCGGTCACGAGCACGATGCCGCGCGCCTGGTCGGAGATCTCGGCGAAGATCTTGGGGGCCTTCAGGTCATCGAGCGACAGGATCTTCGAGGGGATCGTGCGCATCACCGCCGCCGCCCCGCGGTTCTGCACGAAGGCGTTCACGCGGAAGCGCGCGAGGCCCGGAATGGCGAAGGAGAAGTCGCACTCGAGATTTTCCTCGTAGTGCTTCCTCTGGCCGTCGTTCATGATGTCGTAGATCATGCTGTGCACGTCTTTATGTTCCATCGCGGGCAGGTTGATGCGCCGGATGTCGCCGTGCACCCGGATCATGGGCGGCAGACCCGAGGACAGGTGCAGGTCGGAGGCCTTGTTCTTGACGACGAAGGCTAGGAGTTCCGAGATATCCACTATAATCCCTTTCGATGTGAGGCCCGGGTCGCGTTGCAGTGGTGGCCCTAAACGAATGAAAGCGCGAAGCTTTTCCCCGTTCGCCGCGCTTGCACCGCCCGCGCTGATTATGTCCTCAATTACCGCGAACTTGCAAGCCGTGAGAGAGCGAATCGAAGCCGCAAGCCGGGCGGCAGGCAGGCCGGCGCAGTCGGTGCGACTGGTCGCGGTGAGCAAAACATTCGATTCCGCGGCGGTGCGCAAGGCGGCCGAAGCGGGGCAGCGCGATTTCGGCGAGAACTATGTCACAGAAGGCGTCGAAAAGATCGGCGAGCTTCGCGCGCTCGGCCTCACCTGGCACTACATCGGCCCGATCCAGAGCAACAAGGCGCGCGCGATCGCCGAGCATTTCGACTGGGTGCACTCGCTCGACCGCGCGAAAATCGCGGAGCGCCTCTCGCAGGCGCGCCGGCCCGGAGAGGCCGACCTGCAGGTGTGCATCCAGGTCAACGTTTCGGGCGAGGCGACCAAGAGCGGCGTCGCGCCCGGCGATCTGGCGCCGCTTGCAAAGCAGGTCGCGGTGCTTCCGCGGCTCAAGCTGCGCGGCCTGATGGCGATCCCCGAGCCGACGCCGGATGAGAAACTGCGGCGCGCACGCTTCGCGCAGCTGCGCGAGCTGCGCGACCGGCTGAACCGCGAGGGCATTGTCATGGACACGCTCTCGATGGGCATGTCGGCCGATCTCGAAGCGGCGATCGCCGAGGGCGCGACCATGGTGCGCGTGGGCACGGCGATATTCGGAGAGAGAGCGGCGACATGAAGATCACATTCATCGGCGGCGGCAACATGGCCGACGCCCTCATCGGGGGGCTGCTGCGCAAGGATTTCCCGGTGCAGGACATTCGCGTGGTCGACACGAGCGCCGATGCGCGCCGCAAGATCGAGCAGAAGTACGGCGTCACCTGCTTCGACAAGGTGAAGGGCGCGGTGCGCGAGGACGACGTCGTCGTGTTCGCGGTGAAACCCCAGCACCTGCGCGAGGCGGCCTCGAAATCCGGGATCGCCGACAACGCCAACCTCGTCATCAGCATCGCCGCCGGGGTGCGCCTCGCCAACCTCTCGAAGTGGCTGAAGGGACACACGCGCCTGGTGCGCGCGATGCCGAACACGCCCGCGCTGATCGGCGAGGGCGTCGCGGGCCTCTATCCGTTCTCGAAAGCGGTCACGCGCGAGGACCGCGAGCGGACCGAGACCGTGCTCGGCGCGGTCGGGGCGACGGTGTGGATCACCGATGAGTCCCAGATGGACGCGGTCACCGCGATCTCGGGCAGCGGACCGGCCTACGTGTTCTATTTCATCGAGGCGGTGGAGGATGCGGCGCGCGAGCTGGGACTCCCGGTGCAGATCGCCCATCAACTCGTGTTGAACACTTTCAGCGGCGCGGCCAAGCTCGCCGCGACGAGCCCCGACCCGGTCGCCGTGCTGCGCGAGCGCGTGACATCCAAGGGCGGCACCACCGAGCGGGCGCTCTCGAGCATGGCCAAGGACGAAGTGAAGCAGGCGATCATTCGCGCGATCCACGCGGCGAACGAGCGCGGCAGGGAAATGGGCGAAGAGCTGGGAAAAGAATGAACCACCGGGACCTCGATGTTTAGCCAGATCGCCGACCTCCTGATCCGGACCGCGTTCGGTTTCTTCGTCTACGCGCTGCTCCTGCGCTTCTACATGCAGTGGCTGAGGGCGCCGTTCCGCAACCCGGTGGGGCAGTTCGTGACCGCGCTCACCGACTGGGCGGTGCGGCCGGTTCGGCGCCTGATCCCGGGCCTGTTCGGCGTGGATCTCGCGAGCATCCTGATCGCCTGGTTCATCGAGGCGCTCTTGCTCGTCCTGCTCTACTGGCTGAAAGGGTTTTCCTTCGCCGGAGCGCCCGGCATAGCGGCGGGGCTGGTATTCACGATCGCCGCGATGGATCTCCTGCGGGCTTCGCTCTATCTGCTGATCGGCGTGATCATCGTCCAGGTGATCATCAGCTGGGTCAATCCTTACGCGCCGCTCGCGCCGGTCTTCGATGCGCTCACTCGCCCTTTCTACGCTGTCTTCCGGCGCTTCGTCCCGCCGATCGGCAACGTGGACCTCTCGCCGCTGTTCGTGCTGCTCCTTGCGCAGATCATTTTGATCCTCCTCGAGAGCGTTGCACGCCTGATCCAGGCGCCGCTTTGAGCGTTTGGGCGCGGCGGATTCCCGAGGGCTGGCTGCTCGCGATCCACGCGCAGCCCGGCGCAAGGCGCACCGAAGTCGCCGGACTGCACGGCCAGGCGCTCAAGGTCCGCGTGGCCGCGCCGCCCGTCGACGGTCGCGCCAACGATGAGCTTATCGCGCTCGTCGCCGAAACGCTTGGGGTGCCCAAGAAAAGAGTCTCGGTGGTAAAAGGCGGGGCGTCGCGGCACAAGACCGTGCTCGTCGCCGCGCCGCAAACCGACCCTCTCCGGCTTCTGGGTCAGTCCTGAACCCTGCGCTCAGGCTTCGTATACAAGCTGCCCGCCGACCAGCGTATAGCGCACGCGGCCGCGCAGCTCGTAGCCGATGAAAGGCGTGTTCTTTCCCTGGCTCTTGAGGAAATCCGCGGTGACCTTGACGTGCGCGTTCGGATCGAACACGCACACATCCGCATCCCTGCCGACGGCAAGATCCCCCGTCAACACGCCCAGGATCGCCGCCGGCTTGGAGGTCACCGTGGCGAGCGATTCGGGCAGCCCGAGGCGCATCTCCTCGGCCCACTTCAGCGTGAGCGGCAGCAGGAGCTCCAGGCCCGTCACCCCCGGCTCCGATTCGGCGAAAGGCAGCTGCTTCGCATCCTCGTCCACCGGCGCGTGATCCGAGCACAGCGCGTCGATGGTTCCATCGGCGAGCCCCGAGCGCAGCGCATCGCGGTCGCGCAAGGACCGAAACGGCGGGATCACGTGGCAGTGGGAATCGAAGTAGCCGAGGTCGATCTCCGAGAGGTGCGCGTGATGCACGCTTGCGTCGCACGTAACGGGCAGTCCCTCGTTTTTCGCCGCGCGCAGCATCGCGACGCTTTCGGCTGTAGACAAGCGGCACAGGTGCACGCGCGTGCGCGTCGAGCGCACGAGCTGCAGTATGGTCGCAAGCGCGATGGTCTCGGCGAACGCGGGAATCCCCGGCAGGCCGAGCCGGGTGGCGACCTCGCCGTCGTGCGCGACACCCCCCCGCGCAAGATACCCGTCCTGCGGTCGCAGCCATACCGCGATGCCGAAGGTGGCCGCGTATTGCAGCGCGTGCCATAGGACCTGCGTGTCGGGAATCGGCGTATCGGCGTGAGAGAACGCAACGCAGCCCGCGTCGCGCAGCACCACCATCTCGGTGAGCCGCTCGCCGCCGAGCTTCCACGTGAGCGCACCGATCGGATAGACGTGTGCGAGATTCAGGCTCCTCGCGCGGTGCTTGAGCATTTCCACCAGGCCCGGCTCATCGAGCGGTGGGTCGGTGTCGGGCGGACAGGCGAGGCTCGTGACGCCGCCCGCGACCGCAGCCTGCATTTCCGATGCGAGCGTCGCCTTGTACTCGAAACCCGGTTCTCTCAAGCGCGCCGAGAGGTCGATCAGGCCCGGGCAGACCACGAGGTTATCCGCGGCTATCGTGCGCTCGGCGCGAAATCCCGCGGGGGCCTTGCCAAGTGCCGCGATTTTTCCGTCCGCTATGAAAACGTCCTGCTTCGCGTCGACGCGGTTTTTCGGATCGATCACGCGGCCGTTCTTGATGTGGACTTGGCTCACTTGTAAGGGCTTCCGTCCTTGTGGGTGAACACCCATTTTCCCTCGACCATGCGCGCCGCCATGTCGACCTCGCTGTAGGTCGCCCCGTCCTCCGGCGTGCGGTCGCCGATCTCCAGGTAGAGCACAGGCTTCCCCGTCTCGTTGACGAGCTGGTGTA
>DASPWT010000065.1:0-12852 GCA_035637655.1 Burkholderiales bacterium | reverse complement strand
CCTTCACCGCGTAGATGCCGGTGAGCGGAGGGCGGTTATGCTTCATCTGCACGTTGGCCGTGGCGAACCCGAGCTTCTGCCCCAGCTTGTCGCCGTGGACCACGCGGCCGCTGATGCTGTACGGCCGGCCGAGCAGCTCTTCCGCCGCTGCGAGATTGCCCGCGGCGAGAGCGGCGCGCACGGCGGAACTCGATACCCGCACGCCGGCGTGCAACACCGTCGGCATGGTTTCGACCGCGTATCGGTGAAGGGCGCCCAGCTTATTTAGCAAGGCGAGATCGCCGGCGCGCTTCGCTCCGAAACGAAAGTCCTCGCCGATCAGGAGCCAGCGCGCCCTGAGCTGTTTCGCCAGCACCTGCTCGACGAAAGCTTCGGGCGCAAGCGCCGCGAACGAGCGGCTGAAACGCAGAACGTGCACGCGCTCCACCCCGTGCGCCGCGAGCAGCTCGAGCTTTTCGCGCAGCGAAGTCAAGCGCGTGGGCGCCGCCAGCGGCGCGAAGAACTCGCGCGGATGGGGCTCGAACGTGAGCACGCAGCTCGTCAGGCCGCGCTTGCGCGCCCCGGCGAGGAGGCGCTGCAGCATCGCCTGGTGTCCGCGATGGATGCCGTCGAAATTGCCGACGGTCAGCGCAACCGCAGGCAGGACCGCATCGGAACTGCCGTGGGTGAGCAGCATGAAGCGCCAGGAATAAACACAAGGTTTTGAATTATAGCGGCTTTCCTTCTCGCCAAAAATTGCGCGAGGGTCCCGGGGTAAGATGCGCGGATCACGGAGAGCGACATGAAGACCCTCGACGAACAGATGGCGATCTACGCCGCCTATCACCGCAACCGCTGGAACAAGCTCACGCACTTCGTGGGCGTGCCTGCGATCATTTTCGCGATCCTGATCCCGATGAACTGGGTTCCGCTCGGGGAAGGACTCTCCCTGGCCCACCTCTTCACCGCGGCGGTCCTCGCGTACTACTTCCTGCTCGACGTGCCTCTCGCTCTCGCCACGGCGGTCGCGACCGGTGCGCTCTTCTACGCCGCGAAGCTCGCCGCCGGAAACGGCATCGCCTCGGGCTGGATCTGGTTCGGGATTTTCTTCGTCGGGGGCTGGATCTTCCAGCTGATCGGCCACGTCTTCGAAGGCCGCAAGCCGGCGCTCGCCGACAATTTATTCCAGATATTCGTCGCGCCGATTTTTCTCGTGGCCGAGGTGTTCTTTGCACTCGGCTTGAAGCGCGACGTTCTGAAAAAAATCGAAGCGAGACTGGCCGGTTAGTTAAGACGCGTGGCTGCCTGCCTGAGCTCCAGAATCTTTTCGTGGATTTCAGCCGCGTCCGGCGCCTGCGGCCGCCGCCGCAGGTAGTTCTGCAGGTCGGACAGCGCTGGCCGGAAGCATTCGAGCTGCCGGTACACCAGTCCCCGATCTCGAAGTTCCTCGGCCGACTCCGGCATCACGAGCAGCATCCTGTGCATGACGGCGAGCGCCTGTTCGAGCTTTCCCGTCTGCGTGTAGATGTTCTTCAGGTTGCGCAGGACCCTCGCGATGATCTGGCGCGGGGTCGCCGGCTCCAGATACGGGTCGAGCTGCGCCTGCTCCGCCTTCCCGGAGGGCAGAACCTGCGCGAGGCGCTGGCGCAGGTCGGACTCGGACTGCGCCTCCCCCCCGGTGAAGGGGTCGAGCACGAGCTGACCGCGCTTGACCGCGAGCTTGACGAGGAAATGCCCGGGGAAGGAAACCCCCTTCAGGTTGAGGCCGAGACGCTTGCCGACTTCCAGATAGAGAATGGACAAGGTGATGGGAATCCCGGTGCGGCGCTCCATGACCTCGTTCAGATAGCTGTTGCGCGGATCGTAATAATCCACCAGGTTGCCCGAGAAGCGCATTTCGTTGAACAGGTAGTAGTTCAGCGCGAGCACCCTCTGCTCGGAAAAGGCGTCGCCCGCGAGGCGCTTCTTGATGGCGATCGCGATGCCGTCGAGCTTGGAAAGGTACCCGGGAATGTCCAGCTCCGGGTAAATGTCCTGGGCGAGCATGAGGCTCGCTTCGGCGAGATTGAACTGATCCCGCGAAACGATTTCTGCGAAATGCTCGAGCCGGGCGTTCACGCGGCGCGTCTCGAAAAGTCCCTCAGCCGGAATCCGAGAATCCAAAGAGCGCCGAAATACGCCACTCCTCCGAGGAGCACGAGACCCGCAATCGCGGCGGCCCGCGTCGCTCCGGAAGCGCCGAGCCACCAGCGCCCAGGTCCCATCGCAAGCCACAACACGACCGCCATTGTCGCCAGAGCGGCCGCTACCTTGAGCGTGAACATCCCCCATCCCGCTTGCGGATGATAAATACCGTACTCACGGAGCTTGCGGTAAAGCAAGCCGGCGTTGAGACAGGCGCCGAGCCCGATCGCGAGCGCAAGTCCCGCGTGCTTGAGGGGAACGATCAGGGCGGCGTTCATGAGCTGGGTGGCAACCAGGGTTACGATGGCGATTCGGACGGGCGTCGCAATATTCTGCCGCCCATAAAAGCCCGGCGCCAGCACTTTGACGAGGATGAGGCCGAGGAGCCCCGCGCTGTACGCCATGAGCGCCTGGCGCGTCATCCACACGTCGCGCTCCCCGAACTGCCCGTAGTGAAACAAGGTCGTGACGAGCGGCACCGAGAGCAAGGCCAGCGCGACAGCCGCTGGCGCCGCGAGGATGAGCGTCAGACGCAGGCCCCAGTCGAGCAGCTTTGAATACTCGCTTTCGTCCGAAGCGGAGTGATACTTGGACAAGCTTGGCAGCAAGATCGTGCCGAGCGCCACGCCAAGCAGCCCAGTGGGGAATTCCATCAGCCGGTCCGCATAGTAGAGCCATGAGACGCTGCCATCCTCGAGATACGAAGCGAATATGGTGTTGATGAGGAGGCTGATCTGGCCGACGGACACGCCAAGCACCGCCGGCCCCATCAACAGAAGAATCCGCCGCACTCCGGGGTCCGAAAACGACAGCTTCGGCCGAGGGAGCATGCCGATTCTCGCCAGCGCCGGGACTTGCAGCCCGAGCTGCAGCGCCCCGCCGGCAAATACCGCCCAGGCGAGCACCATCGCCGGCGGCGCGAAATAGGGCGCGAAAAACAGCGCCCCGAAAATAAAGGAGAGATTGAGCAGCGCCGGGCTCAGCGCCGGTATCGCGAAGCGGCTCCAGGTGTTTAGGATGCCGCCGGCGAGGGAAACGAGCGAGATGAACAGAATGTAGGGAAAAGTGATGCGCAGCATCGCCACGGTGAGGTCGAACTTGGCGGGCGTTGCCGCGAACCCCGGCGCGCTCACGTAGATGATGAGCGGCGCCGCCGCGACGCCGAGCGCCGTCGCCGCGAGAAGCGCGAGAGCGAGCAGCGTCGCGGTGCGATCGACGAGCAGCTTCGTTTCCGAGTCGCCGCGGCGGGTCCTGTACTCCGAGAGCACCGGAACGAAGGCCTGCGAGAAAGCGCCCTCGGCAAACAGGCGCCGCAGCAGGTTGGGGATGCGGAAAGCGACGAAAAAAGCGTCGGTCGCGGGCCCTGCGCCGAAAAGCTTCGCGATCAGTACATCCCGGACCAGCCCGAGAATGCGCGACACGAGCGTCATGCTGCTCACGGTCGCGAGCGCTTTCAACAAATTCATGTGGGAATTATAGCTTTCATCGGCGGGAAACCTTGCGCCGCATTGCCGCACCGATTACAATTGCGCCCTTTCGTTCGGGAATTGACATGGCGAATACAAAGGGCGCGCGCAAGGCGGCCCGCCAGGCCGAGAAGCGGCGCAAGCACAACGCGAGCCTGCGCTCGGCGCTGACCAGCGCGATCAAAAGCGTCACCAAGGCGATCGCCGCCGGCGACAAGGCCGCCGCGCGGAAGATTTTCAGCGAAGCCTCGGGGATCATGGATCGCATCGCCGACAAGAGAGTCATCCACAAGAACGAAGCAGCGCGGCACAAGAGCCGGCTCGCCGCGCGACTCAAGACGATGCCGGGATAAGCCGGATCAAGCGCGCAGCGGCGCGGCTCGACCGCCTATTCCACTGAAGGGGTTTCGGTCCCTTCTTCGGGCCGTTTCATGAAAAAACCGGTCAGCCGGGTCCTCATCATCAACGACGAGCCGCTCGTGCTCAGGGAATTCGTCAAGGGCCTGAACGCCGCCGCACGCTCGCTCGACAATCCGCTCGGCATCACGTTTTCCGGCGTCACCACGGCGCGCGAAGCGCTCGCCGCGATCGAGGAGGACGGCGATCTCCAGGCCGTCGTGGTCGACGACAAGCTCTACACCCTCAATCAGAAGAGCCCCAAGAAGGAGATGTCGGCGCTGGAGCTCGTGCAGCGCGTCACGCGCTTTCGGCCCGAGCTCGACGTCTACATCCTGATCGCGCAGGAGCACGAGGACGAGATCGTCGATGCCCTCTTCGCGGAGGCGGTGGACGGCTACTTCTACCGCGAGGAGCGCGATTACCGCGGCATGTACCGGATTCTCAACGCGCAGGTCCAGGAGCGTTCGCGAACGCCGTTTTACGACCAGCTCAAGAACTACGTCTGGATGGCGAAAGACTCCTGGCACACGCCGGGCCACTCCTCCGGCGAGTCGCTGCGCGGCAGCCCCTGGGTCAACGACTTTTACGATTTCATGGGCGAGCATATCTTCGACGCCGATCTTTCGGTGTCGGTGAAGATGCTCGACTCGCTGATGGAGCCCACCGGCGTGATCGCCGAGGCTCAGACCATTGCGGCCAAGGCCTTCGGCGCGCGCCGCACCTTCTTTGCGACCAACGGCACTTCGACCTCGAACAAGGTCATTTTCCAGACGCTGCTCGCCCCCGGCGAAAAGCTGCTTCTCGACCGCAACTGTCACAAGTCGGTGCATCACGGCGTGGTGCTCTCCGGCGGCCATCCGATCTATCTCGATTCCTCGATCAACTCCAAGTACAGCCTTTACGGTCCGGTACCCAAGAAGACCATCCTTTCCGCGATCCGCAGACACCCGGACGCCCAGGCGATCATCCTCACCTCCTGCACCTACGACGGGCTGCGCTACGACCTCGCGCCCATCGTCGAGGCGGCGCACGCGAAGGGCATCAAGGTGATCGTGGACGAAGCCTGGTACGGGTTCGCGCGCTTCCATCCCGCGTTCCGGCCCACGGCGCTCGAGGCCGGGGCGGATTACGCCACGCAAAGCACGCACAAGGTGCTCTCGGCTTTCTCGCAGGCCTCGATGATCCACGTGAACGATCCCGGCTTCAACGAGCACCTGTTCCGGGAGAACTTCAACATGCACACGTCGACCAGCCCCCAGTACAGCATGATCGCGAGCCTGGACGTGGCGCGGAAGCAGGCGATGATGGAAGGCTACAAGCTCCTTTCGCGCACGCTCGCGCTCTCGCAGGAGCTGCGCGCCCAGATCAACTCGACCGGGGTTTTCCGGGTGCTCGACCTCGACCAACTTCTTCCGGAGGAGGTCAGGCGGGACAACATCCTTCTCGACCCGACCAAGGTGACCGTGGACATCTCGAGCTGCGGCTACACGGTGGAGGATTTGCAGCGCGAGCTGTTCGACCGCTACAACATCCAGGTCGAGAAATCCACCTTCAATACGCTGACCCTGTTGCTCACGATCGGCACGACGCGCAGCAAAGTCTCGCGCCTGTACGACGCGCTCATGCGCGTCGCCCGCGAGGGCCGCTCGCCGCGCCGCCTGTACCGGTTCCCGGAAATCCCGGGGTTCACCCGGCTGCGCTACCTGCCGCGCGATGCCTTCTATTGCGGCGGAGAGCTGGTGCCCCTGGTCGACGAGAAGGACAACATCCGGCGGGAGCTGCTCGACCGGGCGTGCGCCGACCAGATCGTCCCCTACCCGCCGGGCATCCCCGTGCTCGTGCCCGGGCAGATCATCACACGCGAGATCGTCCAGTATCTGGTCGGTTTGCTGAGGTCCCAGAAGCGGGTGGAGCTTCACGGGATCGTTTATGACGGCTATCTGCCTTGCCTCCGGGTATTGAAGCCGGCCGAGGAGCGCAGCCTGCGCCGCATCGGTTGAAACACCCATCGACCCGTTGATGCGGCCTTGCAACCTCGAAAATGGTATGTTATACAGGCATTTCCGAGTAAATTATGCTCCCGTCATTGAACACGACCAAATTCGGTTTTCGCATCCGCACGCGGCAGGGCCTGGTGGTCGAGCACCTCATGATCCACGGCCGCGACGAAGCCGACGCCGAGAGAAAGCTTCGGCAGATGTACCTCTACTGCGAGATTCTGGAACGCAGCGTCATGCAGCCCGCGGTGATGCAGCCGAGCTTGACACCGGCCCCGGGTGCCCCGGACGGAACGAGCTTCGAAGAGATTGTTTCCCTGATCAGCAAGTAGCGCCGGGCGCGCACGACGCCTCGAGAAATCCCGAAGACAGCAACTCCTCCAGCAGGCCCGCGTAGTCCTGCGCCCCGCGGCTGTCGGGCGCATGGCTGAAAATGTCCTTGCCGAGCGCGGGGCTCTCCGCGACGCTCACGGTTTCGGTGATGCGCGTCAGGCACAATTCCGCTCCGAACCGCGCGGCGAGCTGTCCGGCAATGTCGTGCGACATGCGCCGGCGCGTGTCGAATCGCGTCAAAAGGTAGCGGCGCTCGACGCGCCGCTTCAGCACCTGTTCGAGCGCGCGCAGAGTCTTTTCGAGCGCGAGCGCTGCTCTCAGGGCGAGGTAGTCGGTCGAGATCGGGATCAGAACCCGTTCGGAGGCGAAAATCCCCGAGAGAGACAGCACCCCGAGCATCGGGCAGCAATCGATCAGCACCGGGCGCTTGCCGTCCCAGCCCGCATCCAGCCCCCGCTTGAGCTTGTTCAGGATGTCCGGCCCCTTGCCGAACAATGAATCCACCTTGAGCATCTCCATGTGCGCCGGGATGAGCTCGCCGCCGAAGCGAATCGGCCGGGCAACTTCCTTGAGCGGCTTGCCTGCATTGAAGTACGCGAACAGACTTTCCCCGCTGGAGGCTCCCGGGTTGAGGATCGAGCTGAGATGCGACTGCGCGTCGAGGTCCACCAGCAGCGGCACCGCTCCTCGCCGCGCGAGCGCCGCGCCCAAGTTCAGCACGGTGGTGGTCTTGCCGACCCCGCCCTTCTGATTGAATACCGTCAGGCGCGTTCCCATGCCGAACTCATTGTGCTAAGCTACTCGCCCTTCAGAGCAATTCGATTATCGCACAGGGCGACGAGATGACTTTTATCCGGCCAGCGCGTCACGCAGGCGCCGCGGCTTCGCCCATTCGGCCCGACACCCGACGACGCCGAGCGCGGCAATAAGCGCCCGCGCCTTGCGGCGCGTTCCAGAGGATTTTGGCGCAAGCGTTTCGCTGCGCCGTAAACACCAACGGGTGATTTCATGTCTCATTCGATGAACACATACAGCCGGATTCCGGTCGCTTTTACCCGCGGCGAGCGCGTGTGGGTGTGGGACGAATCCGGCAAGAAGTACCTCGATGCGCTCGCGGGAATCGCGGTCAACACGCTCGGCCACGGCCACCCGAAACTGACGCGAGCGATCGCGGAGCAAAGCTCGCGTCTGATCCACGCCTCCAACCTCTACCGTATTGCCGAGCAGGAAAGACTCGCGGACAAGCTCGCGGCGATCAGTGGCATGGAGAACGCGTTCTTCTGCAACTCCGGCTGCGAAGCCAACGAGGCGGCAATCAAGCTCGCGCGCTTGTACGGCCACGGCAAGGGAGTGGAGAGTCCCGGAATCGTCGTCATGGACAAGGCCTTCCACGGCAGGACACTCGCGACGCTCTCGGCCACGGGCAATCGCAAAGTGCAGCAGGGATTCGAGCCCCTGGTGCCGGGCTTCGTGCGTGTGCCGTTCAACGACATCGAATCGGTGCGCCAGGTCGCTTCACACGACAAGAGCGTCGTCGCGGTGCTGGTCGAGCCGATCCAGGGCGAAGGCGGAATCAATATTTCCACGATGCAGTACCTGCGCGATCTGCGCGAGCTGTGCGAACGCCAGGGCTGGTTGCTCATGGTGGACGAAGTCCAGTGCGGCCTGGGCCGCACCGGCAAATGGTTCGTCTATCAGCACGCTGAAATCGAGCCCGACGTCGTGCTGCTCGCGAAGGGCCTTGCCTCGGGCGTGCCGATCGGAGCGTGCCTCGCCCGTGGAGCGGCGGCCGAGGTGTTCAAACCTGGAACTCACGGCTCCACATTCGGGGGTAATCCGCTTGCCTGCGCGGCAGCCCTCGCGACGCTTGCCGCCATCGAGGAAGAAGGTCTCATGAAGAACGCCGGGCGCATCGGCGGGATTCTGCTCGCCGGGCTTCGCGAGGCGCTCGCGGGCCGTCCGGGGGTGAAAGAGGTTCGCGGCCACGGCCTGATGATCGGCGTCGAGCTCGACCGGCCCTGCGGAGATCTGGTCAAGCGCGCGCTTGAAGAGAGCCTTCTGATCAACGTCACGATGGACAACGTCATCCGCCTGCTGCCGCCGCTCATCATGAACGAAGGCGAGGCCCGCCAGGTGCTTGCCATCCTGGTGCCGCTCGTGCGCTCGTTCCTCGCTCAAGCCCCGACCGCCGTATCCGCGCGCGCATGAAAAAGGCGCAGGCCCGGCTGCGGCACTACCTGCAGTTCAAGGACTTCTCGCGCGAGGAGTACGAGCATCTGTTCGCGCGCACGCGCTGGATCAAGGACAAGTTCAAGCGCTACGAGCGCTACTGGCCTCTCGAAGACCGCACCCTCGCCATGATCTTCGAGAAGCCCTCGACGCGCACGCGCCTGTCGTTCGAGGCGGGCATGCATCAGCTCGGCGGCGCGGCGATCTATCTGTATACGAGGGACTCGCAGCTTGGGCGGGGGGAGCCGGTCGAGGACGCCGGGCAGGTGATCTCGCGAATGTGCGATCTGGTCATGATCCGCACCTTCCAGCAGGAGATCCTCTCGCGCTTTGCGGCGAACTCGCGCGTCCCGGTGATCAACGGCCTTACCAACGAGTACCACCCCTGCCAGGTGCTCGCCGACATCTACACCTACATCGAGCAGCGCGGGCCGATCCGGGGCAAGACGCTGGCGTGGATCGGTGACTCGAACAACGTGTGCAACACCTGGCTTCAGGCGGCGACGATCTTCGATTTCAACGTGCACGTCTCGACCCCGCCGGGCTACGAGGTGGAGCCCGAGCGCGCCGGAATCTACGGCGACGCGAACTACGAGAGCTTCGCCGACCCGATGGACGCCGCGCGCGGCGCCGACCTCGTCACCACCGACGTCTGGACCAGCATGGGCTTCGAAGCGGAAAAGGAAGAACGCAGGCGCGATTTCGAGAACTGGCAGGTGGACGCAGACATGATGCGCGCGGCGAAGAAAGACGCGCTGTTCATGCACTGCCTGCCGGCGCACCGCGGCGAGGAAGTCGCCGCCGAGGTCATCGACGGGCCGCAGAGCGTCGTCTGGGAGGAGGCCGAGAACAGATTGCACACCCAGAAGGCGCTGATGGAATTTCTCCTGCTCGGCAAGGTAGAGAAAGACAAAGACAAAAAGGTGAGAAGGTGAAAGACAAGGTGAAGAAGGTCGTCCTCGCCTACTCCGGCGGCCTGGACACCTCGGTCATCCTCAAGTGGCTGCAGGACAGCTACGGCTGCGAGGTGGTCACGTTTACCGCCGACATCGGCCAAGGCGAGGAGCTGGAGCCCGCGCGGAAAAAGGCGCGGAAGCTCGGCGTGAAGGAGATCTTCGTGGACGACCTGCGCGAAGAGTTCGTGCGCGACTTCGTGTTTCCCATGTTCCGCGCGAACGCGATCTACGAGGGCGAGTATCTTCTGGGAACTTCGATCGCCCGCCCGCTCATTGCCAAGCGGCAGATCGAGATCGCCCGCAAGACCGGAGCGGACGCCGTCGCGCACGGCGCAACCGGCAAGGGCAACGACCAGGTGCGTTTCGAGCTCGGCTACTACGCGCTCGAGCCGAATATCCGGGTGATCGCCCCCTGGCGCGAGTGGACGCTCGGCTCCCGGGAAAAGCTGCTCGAATACGCGGAGGAGCACGGCATCCCGATCGAAGGCAGGAAAAAGGGCGGGTCTCCCTACTCGATGGACGCGAATCTGCTCCACATCTCCTACGAGGGCCGCGTCCTCGAGGACCCTTCGCGCGAGCCCGAGGAGGACATGTGGCGCTGGACCGTGTCGCCGGAAAAGGCTCCCAGGCGCGGCGAGGTCGCCGAGCTGGAATACCGGGGGGGCGACATCGTCGCAGTGAACGGCAGGAAGCTCGGCCCCGCAAAGGTGCTCGCGGAGCTGAACCGCCTCGGCGGAAAGCACGGCATCGGGCGGCTGGACCTGGTCGAGAACCGGTACGTCGGCATGAAGTCGCGCGGCTGCTACGAGACGCCGGGCGGCACCATCATGCTGAAAGCGCACCGTGCGATCGAGTCGATCTGTCTGGACCGCGAGGTCGCCCACCTCAAGGACGAGCTGATGCCGCGTTATGCCTCGCTCATCTACAACGGCTACTGGTGGAGCCCGGAGCGAGCCCTCCTTCAGACCCTGATCGACGCCTCGCAACGCGGCGTGAACGGGCGGGTGCGGCTCAAGCTCTACAAAGGTAACGTCGCCGTCGTCGGCCGCGACTCGAAGGCGGACTCGCTCTTCGATCCCGGGATCGCGACCTTCGAGGACGACCGCGGCGCCTACGACCAGGCCGACGCCTGCGGATTCATCCGCCTGAACGCGCTGCGGATGCGCATCGCCGCGAACCGGCGCCGGAAAAGGCGCTGAGCTATTCGAACTTGTTGGTGAGCGTGCCGACGCCCTCGATCTCGATGCTCACCGTGCTTCCGGGCGTCATCGAGCCAACGCCCACCGAGCTGCCGCAGGCGATCACGTCGCCCGCCTCGAGCGTCATGTCCTGGGAAATCAGGCTCACCAGCTTCTCCGGGGGAAAGACGATGTCCGAAAGCGGATAGTTCTGGCGCTCCTGGCCGTTGAGGATGGTCTTCACGGTGAGCTTGCTGGGATCGACTTCGGTCTCGATGCAGGGACCGAACACCCCGAAGGTGTCGAAGCTCTTCGCGCGCGTCCATTGCGCAAACACCGGGTCCTTCGCGATGATCTCGATCGCGGTGACGTCGTTGATGCAGGTGTAGCCGAAAATGTGCCTCGCCGCGTCGCCCTCGATCACGCCGCTCGTGCGCCTGCCGATGACGATGCCGAGCTCGCCCTCGTACACCACCTTTCCGCCATAGGATTTCGGCGCGCGGATGGTCTCGCCGTGCGCGAGGACCGAGTTGTTGCCCTTGAGAAAATACAGAGGCTCGGATGGGACCGCGTGGTCGAGCTTGGTGAGGAGCTCGTGATAGTTGTCGATCAGCGCGACGATCTTGCCCGGCACGCTCGGCGTGAGCAGCTTCGCGGCGGCGAGGGGAAACGCCTGGGACGTCGCCTCAGCGCCCGCGAACATGCTGCCCGAGTGCACCCGGACGGTGTCGCCCTCGAGCTTGCCGATGTATTCCCGCCCCTGATGGGCGACGCGTACCCACTTTGCCATGAAACCTCCTTCAAGCCGGGCGGACCCGCGGGAGCTCGGCTGGCTCCTCGCTCCGCCCGAAGACGCGCGATCATACGCCGGATTCCATGCGGTGCGCGCCCGACTTGGCGATAATACGGGCTTCAGCCGGGGTTCATGGCTGACAACTTTTTGGTGCACGGGTGACTGGCCGTTTGTCCGCTGGTTCGGCTGCTGGATCTGCGAACAGCCGAACTCCGTGATAAACCCACCAAGCGCGCAAAGACCACATGCCGTCTTCCTTGCAAATCTTCTGAAGAGTGCGATCGGCCGCCTCTCTATGTACTTTGTGGTCTAGGCGACTCTCTCGCATCAGCTGATACAACGCATCGTGAACCAGTGAGCCGCGCATGAATGTCAGCGTATCGATCGTTGGTCCGGATGGGCCATCCCACGCATAGCCTTTGGCAAGGGTGAGATTTCCTTCGGTATCGAGGTCTATGTATTCCGTATCGATGGGTGCCGCTGGCTTTACGTCGATTGCGATGGTGTAGGTCTCCTTGAGCTGGTACTTGTATCCGTCGTTGTAGGCAATGCACTTCATTGGACTGTCATGTGTTGTGCTTGTTTGGCCGGGCGTGTGAGTCTACGCTTGTCGGAAATGTCTCGCACAATCATCTGTATAATTCCGCATCCACCCGCGGGGAATCTGCAATGCCCTCTTTCGACATCGTCTCCGAAGTCAACAAGGTCGAACTCAAGAACGCCGTCGATCAGGCGAACAAGGAGATCGCGAACCGCTTCGATTTCAAGGGATCGGACGCGCGCATCGAGCAGGCCGAGCTGGTGCTGACGCTCTACGCGGACGACGACTTCAAGCTGAAGCAGGTGACCGACGTATTCCTGACCAAGTGCGCAAAACGCAGCGTGGACGCGCGGATGTTCGACACGAAGAGCGTCGAGAAGATCGGCGGCACCAAGGTGAAGCAGCCGATCCACGTCAAGGTCGGCATCGAGCAGGAGAAGGCGAAGAGCATCGTGAAGCTCGTCAAGGACTCGAAGATGAAGGTGCAGGCGAGCATCCAGGGAAGCGCGGTGCGCGTTTCGGGCGCAAAGAGGGACGACCTTCAGGAGGTGATTGCGCTCGTGCGGAAGTCGGTCACCGATATTCCGCTGCAGTTCCAGAATTTCCGGGATTGACCGCCCTCACCCCTGCCTCTCCCGCAAGCGGGGAGGGAGTTTCTAGCCGCCGCTCGGCGCGCCAACGATCGTCACCTCGTCGTTCGCGGCGAGCGCGGCGCCCAAGTCGAGCACCAGCTACGGGTTGGATTTCTGCTCACCTTCTATGCGCTGAAGGAAAGGCTGGAGCAGCCGACTGCCGTG
>DASPWT010000064.1:0-10028 GCA_035637655.1 Burkholderiales bacterium | reverse complement strand
TGCGTCGGGATCTCCGGGCTCGCCCTGGTCGTGATCACGCTGATCATCCCCTACGGGGTGTTCATGCGCTACGCGATGAATTCGGCGGCGAGCTGGCCCGAGCCGCTCGCCGTGCTGCTGATGGTGCTGTTCTCGTTCGTCGGCGGCGCAGCGGTCTACCGCGCCAACCTGCACATGGCGGTGGTGGCGCTCCTCGAAGCGGTGAACGAAAAAACCCGCAAGGCGATGCTGGCGCTGGTCGATGTGTGCATGCTGGCCACCGCCCTGTTCATGCTCGGCTACGGCGCCCATCTCGTCGTCGTGACCTGGCACCAGGTCATCGCCGAGTTTCCCGGCCTGTCGGTCGGCATCACCTACCTGCCCATTCCCGTCGGAGGCCTGATCACGGTGCTCTTCATCGTCGAGCGCGTCTGGTGCGGCGAGCCGCCGCGCACCTCGATCATGTACAGCGACCAGCCGCTGGACCTGGAGTAGCGCGTGGACATCCTCATCCTGCTCGCGGTGTTCACGCTCCTGTGCGCGGTCGGAGTCCCGGTCGCGTACTCGCTCGGCCTCTCGGCGCTCGCCGCCGCGCTGTGGATCGACATCCCGCTCGAGGCGGTCATGCTCAAGATCTCCGACGGCGTGGACAATTTTTCGCTGCTCGCCATCCCCTTCTTCGTGCTGGCCGGCGCGATCATGGCCGAAGGCGGCATGGCGCGGCGCCTGGTGAACCTCGCGCGCGTGTTCGTCGGCTGGATCCGCGGCGGCCTCGCGCTCGTCAATATCGTCGCCTCGACCCTGTTCGGCTGCATCTCGGGCTCGTCGGTGGCCGACACCGCCTCCATCGGCTCGGTGATGATTCCGGAGATGATCAAGCGCGGCTATCCGCGCGTGTTCGCCACCAACATCACCATCTGCGGCTCGGTGCAGGCGATCGTGCTCCCGCCTTCGCACAACTCCGTCATCTACTCGATCGCGGCGGGCGGCACCATCTCGATCGCGCACCTGTTCATGGCCGGCATCTTCCCGGGCCTCCTGTTCGGCTTGTGCCTGGTCGTGCTGGTGCTCCTGATCGCCAGGAAGCGCAACTTCCCCCGCGGCGACCCGATCTCGCTGCGCGATTCGCTGAAGATCGCGCTCGACTCCGTCTGGGGCCTGGTCACCATCGTCATCATCCTCGGAGGCATCCTCTCCGGGATCTTCACCGCCACCGAGTCGGCGGCGGTGGCCTGCATCTACGCGTTCCTCGTGACGATGTTCGTCTACCGCGACTGCAAATGGAGCCAGCTTCCGCACCTCGTCCACCGGACGGTCAAAACGGTCGCGATGGTGATGATGCTGATCGGCTTCTCCGTGGCGTTCGGCTACCTCATGGCGCTGATGCAGCTCCCCGCCAAGGCGACCGCGTTCTTCCTCACGCTGACCGACAACAAGTACGTGATGCTGTTTCTGGTCAATATCCTGCTGCTCGCGCTCGGCACTTTCATGGACCTTGCGCCCATGCTGCTCATCTGCACGCCGATCCTGCTGCCGATGATGATCAAGCTGGGCGTCGACCCCGTCCATTTCGGAATGATCATGCTGATCAACCTCGGAATCGGCCTCATCACGCCGCCGGTGGGGCCGACGCTGTTCGTCGGCTGCGCCATCGGCAAGGTGACGATCGAGCAGGTCTCGAAGGAGCTCTGGCCGTTCTACGGCGCGATGTGCATGGCGCTGCTGATCATCACCTACGTGCCGGCCATTTCGCTTTGGCTGCCCAGCCTGCTCAAACTTTGATACGCTCGCCCCGCCACCCGGTAAAGGAGGAACCCATGTCCGTCACCCGCCATCTGTCCGTTCTCCCTGCGCTCGTCCTTGCCCTCGCCGCGCCGTCCGCCGCGCTCGGGCAGCAGAAGCTCAAGTTCGCGCACGTATATGAAACGAGCGAGCCGTACCACAGCGCCGCGCTGTGGGCGGCGGGCGAGATCGCCAAGCGCACCGCAAACCGCTACGTCGTCGACGTGTTCCCGGCGTCGTCGCTCGGGAACGAGACGCAGATCAACCAGAGCCTGACGCTCGCGACGGTGGACATGATCTACACCGGGCAGCTTTTCGCGGGGCGCAGCCACGGGCCGATCTCGATCGGGGGCGCGCCTTTCATGTTCCGCGACTTCGACCACTGGAAGAAGTACGCCGAGTCGCCTCTCTTCCGCGCGCTCTCCGCGGGCTACCAGAAGGCCTCCGGCGGCAACACGGTGGTGGCGATCACCTACTACGGCAACCGCCAGACCACCGCCAACAAGGCGCTGAACCGCCCCGAGGACATGAAGGGCCTGAAAATACGCGTGCCGGATGCGCCGCTCTACACGCTCTTTCCCCGCGCGGTCGGAGCCAACCCCACCCCGATCGCCTTTGCCGAGGTCTACCTCGCGCTGCAGAACGGCACGGTGGAGGCGCAGGAGAATCCGCTGCCCACGATCGACGCGAAGAAGTTCTACGAGGTGCAGTCGCACATCAACCTCACCGCGCACATCACCGACGCGCTGCTCACCATCATCGGCGCGCCGCTGTGGGCGAAGCTGTCGGAGTCCGACCGGAAGATATTCGAGGCCGTCTACAAGGAAGCGGCGGTACGCGCGACCGGCGAGATCATCGACATCGAGGCCCGCCTCGCCGGAGAGTTCGCCAAGCGCGGCAAGACCGTGGTGAAAGTCGATCGCCGCCCGTTCATGGATGCGGTGCAGAAGTACTACCAGACCGGAAAGCTCCCGGACGGAAACGCCCTGCCCTGGCCGCGCGAGACCTACGACCAGCTGCAGGCGATCCGGTAGGCCGCCCGAACCGAATCCGGCGATGAGCGCCGCTCCCGAGCGGACCGGGGAACACGTCCTCGGCGCCGACGGCCGCTTCCACGTCACCGACGAGGAAGTCCGCCTCTCGATCTACGGCTGGGAGGACTGGATCGTGCTCGCCGTGTTCTGGGCGCTCGCGGCCGTGGTCTTCTACCAGGTGTTCACCCGCTACGCGCTGAACGACGCAGCGGGCTGGACCGAGGAGATCGCGCGCTACCTCCTCGTCGCGGTCACTTTCCTCGGCGGAGCGATGGCGGTGCGGCGGAACACCCACATCCAGGTGGACTTCGTCTACCGCTTCCTGCCGCGCCCGGCCGGGCGCGCGCTCTCCGTGTTCGTCGACCTCGTGCGCGTCGCGTTCTTCGGCTATGCGACCTGGCTCACCTGGCTCCTCCTGGATAAGATCGGGTCGCAGAGAATGGCGATCGTCGAGCTCCCGATCGGCCTCGTGTTCGGCGCCATGCTCATCGGCTTCGCGCTGATGTTCGGCCGCGCTCTGCAGGTGGCCTGGAGAAACTGGCGGCAAGGCTACAGCGTGCTCGAGCGCCCGGATGTCTTCCAGGAGGACGAGGCGTGACCGCCGTGCTGCTCGTCGGTTTCATCGTCCTCATGCTCGCCGGAGTCCCCGTGGCCCTCGCGATGGTGGTCGCGTCGCTCGCCTACGTGATGCTCTCGGGCACGGTTCCCGATTTCGTCGTCATCCACCGCATGTACGGCGGCATAGACTCGTTCCCCTTGCTCGCGGTGCCGTTCTTTATTCTCGCCGGCAACCTGATGAACTCGGCGGGGATCACCAACCGCATCTACAACTTCGCCCTGGCGCTGGTCGGATGGCTGAAGGGCGGACTCGGGCACGTGAACATCGTCGGCTCGATGATCTTCGCCGGCATGTCGGGAACCGCGATCGCCGACGCCGCGGGCCTGGGGACGATCGAGATCAAGGCGATGAATGACCACGGCTATCCGATCGATTTCTCCGTCGGCGTGACCGCCGCCTCGGCGACGCTCGGGCCCATCATCCCGCCTTCGCTGCCTTTCGTCATCTACGGCATGATGGCCGGCGTTTCCATAGGACAGCTCTTTCTCGCCGGCGTGATCCCGGGGATCGTGATGGGCCTCTTCATGATGGCGACCGTGACCTGGTACGCGTACCGGCGCAACTACGGGCGCGACACGGCGTTTTCCTGGTCCACGCTCGGAAGCACCTTCGCCGACGCTTTCCTCGCGCTGATGACCCCGGTGATCCTGCTCGGAGGCATGACCGCCGGCGTGTTCACACCGACCGAGGGCGCGATCATCGCCTCGGCCTACGCGCTCGCCCTGGGGCTCGTCTGGTACCGCACCATCGATATCAAGATGCTCGTCAAGATCTCGATGGACACGATCGAGACGACCGCCACGGTGCTGCTCATCGTCGCCGCCGCCTCGATCTTCGGCTGGCTGCTGACCGTCACGCGCGTGACCGACGCGGTCGCAGCCTGGGTGCTTGCCTTCACCCACACGCCCTGGGTGTTCCTGCTGCTCGCGAACCTCCTGATGCTCTTCATCGGGTGCTTCCTCGAGCCCGTGGCAGCGATCACGCTGCTCGTGCCCATCCTCGTGCCGATCTGCAAGACCCTGGGCATCGACCTCGTTCACTTCGGCCTGGTGATGGTGCTCAATCTCATGATCGGACTGCTGCACCCGCCGCTCGGCACGGTGCTGTTCGTCCTGTCGCGTGCCGCGAGGCTGTCGGTGGAGCGCACCACCATGGCGATCCTGCCCTGGCTCGTGCCGCTTCTGGCCGCGCTTGTAGTGTGCACTTACGTTCCCGGGATCGTGCTGTGGCTGCCGCGGCAGTTTTTCTAGAGGGTCGTACCTGACATGAAAATCGTCATCACCGGAGGCGGCGGGTTCATCGGCTTCAAGCTCGCCAAAGCGCTGCTCGCGCGCGGCACGCTCGCCGCGGAGAGAATCGCGCGTCTCACGCTCGTCGATCAGGCCTTTCCCGCCGATTTGCCGAAGGACCCGCGCCTCGCAACGCTCGCCGGCGACATCTCCGACCCGGAGTTCGCTGCGCGCGCGATCGCTGCGGACACGACTTCGATCTTTCATCTCGCCGCGGTGGTCTCCGGCGCCGCCGAGTCCGACTTCGACCTCGGCATGCGCGTGAATCTCGGCGGCATCCGCTGCGTCCTGGAGCGGGCGCGCCGCATTTTCGACGCGGCCGCGCGGCCCCCGCGCTTCGTGTTCGCGAGCTCGGTCGCGGCCTTCGGCGGCGAGCTGCCGGAAGTGCTCGACGACTCGACCACGCCCGCGCCGCAGACCTCGTACGGCTCGCAGAAAGTGATCGGCGAGTACGCGGTGAGCGATTATTCACGCAAGGGTTTCATCGACGGCAGGTCGCTGCGCCTGCCTACGATCGTCGTGCGCCCCGGCAAGCCGAACGCCGCCGCCTCCTCGTTCGCAAGTGCGGTGGTCCGCGAGCCGCTCAACGGCGTCGCCTACGAATGCCCGGTCGGGCCCGAAACCGGAGTGTGGCTGCTTTCACCGCGCAAGGTGGTCGAGGCTTTCATCCTGGCGCACGAGCTTCCAGCCTCAGCTTGGGGTTCTAACCGCGTGGTGAATCTGCCCGGGATCACGGTGACGGTCGCCGAGATGATCGCGGCCATGGGGAAGATCGCAGGGTCCCACGTGGCCAAGCGCGTATCGTGGAAACCCGACGCGCGCATCCAGGCGATCGTGAAGACCTGGCCGGTGCGCTTCGCAACGCCCCGCGCGCTCGCGATGGGCTTCAAGCCCGATCCCGACGTCGACACCGTCATCCGCGACTACATCGCCGACGAGGGCATCAGGCCCTAGCGCGTCAATCGCGCCTGATCTTCGCTTCCGCGATCACGCGGGTCCAGCGCGCGAGCTCCGCGCTTACCATCTCGGTGAGCTTATCCGGCGAGCCGCCGGCGGCGACGAGGCCCTGCCTCGCGAGCAGCGTCTTCACGTCGGCAAGGCCGAGAATCGCGTTCATTTCGCCGTTCAGCTTCTGCACGGTCTCCGGCGACGTCGCGGCGGGCGCGAAGAGCGCATACCACACGTGCGCCTCGACGCTCGTGTAGCCCTCCTCCTTCATGGTCGGCGCGTCCGGGAAGACCGACGAGCGCTCGTTGCCGAACACCGCGAGCGCGCGCGCCTTGCCGGCGCGCACCAGCGGCGCCGCGGTGTTCACCGGGAAGATCATCGCGTTGACGTGTCCGCCCGCCAGGTCGCGGGTCGCGGTTGCGCTGTCCTTGTAGGGGATGTGCGTGACGTTGACGCCGGCGGCGAGCTTGAAGAGCTCCATCGTGAGATGCTGCGGGGTACCGTTTCCGGAAGACGCGTAGTTGAGCTCGCCCGGCTTCGCCTTCGCCAGAGCGACGAATTCCTTCAGGGTCTTCGCGGGAGTCTCGGTGTTGGTCGCGAACGCGAGCGCCCCCGTCGCGACGAGCGATACCGGAGCGAAGCTCTTGAGGGGATCGTAGGGCGCCGATTTGTTCAACGCGGCGTTGAGCGCGAAAGAAGTCGCCGTCATCATCAGCGTGTAGCCGTCGCCCGGCGCTTTGGCGACCAGCTCCGCGCCGATGTTGCCGCTCGCGCCGGGTTTGTTGTCGACGATGACCGGTGCGCCCCAGCGCTCGCCGAGCTTTTGCCCCGCGAGGCGCGCGAGGATGTCGGGCCCCGTGCCGAGAGAAAACGGCACGACGATGGCGATGATCCTGCCGGGAGCCGGATAGGACGGCTGCGCGGGCGCCGGCGCCGCGGGAAGGAGCAGACCGGCTGCCACCGTCAAATGCCCGAGAAATTTCGTCGTCATCGAGATCACAGTCCTTGCCTCGCCAGTCATCGCCACGGGTCCACGCTGCAGTGAATCGCGTCGGGCCGGCCCTCGCCGCCGACGGTGCGCAAGGCCTCGCCGACTTCGGCGAGCGCGAAGCTGTGCGTGCACATCTTCGCGAGCGGATAGCGTCCGTTCGCGATGATTCTTAGCGCCATCTCGACCGACTGGTAGCTGTGTCCGCGCATGCCTTTCACCGTGAGGAATTTCTTGATCAAGAGATCGCTGTCGAAATCCGGGATGCGCTGACGCTTTTGTCCGCCTAGGACCACGCGTCCACCCTTGCGCGCGAGCTGGATGGCGGACACCACCGTGAAAGGCCCGCCGGAGGCGCAGTCGATCACGAGGTCCGCCATCCTGCCGCCCGTCGCCTGCCCGACCGCATCGAGCAGATCGTCCCGCTCGGCGTCGATCGCGTGGTGAGCCCCGAATTCTTTTGCGAGCGCGAGCCGGTGCGCGTCGCGCGAAAGGCCGCTGACGACGATGCAGGAAGCCCCGGCTTCTTTCGCCGCGATCGCGCACGCGAGCCCCTGCTGGCCCGGACCCTGGATCACGACCGTCTGCCCGATTCCGGCGCCGCCCTGCAGAACCGCCCACTCGACGCCGTTGCCGAGCGGAAGCGCGAGCGCCGCCTGCTCAGCCGGAACGTGCGCCGGCACCTTGTGGAATACCGCGTTCGGATGAAGGTACTGAAACTCGCTGTAGCCGCCCCAGAGGGAAGGCGCGACGCTGATGGGGGTCGAACCGTAGCGCACGCCGTTGCCGAGCAGGGTATCGGTCGCATCGCAGAGGCGAAACTCGGCGCTGCGGCAATACTCGCAATGGCCGCATGGAAGATATTCCTCCAGTGCGACGCGGTCGCCTTCCTTGATGCCCCAGCGCTCGGCCGCCGCCTTGCCCACCTGCGCGACGAAGCCGACGTTCTCGTGGCCGAGGATGAGCGGCCCCTTGGCCTTCGGATAGTCGAGAAAATACGGCCAGTCGGCGCCGCACACGCCGGCCGCCTCGATCTTCAGAAGGCCGCCCTCGGGCGGAAGCGGCGGAAGATCGAACTCACGCACCTCGGTACGCTTGCCCTCGAGCGCCACGGCGGCCCGGATCTTCATCTAGATGGAAACGTGCGTAGTGCCCGCTTCCGCGGCGAGCCTCGCCTCCTGGGCGGCGTCCTTGAAGCGCGTCGACGACGAGACGAAGGACGCGGAGCGCACGCGATGCGTTCCGGGGGCTAGGCCCGGGAGTGAGCCGCCTTTTGCGAGCGTGGCCATCGCGTCGAGGAGGCGTCGGCGCGCTTTCACGATGGCGATGTCGGTAGGCGCGAGATACTCGAGCGTGCGGTCGGTGATCGGCCCCATGCTTTCCTGGATCGAGGCGTCCTGCATGGAGATGCCCTTCACGCCGCTGTAGTAGCGGCCAGTCTTCTGTCCTTCGCGGTCGATCAGGTAATCATTGTCTTTGTTTGCCGCCGGACCGTACGTCCCCGGAACCAGCTCGGCGTAGATGCTCTGGCCGCTCTTGATCGCCGCCCACTCGAGCTCGTTCAGCGGCCGCGTCGGGTGGTGCGACATGCTCCACGCCCAGCAGTTCTCGTCGTCGATCGGCACCCAGGCGTGGCCGTGCAGCGCGTGGTCGCCGTAGGGCGGGATCATCGTGTACCACGGCATGATCCACTGCGTGATGCGCCAGTAGTAATGGCCGGGGTCGGCGTTACGCCGCGCGCCGATGAGGAGCCCCCCAGGAGATTCCGCCACCTCGAATCTTGGCCGTGCGTCGCGCTGGTATCGCGCGCCCTTCGTCCCCTTGTGCAGGACGTCGGTCTCCATCTCGCCGCTGTGCAGCGATGAGATGTGGCTGGAATCGATGCCGCCCTCCATCGCCTGCAGGTAGTTGCATTCCTGCAGGCGCTTCGAGACAAAGCGTTGCGACTGCGGCACGAGCGCCCATTCGAATTCCGGGAAGGGCGGCCTCGCCTCGGGCGGGCCCATGTAGGCCCACACCGCGCCGCCGCGTTCCACACACGGATAGGACTTGAGCTTCACTTTCCCGCAGAAGCCGCTCTCCCCCGGCACCGAGGGAACATCGACGCACTGCCCGCTCACGTCGTACTTCCAGCCGTGATAAGCGCAGCGCAGGCCGTTCTCTTCGTTACGCCCGAACCACAGCGAGGCGCGGCGGTGCGCGCAGAACTCATCGAGCAGCCCAACCCGGCCTTGCGTGTCGCGAAATGCGATCAGGCGCTCCGAGAGCAGCCTGACCCGCACCGGCGGGCAATCGGGCTCGGGCAATTCTTCGGAGAGCAGCGCTGGAATCCAGTAGCGCCGGACGAGTTGCCCCATCGGCGTTCCGGGCCCGGTCTGTGTAAGCAGTTCGTTTTGTTCACGTGTTACCATGAGACCCCCGCTTTGCCGCCGAACGCGCGTCGGCCCTTTCCCGTACTCCGGGGGCGCCGGTTCGAAGAAGTGATCATAGTACAATTTTGACCATAGTTCGATTATTAAGATCCTGGCCCGTCCCGGGAGCGCGTTTTTCCGGTCGATACCGATGAAGGATGAAAGGGTGCGAACGGCGCTCCGGGCCGTAGGCGCGGCGGCCGAGCCGCCCGGACGACGCGAACGCGGGAAGCAGGAGAAGCTGCGCCGCATCAAGCAGGCGGCGCGCGAAGTGTTCCGCAAGAAAGGGTACGAGGCGGCGACCACGCGCGAAATCGCGGCCCGAGCAGATGTGGCGTACGGCACCCTGTTCGTCTACGCGCGAGACAAGCGCGATCTCCTCATGATGGTCGTCAACGACGATCTGGACGCGCTGACCGAACCCGCCTTGGAAAGGGCTTTCAGAAAAGGGCCGCTGATCGACCAGGTGGTCGAATTCTTCCGCCCGCGCTTCCAATACTGGGCACGCGAGCCCGAATTCTCGCGCCACGCAGTGCGGGAGATGTTCGAGTTTCTCACCCACGGCGAGGACGCGGGCATCGAAACGGCACGCTTCCGCGCCCGGCGAACGCAGCTGGCGGCGAAGTTGAGCGAGTTGATCCGGTGCAAGCAGGAAGCAGGACGCATCACGCGTGACGAGGACCCGGAAACGATCGCCTGGCTGATCCTCGCCATCTATTTGAGCGAAAACAGGCAGTGGCTCGAAGCGCGCAAGCCCGACATCCGCGGCGTGATCGGCCGGCTGCGACATTTGCTGCGCTTGGCCATTCAGGGAGTCGGGGCGGACCCGCGCGAATGGGGCGCTGAAGGCGAATCCGTTCGAAGGGGCCGCTCTCCGAGGCGCGGATCTTCGCAGCGCTCTGAGGCGTAGCTCTTGGCCGTCCCGACGGGGGCACTTCGAATCGGCAAGCGCCTAGTCGAAGAACGCGAGCGTTCTGG
>DASPWT010000063.1:0-25497 GCA_035637655.1 Burkholderiales bacterium | reverse complement strand
CGAAGGCGGATTCCCGCACCTCGCGTTCGAGCATCTGGCCGTGATGGGCGGCTTCAAGTTCCAGCACATTCCCTACAAGGGCGCGGCGCAGATCATCACCGATGTCATGGGAGGACAAGTGCAGTTGGGAATCGGCGCCTACACCAGCCTCTCCCCGCACGTGCTCTCGGGCCGGGTGCGGCTGATCGCGGTGACCAACCCGGTGCGCGTGCCGAACAAGCCTGAATTGCCGATTTTCGCCGAAGCGGTTCCCGGATACGATTCGCGCGGCTGGTTCGGCTATGTCGCGCCCGCCGCGACGCCGCGCGAGATCGTCGTCAGGCTGAACGAGGAGATCAACCGGGCCATGAAGCAGCCCGACGTCGCGGACAAGATGATTGCGGCCGGACTCATCATCGTTACCGAGCCGCCGGAATTTTTCGGCGACATGATCAGGAGCGACTATGCCAAATACGGCAAGCTCGCCCGCGACATCGGCTTTCAGCCGCAGTGAATGCGCGGGTCCTTTGCGCTCTGCTCGCGGTTTCGCTGGCGCGAGGCGCGCTTGCCTGGGGCCCGGAAGGCCACCGCATGGTCGGCGACATCGCCGAGCGGTATCTGAACCCCAAAGCGCAGTCGCGAGTTCTCGATCTTCTGCAGGCCGACCGCCTGGCCGACGGGCAGTCCTCGGGCCGACACACCCTGGGCGAGGTCGCCAACTGGGCCGATGAAATCAAGGATTTCGAGTGGGGAAAGCGGCGCGGCTCCTGGCACTACGACGATGTCCCGCTGTGCGGGGCCGCGGAGTACGCGAAGTACTGCCGCGGCGGCCGCTGCGCCTCAGCGCAGCTCGCTCGCCAGATCGAATTGCTCGGCGACGAACGCGCGAGGACGCGGCAGCGCAACGAGGCGCTCAAGTGGGCCGTGCATCTGATCGGCGACCTCCATCAACCGCTGCACGCCGCCAGCCGGGGCGACCGCGGCGGGAACCGGGTGCAGGTGTCCTTCTTTGGAGAACGCGACAACCCGCCTTACGGCACCCTCAACCTGCACGCCGTGTGGGACGTCCATATGGTGCGCAAGCTGATCGCGGATCGCGGCGGTGAGCTCGCGATCGTCTCGGCGTCGGTCGCCGACAGCGACAGGAGCGCCTGGGAAAAGGGCTCGATTTCCGATTGGATAGTCGAGAGCCACCGGATCGCGCGAGACAGCGTCTATCCGGTCCTTCCGGTGGCGGCTTCCTGCTCGAGCAAGATCGTGGACGTGGTCGCGATCGGGGAGGCGTACTACTCGAGGGCGGCGCCCGTGATCGAGATCCAGATCAGGAAGGCCGGCGTGCGGCTTGCAAGGGTGCTGAATGAAACGCTGGGCCGGTGATGCCCGCGGACCCCGGCGGATGAGAAGCCCCTGGCGGCGCCGCGGCAGGTGCGGTTTCGCAAGACAGTTCATACGCGCAAAATTCCGATCGATGTCAAACTACAGCCCTCGGCATCGGGGAGGCCCGAGGTTTCATGAAATCGGATAAGCGTCCGCAGGGAGAGCCCGCCGTTCCAAACGGTGATGCCTTGCTCGGCTCGCTCTTCGCGCAGACCGCGGTCGGGATCGCCGTGATATCGCCGGAAGGCCCGTTTCTGCGCGTAAACGAAGCGCTGTGCCGCATGCTCGGCTACGCTGAGCAGGAGCTGCTGCAGAAAACCGTGCGGGACATCACCCACGCCGACGATCTGGAGTCCACTCAGGAGCTCCAACTGGAGCTCCTGGCCGGGCCCGGCGCGCGCGTCCACGAAAGACGCTATTTGCGCAAAGACGGTTCGGCCCTGTGGGTCCAGATCGCGGGAACGTCGGTGCGCGACGGCTCGGGTTCGCCGCAATGCTTCGTCACTCTGGTTCACGACATCACCGAACTCAAGTTGGCCCAGGATGCGCTCAAGACGAGCGAATCCCGGTTCCGCCGCATGGTGGAGCTGAGCTCGGACTGGTATTGGGTGCAGGATGAAAATTTCCGGTTCGTCGAGCTGCCCGGAGTGGAAAAGCGGGGCATCGACCCGGAAGCTTTCATCGGCAAGGCGCGTTGGGAGCTTCAGGGTCCCGGGTCGCTTCCGGAAAAAGCCTGGCGGCAGCACCGCGAGAAACTCGAGCGTCACGAGCCGTTCAGCGATTTCGTATACATGACTCCGGACAATGCCGGCGAAATGCGCTATCTGAGCGTGACCGGCGAGCCGATTTTCGACGCGCAGGGCAAATTCACCGGGTACCACGGCATCGGCCGGGACATCACGGACAAGGCGCGCGCGCAGAAGGACCTGGAAGACAGCGAACAGCGCTACCGGATGCTGTTCGACATCCATCCCCGCCCGATGTGGGTCGTGGAAAACAAGACCTTGCGTTTCCTCGCGGTAAACCAGGCGGCCGTCGACCATTACGGCTATTCAAGGGAAGAGTTTCTGGCGATGACCGCGGAGCAGCTCCGCCCACCGGAGGACATCGCCCAGCTGCTCAAGGACTTTCAGGACCCGAGCCGTTCCTATATGCAACGGGTGGCGCGGCACCGCAAGAAGAACGGCGAGCAGATCGACGTCGAAATTGTCTCCTTCAACTTTGCATTCGACGGCCGGCCGGCCCGGCTGGCCGTGATCAGCGACGTCACCGAGCGCCTGAAAGCAGAGCAGCAGGCGCGCGAGCTCGAGGAGCGCTATCGGGCACTGGTCGAATCCCGAAAAGACCCCGGTTCGCGCCGGGGCTCCTAGTATCGCTGACATCGAGCCGCGAATGCGCGGTGAATCCCCGGTCGAGAAAAAAGACGATCTGAAGCGGCGGATCGATCAGGCGGCCAGGTACGTTCCGCTCGAGAACCTGTGCGTGAGCCCGCAGTGCGGCTTCGCCAGCAGCCATCACGGCAATCTGCTGACCGAAGACGAACAATGGAGAAAGCTCGCGCTCGTCGTAGAGGTGGCGCGCGAGGTGTGGGGCGGCCCCTAAAGCGGCTATTCGACCGTCACGCCCGAAAGCTTGATCAGCCGGTCCCAGCGCGCGTACTCGGATTTCAGGTATTCGGCGAACTCCTCGGGCGTGTTGCCGACGACCTCGAACCACTGCTTGGTCACATATTGCTCGCGGAAGGCCCGATCGAGGAGGATCTTCGCCGTGTCGTCGTAGATCCTGGCGACAGTCTCGCGCCGCATGCCCGCGGGTCCCACCAGCGCGAACCACGTTCCCGCCTCGTAGCCGGGGACGCCTGATTCGGCGACCGTGGGAAGATAAGGCAGCGCCGCAATCCGGCGCGCGGTCGCGGCGGCGAGGAGTTTCAGCCTGCCCGCGCGTGCGTGCGACTCGACCAGGAGCGGGGTCACCATCATCATCTGTATCTGGCCGGAAAGAAGATCGGTGACCGCGGGTCCCGCGCCCTTGTAGGGCACGTGCACGATGTCGATGCCGAGCAGGTTCCTGAGGTAGTCCACGCTGATGTGCGCCGAGGAGCCCAGGCCGAAGGAACCATAGGAGAGCTTGCCGGGATTCGCTTTGGCGTACGCGACGAGCTCCTGAAAGGTATTCCCCGGCACCGAAGCGTGGACCGCGATGACCCAGGGAAAGCGCACCAGCACCGTGATCGGCGTGAAACTTCTCAGGCCGTTGTAGGGGAGTTTCTTGTAGAGGTGCGGGTTGATCACGAACGAGGAAGCGTCGGAGACGAGCAGCGTGGCGCCGTCGGGCGCCGACCTCGAAACATACTCGGCGCCGACGATCTGGTTCGCGCCCGGGCGGTTCTCGACCAGCACCGGCTGCCCCCAGATTTCGGAAAAGCGCGGCGCCAGGGCGCGCGAAAAGGCGTCGGTCGCGCCGCCGGGCGAAGTCGGCACCACGATCTTCACCGGGCGGGCCGGGAAGTTTTGCGCCGGCGCGAGAAAAGGCATTGCGGCAAGCGCGGCGGTGACGAACGCGAGCAAGCGCACTGAAATCCCGGACACCCTGAAATCCTCCGTCGTGGGCGCCTATTGTAGTTCGGGCCCGGGCCGAGCGGTCTCGGCTTCGCTCAGCCGAGACCGTGAATTTGTCACGCTCTTTGGCGGTCATCCCCGGCCCGGAATTTGCGTTAGAACAAGGTAGGGGCTCGGGCTTTTGGAAGCCCTTACCGGGTTTTGCCCGATTGGCCCGGTGGCGAGGCGACGCTAGCCTAGCGATCGAACGGAACAGAAACAGTCAGGCGAGACCAACGAAAATGCCACAGATCGTGAATCTGAATCCGCAGCTCAGCCGCGTCGAAGCGGAACTCTCGGCCCGTATCTGGGCGGTGTTCGGCCGCTTCCCCGATCTCTGCGGTTTTTCGCTCCAGGACCGGACCGGCTTGCCCGACTACATCGATGCCTCCAGCCTGCGGGAGGAGCTTTTCGTCACGGAACTCGGCTTCTCCATTCCGGTCAGCGAGATGGAGTATGACGAGGCCTACAGGCTGATCACCGACGCCGTCGCGGACATCGTGTCCGAACGGCCCGAGGCCTTGGAGCTGTTGCGCGGGCGTACCTTCGCGAGGACGCTCCACTAGCGACGTTCCAACCGTCTGTACGGCGTTGCCGAGCGCGGGGCGATATAGAATAAGCGCGGTTCGAAGAAGAAAGGTCGCCGTTCGCATCCCCGATCGAGGAGAAAAATTCCCATGAGCCGAAGTCCTGACCCATCCCGCCGCCGCGTGCTCGCCGCGCTTGCCGCGGCAGGGGCCGTTGCGCCGTTCGGCGCGCTCGCCCAGGGGCTCTCCAAGCGTCCGGTGCGGGTCGTCGTTCCGTTCACGCCCGCAGCCGGGCCGGACATCGTGGCGCGGCTGCTCGCGCCCAGGCTGCAAGCGCGCCGGGACCAGCCCTTCTTCGTCGAGAACAAGCCCGGTGCTTCGGGAACGATCGGCACCGAGATCGTGGTGAAGTCGCCGCCCGACGGCCATACGATCATGGTCGGCCCCGCGTCGATCGTCACCGCGCCGCATCTTTATCCGAAGATCTCCTACGACGTGGTGAAGGATCTCACCGCGATCACCAACGTCGGCTCGACCAGCCTCGCGCTCGTGGTGCACAGATCGGCGCCCGTCAGCACGGTGCCGGAGTTCATCGCATGGGTGAAGTCGCAACCCGGCAAGCTCAACTACGGTTCTCCGGGAAACGGCACGCACCACCACTTCTGCATGGAACTCCTGAAACTGCAGGCGGGACTGGACATCGTGCACGTGCCCTACAAGGGTTCGGCGCCGGCGGAGAACGACTTGATCGCGGGCGTCATTCCCACCATGTTCCTGCCGGTCCACGTTGCGCTTCCGAAGATCAAGGCGGGCCAGATCAAGGTGCTCGGCGAGAGCCTGAAGGAGCGCCATCCCTTGTTTCCCGACATTCCCTCGCTGCACGAGCAGGGCGTGACCGGCTACGACGTGGACCTGTGGATCGGCGTGTGGGCGCCGCCGGGACTGCCGGCAGACATGCTCGCGAAGTACAACACGGATATCCGGGCCATCGTGGCCGAGTCCGAGATGCGGGAGCAGCTTGCGAGGCAGGGCCTGGTGCCGAACACCGGCACGCCCGAGCAGTTCGCCAAGCTGGTGAAGGAGGATTTCGAGAAATGGGGCAAGGTGATCCGCGACGCGAAAATCAAGGCGGACTAGATGAAGGCAATCGAAACGGTGGGAATCCTGGGCCTTGGCAAGATGGGAGGACCGATCGCAGGGCATCTCGTCGCCCGGGGCTTCAAGGTGATCGGCTACGACCCGGTCGCTAGCGCGCGTGAGCAGGCGGCGGCACGGGGAGCGCGCGGCGCGGCTTCGGCACGCGAGCTCGCGCAGGCGAGCGAGCTCGTCATCGTCGTGGTCGGGTTCGACAGCGAGGTCGAAGAAGTCATCTTCGGCAAGGACGGCGTGCTCGAGGGCGCGAAGCCGGGCCTCATCGTCGCGCTCGCCTCGACGGTTGCGCCGCGCTATTCGACGCGGCTCGCCGCGCGCCTTGCGCGGCGGAACCTCGTTCTTCTCGACATCCCGCTCGCGCGCGGGGAAGCGGCTGCGACGGCGGGCAAGCTCCTCATCTACGGCGCGGGCGACTCCGGTGCCTTCGAGCTCTGCAGACCCGCTTTCGGCGCGTTTGCCTCGGACATTTTCCATTTGGGGCCGGCGGGCGCCGGACAGGTCGCGAAGATGGTCAACAACCTCATCCTCTGGGCGTGCATCGCGGTGAACGACGAAGGCCTACAGCTCGGCCGGGCGCTCGGTGTGGACCCGGAGCGGCTGTGCGAAGCGCTGCGTCACGGCAGCGCGCAAAACTGGGCGATGGACACCCGGGCCGAGCGCAGCGGCATGCCGTGGGCGGAGAAGGACATGAGCATCGTCCTGGAGGAGGCGGATCGGGCGCGCTTGAGCCTGCCGCTCGCCGGCACGGTCAAGGAGACGATCAAGGGCCTGAAAATCCGCCTGGGACTCGGCATGCCCGGGATTCCGGAGCACCTCTAGCGCTCGGCGCAACTCCGACGGCCGATCGGTGCCGGATCGCCGGTTCGCGCGGAGTTGACGCGGTCCGGCAAGCTCGGCTACTTTGGCGTAGTTTCCGGGGGACGGCTCGATCGGGGCGGCCAACCGGTTCAGAATCGGAGGACACATGGGTGCAACCAGCAATTTGATGTGGCAGCTGCTCGTCCAATTCTTGATCGTGTTGTTTCTCGTCGTGGCCGTCTCGGGCCTTGCCGTAGGGGTCGGGCTGATCGCTTCGAGCCCGAAGATGGTGGGGTACTTCCACGTGCTGAACCGCTGGGTGTCCACCCGCCACATCCTCAAACCGGTCGAGGTGCCCTTCGATACGGAACGGGCCACGCACCGGCATTATCGCTGGGTTGCCGGAGCCTTTTTCCTCGGAGGTCTCGTCTCGGTTTTCGGCCTGTTGGCAGGACTCGACGCGACCGCCGTCAGCGCGGCGTTTTCTGCAAAGCGTTTCGCGCCCGTCGTCGCCATCGCCGTGGAAAGCGCAAAGTGGGTTCTGATCGCGGGTAGCGCGTTCGGGGTCGTGGTCGGCGCGATGCTGTTGTTCTACCCGAACGCGGAGAGCGTGCTCGAAAGGTTCGCAAACCGGTGGGTGTCGCCCCGCCGCGTGACCCGGAGCTGGGACGACATGCACATGAACCTGGACACACTGGTCGAGGCTCATCCCAAGCCCGCCGGCTGGATCATCGCCTGCACTTCGGCAGCGGCGGTGATCTGCGCAATCATCATGCTGGTGCGCTACTACTGACGCGAGGAGTACTGATTTTCTGAGGGTTCCGCCGGGGCGTTCGCCCCGGTATCGGCGCATTCCGTGAAGTCCAAGACCGTCGCGATACTGGAGAGCCGGCTCGGCGCCGAGCTTGCGGACCTCGTCGGGAAACACGGGGGTCGACCAATGCTGGCGCCCGCGCTTGCGGAAGTGCCGGACGTCGACAACGCCACGGTGGGCCGCCTGGTCGAGGAATTCGGGGCGCATCCGCCCAAAGCGGCGATTTTTCAGACCGGAGTGGGCACGCGTGCGCTGTTCGCCGCGACGGATTCGCTCGGAATCACACCGAGACTTCTCGGTCTGCTCGCGAAATCCGTCGTGACTGCGCGCGGACCCAAGCCCACGGCGGTGCTTCGCTCTCGGCAGGTGCGTATCGATCGCAGCGCGAGCGAGCCCTATACCACCGTCGAGGTGCTGGAATCTCTGCACGATCTTTCATTCCGGGGCGAGCGCGTTCTCGTGCAGCGCTACGGCGAGACCAACGTGGAGCTGGAAAAAGCCCTCCAGGGGAAGGGCGCGGAAGTCGTTGAAATACCCACCTACCGCTGGGCGCTCCCGGAAAACACCGGGCCGCTCGTGGAGCTGATCGCCGCGCTCGAGCGCGCCGAGGTCGATGCGACGGTGTTCACCAGCGCGTCGCAGGCGCACAACCTGTTCGCGCTCGCCCAAAAACTCGGCAAGCAGGGCCCGCTTGCCGCCAACCTGAACCGGACGCTCGTCGCCTCCATCGGTCCGGTGTGCAGCGCCGCGCTGCGGGAGCACGGCGTGGAAATCGCCCTGGAGGCGAAGCCGCCCAAGCTCGGGCCACTGGTGGCGGCGCTCGACCGGGCCCTATCGGCGTAACGCGTTTCCGCTGCTGCACCGCGCAAACTGATACAATGCGCGACTCTTTTTCGCATTGCGCCTGATGTCCCGTTCCATCCGCAACCTCGCGATCATCGCCCACGTCGATCACGGCAAGACGACGCTGGTCGACAAGCTCCTGCACCAATCCGGCACCTTCGCCGCGCACCAGCACATCGCCGAGCGGGTCATGGACTCCAACGTGCTCGAGCGCGAGCGCGGCATCACCATCCTCGCCAAGAACACTGCCGTCGACTACGAGGGCGTGCACATCAATATCGTCGACACGCCCGGCCACGCCGATTTCGGCGGCGAAGTCGAGCGCTCGCTCTCGATGGTGGACGGCGTGCTGCTCCTCGTGGACGCGGTCGAAGGTCCGATGCCGCAGACGCGCTTCGTCACGCGCAAGGCGCTCGCCCTCGGCCTGAAGCCGATCCTGGTGGTGAACAAGATCGACCGTCCCGGCGCGCGGCCCGACTGGGTGGTGAATGCTACCTTCGACATGATGGACAAACTGGGGGCTTCCGAAGACCAGCTCGATTTTCCGGTGGTGTATACCTCGGCGCTGCTGGGTACGGCAACGCTCGACCTGGCGCAGCCCGGCGCAAACATGCGCGCCCTGTTCCAGACCATCCTGACGCGCGTTCCCGCGCCCAAGGGCGACCCGGACGGAGCGCTGCAGCTGCAAATCAGCAATCTCGACCATTCGAGCTACGTGGGGCGCATCGGCATTGGCCGCATTGCGCGAGGCCGGCTCAAGTCCGCGCAGGAGGTGCTCGTTCTGAACGGCGACAAACCACCCGTGAAAGCGAAGGTCAATCAGGTCATGGGGTTTCACGGCTTGGAGCGTACTCAGATGGAAGAAGCGGTCGCGGGGGACATTGTCCTCGTGACCGGCGTGGAGGAGGTCGGCATCGGCGTAACGCTCGCCGACCTCGAGCAGCCCGAGGCCCTGCCCTTGCTGAAAGTGGACGAACCCACGCTCACCGTGAACCTGCAGGTCAACACCTCGCCGCTCGCCGGGCGCGAAGGCAAGTTCGTCACCAGCCGCCAGCTGCGCGAGCGCCTGGACCGCGAACTGCAATCGAACGTCGCGCTGCGCGTCGAGGAAACGGCGGATGCCGACGTGTTTCTGGTCTCGGGACGCGGCGAGCTCCACCTCACCATTCTGCTCGAGAACATGCGCCGCGAAGGCTACGAGCTGGCCGTGTCGCGGCCGCGCGTGGTGATCAAGGAAATCGACGGGGTGAAGTGCGAGCCGTTTGAAATCCTGACCGTGGACGTCGAGGAGCAGCACCAGGGTGCGGTGATGGAGGCGCTGGGCGCGCGCCGCGGCGATCTTGTCGACATGATCCCTGACGGCCGCGGCCGGGTGCGGCTCGATTACCGCATCCCGGCTCGCGGGCTGATCGGCTTCCAGAATGAATTCCTCAATCTCACCCGCGGCAACGGCATCGGGAGCCACGTGTTCGACGAATATGCCCCGATGAAGCCGGAGATTCCCTCGCGACGCAACGGCGTGCTCATTTCGGGCGAGCAGGGCGAGGCGGTCGCCTACGCGCTGTGGAAACTGCAGGAGCGCGGACGCATGATGGTCAGCCCCGGCGACAAAGTGTATGAGGGCATGGTGATCGGCCTGCACAGCCGCGACAACGACCTCGTCGTCAATCCTATTCGCGAGAAGCATCTCACCAATATACGTGCGGCCGGCAAGGACGAAGCGATCCTGCTCACTCCGCCGATCAAGCTGACGCTCGAGCTCGCGGTGGAGTTCATCGACGACGACGAATTTATCGAGATCACGCCGCTGTCGATTCGCATCCGCAAGCGCTATCTCACCGACCACGGCCGCCGGCGCGCCGCGCGCGCCGAGCCGGGTGTGGCCTCGGAGACTCCCGCCGACGTCCCCGCGGGCTAGGGCTCACGCGGGCTTTCTGCCCTCGGCGTACAGCGCGAGGATGTCCCACACCGCGCGGTTGGCGGGAGTCGGAACGCCGGCCACGGCGCCGAGCTGCACCACGCCGCCGGAGAGCCACGCGACTTCCAGCCGATTGCCGCGCTGAAGGTCGTGCGCCATGGAAGCGGCCATGTCGTCGGGGAGCCCATCGGCGCGGGCGAGGCAGGCGTCGGAGTAGTCGACGGGAAGGGCGATGCCCTGCGCGCGCCCGACCGCGACCACTTCGCGCATGATCTCGAGCAGAAAGGCGCGGGTGCGCGGATTCTTCCGTATCGGTCCTATGGTCGCGCGCATCGCGGCGGTGGTCGCCGACAAGCCCACGAGGAACACGTACTTCTCCCAGATCGCGCGGCGCACGTCGCCGGAGAGCTCCGAGCTCACGCCCGACTTGAGCAGCGCTTCGTGCAGAAAGCGGGCGCGCTCGGAGGGCCTGCCGTCGTATTCGCCGAGCACCACGCGCTGCATCGCCCCCGTCTGTAGGATCACGCCTGGGCGCAAAAGGGTCGTGCCGACGTAGCACACACCGCCCATCACGGGCGCATCGCCCAGCTCGCGGCGCAGCGTGTCGTCCTTGATCACGCCGTTCTGCAGCGAGAGCACCCCGGTGCCGGGCTTGAGGAGCGGCTTCATCTGCCGGATCGCAGCCTCCGTATCCCACAGCTTCACCGACAGGATGATCAGATCGACGGTCCCTAGCGACGCGGGATCGTCGGTGGCGCGGACCGTGGGGATACGGATGTCGCCGTGCACTTCGCTTTCGATGACGAGGCCGCGCTCGCGCATCGCGGCAAGGTGCGCGCCGCGCGCGATGAAGCTCACGTCGTAGCCGGCGTGCGCGAGCCGCCCGCCGAAGAGGCCCCCGACGCCGCCGGAGCCCATCATTGCGATTTTCATGGATGTTTTCGCGCGCGTCGGCGGATCTTGTCGCCCGTGGATTATACCGGCGAGCAATGGTAACCTGCCCCTGTCTCGACTCCGGGGGAGGAGAGCGCATGATCGACCTTCGTCGCGCCGCGCTTGCGGGCGCAATGGCATTCGCAGCGATTGCATCGTGTCCGGTCGGCGCGCAAGTCGCGTGGCCGGCCAAGCCGGTGAAATTCATCGTGCCGTACCCGCCGGGCGGATCGACTGACCCGATGGCACGCCTGATCGCCGTGAAGCTTTCAGATTCCCTGGGCCAGCCGTTCGTCGTCGAGAACAGGTCCGGCGCGTCCGGAACGATCGGTACCGCCTTCGTCGCCAAGTCGCCGCCGGACGGCTACACGTTTGTTTTCGTTTTCGATTATCACGCGGTCAATCCTTTCCTGATCCCGAACCTGCCGTTCGATACGGTGAAAGATCTCGCGCCGGTGACGCTGATCGGCACCGCGCCGATGGCGATCGCGACTGCCGCCGCGAAGCCCTACAAGAGCTTCGTCGATGTGGTCGCCGCGGCCAAGGCGAAACCCGGCGCGGTGAGCATCGGCTCGGTGGGCAACGGAAGCCTCGGGCACTTGACCATGGTCCTAGTGCAGCAGGCCTCCGACATCAGGCTCATTCACATCCCTTATAAAGGCGGCGGGCCCATGACGGCCGACGCCGTCGGCGGCCAGATCGATCTCGCCATCGGCTCGGTGGCGGTGATCACCCCACACGTGAAGGGCGGCAAGCTGCGCGCGATCGCGGTCACCGGCGACACGCGCTCGCGCGCCCTACCCGATGTGCCCGCGCTCGCCGAGCAGGGCCTCCCGGGTTTTTCCGCGCTCGCGTGGTGGGCGGTCTTCGCTCCTGCCGGCGTGCCCAAGCCGATCATGGACAAGTTCCACGCCGAACTTGTCAAGGCGTTCAACCTGCCCGATGTGCGCAAGCTTCTCAAGGAAACACTCGGCATCGACCTCGTCGTCGGCCCGCCCGAAGGACTACAGAAGTGGCTCGCGGAGGAGATGCAGCGCTGGGGCAAGGTCGTGCGCGAGAACAACATTCGCGCCGACTGAGCGATGAAGCGGGTCTGTGCAGTCGCTCTTGCAGCAGTGGTTGCACCGTTATGTGCGGCCGCGCTCGCTCAGGATTACCCCGCGAAGCCGGTCAGGCTTCTCATCGGCTTTCCCCCCGGCGGCAACGTCGACGTCGTGGGCCGGATCGTGGCGCAGAAAATGAGCGAGGGGTTCGGCCAGCAGGTCCTTCCGGAGAACCGGACCGGCGCCGGCTCCATCATCGCCAATGAGCACGTCGCCAAATCCGCCGCGGACGGCTACACCTTGCTCGTCGTGAGCGGCGCCTTCGTCACGCAGGCGGCGACGATGAAGAAGCTTCCTTACGACCCGATCCGGGATTTCTCCTGGATCTCCACGGTGGTGACCTACCCGCTGGTGCTGTCGGTGCGCTCCGATTCGCGCTTCAAGACCCTGGACGAGTTTATCGACTACGTGCGGAGCAATCCCGGAAAGGTGACCTATCCCTCCCCGGGAATGGGGACGCTCTACCACCTCGCCGGAGAGATGTTCGTTTCCATGGCGGGAATCCACATGCAGCACGTGCCGTTCCGCGGCGGCTCCGAGCCCCTAACCGAAGTGCTCTCCGGGCGCATGGAGCTGCTGATCGACGCGCTCACCAATTCCTACCCCCACATCCAGGGCGGCAAGTTTCGGCCGCTCGCGGTCACGTCGCTTGCGCGCTCGGTTTCGCTTCCCAACGTGCCGACCGTCGCGCAGAGCGTCCCGGGCTACGAGGCGAGCTCCTTTCTCGGCATCGCCGGCCCGTCTGGAATGCGGGGCGCGATCGTCGAGCGGATCAACCGTGAGGTGAGGCGCGTCGTTGCACTCCCCGAAATCGCGCAACGCTTCGCGGAGTGGGGCGGCGCGCCGAGCGCGAGCAGCCCGGAAGAAATGAGCCGCCTCGTCCGAGCCGAGATCGAAAAATGGAAACGGGTCGTCGAAACGAGAAAGATCGAGCTGCCGTGAACAGAGCAAATCCGCTTCTGTTCGCCGCGTTTCTCCTGCTGACCCTGGCCTGCACGGGAGCGGCGGCGCAGGCGCAGGCGCCCTATCCGTTGAAGCCCGTGCGCTTCATCGTTCCTTCCGCGGCCGGCGGCGGCACCGACATCATCGCGCGCGCCCTCGCGCAGAAGCTCTCCGAGTCGCTCGGAGCGCAGTTCGTCGTGGACAATCGCCCGGGCGCCGGCCAGATGATCGGCATCGAGCTCGCCGCCCGGTCGGCCGCCGACGGGCACACGATCCTGATGGCCGCGAGCACCCTCGCGATCAATCCGGTCATGTACAAGAAGGTGCCTTACGATGCGCTGCGGGACTTCGCGACGATCACGCAGGCGGCGTCGCTGCCCAACGTGCTGGTGGTGCATCCTTCGCTGCCGGTCAAATCGCTCGCGGAATTGATTGCGTACGCCAAACAGCGTCCGGGCCAGCTCAATTTCGCATCGGCCGGCATCGGCACCTCGCCGCAAATGTCGGTCGAGCTCTTGAAGAGCATGGCGGGAATCGATATGGTTCATATCCCCTACAAGGGGACCAGTCCCGGCGTGGTGGATCTCCTCGCGGGACAGGTGTCCGTCATGGCGCCGAACCTGCTCACCGCGCTGCCGCACATCAAGGCCGGCAAGCTGCGCGCGCTCGCGGTGACGAGCGCGAAAAGAAGCGAAGGTTTGCCGGACGTTCCGACGATCGCCGAATCCGGGCTCCAGGGTTACGATTCGACCCAATGGTACGGCGTTCTAGCGCCGGCGGGAACCTCGCGCCAGGTCGTCGCGCGCCTGCACGACGAGATCGTGCGCGCCCTGCGCACACCCGAGGTGATGCAACGACTGGCAGCGGATGGCGCGGAGCCCGTCGGCAGCAGTCCCGAGGAATTCGCCGCTTTCATCAAGTCGGAGATCGACAAGTGGGCGAGGGTCGCGCGCGCGGCCGGAATCCGCGCCGAATGAAGATCCTGTAGTCCGTTCTGCGCTTCGTGCGTTCATTTACGAACCGGCCCCGTTGCGCATGTCACAATTTGTGACAATTGCTTACTCCGGTGCCGCGGGGCCTTTGCTAGCATGCGCTTGTCGAACGAGACGGAAGAGGCGGTCATGAACCGGATGAAAGCAGCCTTGGCCTTGAGCGCAGTCCTGCTGGGCGCGACGGCGAGCGCTCCGGCGCTCGCCTGGCACCACGGGCGCGTGCATTTCGGCGTGGTCATCGGCGCTCCGTTCTATCCCTGGTACTACCCGCCTTACCCCTACTACTATCCCCCGGTCGTTGCGGCGCCGGCCGCGCCTCCAACTTACATCGAGCAGGGCGGCGCGCAAGCGGCGCCGTCGCAGCAGTCGTATTGGTACTACTGCGCGGAGTCCAAGACCTATTATCCGTACGTCAAGGAATGTCCCGGAGGCTGGCAGCGCGTAACGCCGCAGCCGGGGCCTGGGGGCTGAGCCAGCCATGAATCTCCTGCGAGTTTCGACGGTTTTGGCGGCAACGCTGCTGCTCGCCGCGTGCGTGAGCATGCCCAAGGGCCCCAGCGTGATGGTGCTGCCCGGCTCCGGCAAGAGCTTCGACCAGTTCCGCTACGACGACGGCGAGTGCCGCCAGTTCGCCGACGTGCAGGTCGGGGGCGCATCGGCTTCGGATGCGGCCGCCGACAGCGCCGCAAAGAGCGCGGTCGTGGGCACGGCAATCGGCGCGGCTGCAGGCGCCGCCCTCGGCGGGCGAAGCGGCGCGGCGGCGGGGGCCGGCGGCGGGCTTCTCATGGGTTCGGCTGCCGGTGCAGGCGCCGGAGAAACTTCCGCGTACGGACTCCAGCGGCGCTACGACTACGCCTACATCCAGTGCATGTACGCAAAGGGCCACAAGGTTCCCGTGTCCGGCCGCCTGACCTCCTCTTCACCGGCCGGTCCCAGCTACGCACCGCCTCCCCCGCCTCCGCGGTGAGTGGGGGTGTGAACCGGAGGATTTCAACCGGCGGCCGCCGCCGCCATCGCTCCGGCGTTGTCGCGCAGCAGCTTGGAGAAGTCTTCCGCGGGCTGCGGCTTGCGGAAAAAATATCCCTGGAACTCGTGGCATCCGTGCTCGGTTAGAAAATCGAGCTGCTCCTGGGTTTCCACTCCCTCGGCGATCACCTTCAGCCGGAGGCTGTGAGCCATCGCGATGATCGCCTGGGTGATCGCGACGTCGTCCGGATCCTGCGGTATGTCCTTGATGAACGAGCGGTCGATCTTGATGCAGTCGAACGGGAACCGCTTGATCGACGCGAGGGAGGAATAGCCGGTGCCGAAGTCGTCGATCGCGAGGCGGATGCCCATCGACTTGATTCCTTCGAGTATTTTCTTCGAGTTCTGGGTGTCCCGCATCACCATGCTCTCGGTGATTTCGAGCTCGAGGCAGTTCGGTTTGAGCGTGCTTTCGCTCAAGGCCCGCTCGATCTCGCGCAGCAGATGCTTGTCCTCGAACTGCCGCGCCGACAGGTTCACCGACACCGTCAGCGGGGTCGTGACACGGCTCTGGAGGGTCTGGTTTTGCGCGCACGCGATCCTGAGCACCCAGGCTCCGATCGGAACGATCAGCCCCGAGTCCTCCGCGTGCCCGATGAACTCCAGGGGAGGAAGCAATCCGAGCTCGGGATGCTGCCACCGGATCAGCGCCTCCATGCCCGTGATCCGGCCGGTATTGATCTCGACCTTGGGTTCGTAGTGGAGGACGAATTCGTTTCGCTCCAGAGCGCCCTGCAGCCGGGTCTCCTTGGCGATCCTGGCGGACAGGTGATCGTTCATTTCCCCTGAATAGAACAGATAACTGTTTTTGCCCTGCTCCTTGGCGCGGTAGGTGGCGATGTCGGCGTTCTTCAACAGACTCGCGAGGTCCGCACCGTCGTCCGGATACAGGCTGACTCCGATGCTCGCGCTCAGGTGGCAGGTCTCGCCTTCGAGCATGAACGGCCAGCGCAGGGCGTGGAGGATTTTCTGGGCCACCTTCACCACGTCGCTCGGCTCGGCGAGGTCCTCGATGAGCGCGACGAATTCGTCGCCGCCGAAACGAGCGATGGTGTCGCTTTCCCTCAGGCACATTCTCAGACGCCCCGCAGCCTCCTGGAGCAGCCGGTCGCCGAACGGGTGGCCGAGGGTATCGTTGATGAACTTGAAGCGATCGAGATCGAGGAACAGCAAGGCCATCGACTTGCGGTAACGCTGCGCGTTGTTGAGCGCGTGGGCGAAGCGGTGGTTGAACATGTAGCGGTTGGGCAATCCCGTCAGGGTGTCGTGCGTCGCGACGTACAGCAGGTTTTCCTCGGCCTGCTTGCGGGCCATGAACTGGCCGATCTGGCTGCCGATCACGCGCACCATCTGCAGCAGCGACGGATCGGGATTGCGGATCTCGCGGCTGAAGAATTCGAGCACGGCGAGGGTCACGTTGCCCGCCAGGACCGGAAAGGCGAACGCGCCGTGGAGCCCGGCCTTGGCGGCGAGCTGCGCCCGCTGGAAGCCTTCGTCGCGGCATACGTCCGGTATCCAGTGCGGCGTGCCCCTCACCCACACTTGCCTCACCAGGCCTCGATGGGTCGGCTGGAACGTAATCTCGCGCACCTCGGCGATGAAGTCCGTGAACGCCTTCTCAGGGATGCTCCAGGTCTCGACGCAGGTTATGGCTTTTTTCCGCTCGTCCATGCTCCAGCGCGCCCCGCAGTCCCAGTTGAGCGTCTCGCAGATGGTCTGGACGATTTTCGGGATGGCCTCGGCGAGCGTTTCCGATTCGGCGAGCACGCGCGTCACGGCGTGTTCCATCCGCTCGCGCTGCTCGGCGCGCTTGCGCTCGGAGATGTCGCGCGAGACGACGACCACTTTCGACACCTTGCCGGCCGCGTCCCGGATGACGCGGCCTTCCGATTCGATGTAGCGGATGCCGCCGTCCCTGAGCACGAAGCGGAACTCGGTCCGTTGCCCCACGCCCGTTTCGACCGTCTCGCGGAAATTCGCCTTGACGCGCTCGCGATCCTCGGGGTGGATCTCCCTGAAGGAATCCGAATTCGGCCGGATTTCGCCATCCTTGAAAACGGTCCGGTAGGATGGGCTGTTGTAGATGCGCCGGCCTTCGGTGTCGACCATGGCGATCAGATCACCGACGTTCTCGGCAATGAGGCGGAAGCGCTCTTCGCTTTCGCGCAGCTTTTCCTCGGCGCGCCGGTGCTCGGTCACGTCGCGAAAGCTCCAGACCCTGCCGATAGTCTGCCCCTCGACGAGCTGGGGCCTGGAATAGCGCTCGAAGATGCGACCGTCCTTGAACTCGATCGTGTCGAAGCTCTCCTGGCTGGGATGCGAGTGAAGCTTCTGCACCTGCTTGCCGAACTGGTCGGGGTCTTTCAGCTGATCGAGGACGAAGTTGAACGCATCCTCGTCGTTCCCGGAGGAAAGGACCGGCGGCGGGAGGCGCCACATCTCCGCGAACTGCTGGTTGTAGGTGGTGATCTTGCCGAGGTTGTCGACGACCAGAACGCCGTCGGCCGTGGACTCGAGCGTCGCACGGAGCAGCGACAGCGATTTCCGGTGGTCGACCTCGGCAGGCCCGAGGCTCCTGCTCTTCTTCATTCTCCTCCCTTTTGTATTGGGATTGTATCCGGATTTGGTGCCCGGGCAAGTACTTCTCGAAGCGAAACGTTACAATTGTCCCTGCGCTGCGGTCGATTCGAACACCGCGCACCGGTCCGGAGTGAAACCATGAAGCTGCGCAGCATCGAACTCGAAGTGCCCGACCGCGGATCGGCGGTCGGGTTTTTCCGCGACACCTGGGGCCTGCTGGAGGCCGGCGAGCGAAACGGGATCTCCTATCTTCGGGGCACTGAAGATGTCCCGTACGTGGTTTCGGTTGCGCAGGCAAGCGAGCCCGCCGTGACTGCAATCACTTTCTCCGGCTCGAAACCCGAGCTCGCGAGAATCCGCCAGCGCGCCGCTGCGGCAGCTGCGCCGCTCGGTCCCTCGCGCGACTTCGACGAACCCGGCGGCGGAACCGGATATCTCGTCGAAGGACCCGAGGGCCACGTGTTCCGGTTCGTCACCGAAAAAAAACGTGTGAAAAGGCTGCGCCCGGACCGCGACAGGCCCTTGCAGGTGACACACGTCGTTCTCAATGCGCGGGACCGGGATGCCTGCACGCGCTTCGCGGTGGAGGTGCTCGGCTTTCGCCTCTCCGATCGCACCGGGTTCATGAATTTCGTGCGCTGCGACCGTGTCCACCACGCGCTCGCCTACGCGCAGTCGGACAATTCCCTGCTCAATCACATCGCGTTCGAAATGACCGACATCGATGCGGTCATGCGCGGTATCGGAAGGATGAAGGACGCGGGGATAGCGACCTTTTGGGGTCCCGGGCGTCACGGGCCCGGCAACAACGTCTTCGCGTATTTCGTTGCGCCGTTCGGCGCCGCGGTGGAGTACACCTCCGAAATCCAGCGCATCGGCAGCTCGTACAGGACCGGAAAGCCCGAAGACTGGAAATGGCCTCCCAACCGGAACGATCACTGGGGCGTTTCGGCGCGAAACGCCGCCGCGATATCGCAGGCCGAGCGGAAATTCCGCTTCCGGCCGCTCGCCGGCTGAAGTTCTTCTTCCTCTCCAGGGCATGGCGCAGCCGACGCGGCGCGTGGTGACCGGCCACGACGCAAACGGGAAAGCGGTCGGGAAGGCGGTGCGCGTTGCGGGGCGTACAATGCACGCGATGATTCCGGCGGCAAGGAGCACCGCATGAACAAACCCGAACGCCTCACCCGGGCAGTCGCGGCTGCAGAGTTCCAGGTGGGCGGCGTGATCATGCGCCGGCCGTTCCGCATCCGGCGCCTGGGTCATTTCGGCGTGAACGTCGCCGATCCGGAGAAGAGCAAGGACTTTTACTGTCGCCTCCTCGGCTTTCGCATCTCCGACCCGCTCGACTTCGGCCCGCGGCTGCCCGAGGACAAGCGCTCGAGCGTCGGCACGACGGTCGGCTACTTCTCGCGCCACGGCACCGATCACCACTCGTTCGTCTTCTTCCCCAAGGACGCCTACGCCGTCTTGAACCCGCATTCGTTGAAGCCCTCGGGCACCATCAATCAAATCACCTGGCAGGTGGGGTCGCTGCAGGAAGTGTCGGACGCGTTCGACTGGTTTACCCGGCGGGGCAAACAGATCCGCCGCGCGGGCCGCGACCTGCCGGGATCGAACTGGCATTTCTATCCGCCGGATCCCGACGGCCACACCAACGAGCTCTACTACGGCATCGAGCAGATCGGCTGGGACGGGTACTCGAAGCCGCGCGAGATGTACGGCGTGCGCTACACCAAGCCGCCCAACTTGCCGCACCAATCCGAATACGCCGAAGTGACTCAGGCGACGAAAGACGGCATCGCCATCGAAGAGGGCCTGCGCGCGAGCGACATGGGCGGCGAGGAAACCTACGACGTCGGCGGCATCCTGCTCGCGCGGCCTTTTAAAATCGCGAGAATCGGGCCGGTGCGCCTCTTTACCGAGGACATGGAAGCGATGGTGCGCTTCTATCGCGACGACCTGGGCCTGACGATCACCGAAGAGGTGAACTACAAGAGCCACCACTGCGTGTTCCTGCGCGCGAACACCGAGCACCACGCCATGGCGCTCTATCCGCTCGCGCTGCGCGAGGAGCTGCGCCTGCGCTCCGACACCACGCTCATGTCATTCGGCCTGCAGCTCGGCACCTACAAGCAACTGCGCGACGCAGTTGCGTTCCTGAAAGAAAGCGGCGTCACCATCAAATACCTGCCCCCCGAACTATTCCCGGGAATCGACTACTGCGCCTTCGCCATCGACCCCGACGGCTTCGCCTTCCAGCTCTACTACTACATGGAACAAATCGGCTGGGACGGAAAACCGCGGCCCGAGTCGCAGCGCGTGGAAATCGACAACACGAAATGGCCGGAAGCGGTGGAGGCGCACAGCGATACGTTTTCGGGAGAGCCGTTTTTGGGGCCGCTGGGGTAGGCATTTTCGGCAATGGGGCTTGGAAAAAATGTCTAGCTTGGCCTCTCTAATTTACATATCATTTGCATCCAGGAACGAGAGGGGGCGTCATGTCTCGATTTTTTATCACTGCAATGGCAAGCGGACTTCTTATCGGCGTGTGCGGCTGCGCCACCGAATCTTCACGCAGCGTCGAAGTAGCCAAGGTGGAATCTGCGGCCACGCCATTTCGTGGCACACGAGTTCCTATTTCAGTGGGCAAGTTCGACAATCGTTCGGGCTTCATGCGGGGCATCTTCACCGATGGCGTGGACCGCCTCGGCAGCCAGGCCAAAACGACGCTGATTTCGCACTTGCAGCAGTCCCAACGCTTCAATGTGCTGGACCGTGAGAACCTCGCGGAAACCAAGCAGGAAGCGCAGTTCAAGTCTCAGAGCCAATCCATTCGTGGCGCGGATTTCGTCGTCACGGGTGACATTTCCGAGTTTGGCCGCAAAGATGTCGGCGATCGACAGCTGTTCGGTCTTCTTGGTCGCGGCAAAACGCAAGTCGCGTATGCCAAGGTGACTCTGAACATCGTCAACAGCCTCTCTTCCGAGGTGGTTTTTTCGGCGCGCGGTGCTGGCGAATATGAGCTATCCAATCGCGAGGTGGTTGGCTTTGGAGGCACCGCAGGCTATGACGCAACCCTCAACGGCAAGGTGCTTGATCTCGCCATGCGCGAAGCTGTGAATAATCTCGTCAACGCTCTCGACGGCGGGCAGTGGTCCGCGCAAGGAGCTCGGTAGTAGTAGTGCTGCGATGGAAAGTGCTCATCCGCTGAGGCTGATTGCTGCGATCGCTACGGGCAGCGTCCTCGTAGGATGTGCGCCTGCGCCGAAGCGGCTGTACCACTGGGAAGGCTTCCAGGGTCAGCTGTACGAATATTTCAAGGCCGATAGTTCGAGCCCAGAGGAGCAGCTACGCATCCTGGATGCGCAGGTGCAAAAGGCCCGAGCACGCGGTGTTGCCTTGCCTCCCGGCTTCCGGGCCCATCTCGCCATGATTTACCTTCGACTCGGACGAGATGGCGAGGCAAAGCAGGAACTCGAAGCCGAAAAGGAAAACTTTCCCGAGTCCGCGCAGTACATGGATTTCTTACTGAAGCGAATGACGGCCCCGAAATCCTGAGTCCGGGCCCCATTGCAGGACATTTTATGACGATAAGCGCGTTTTCCTCGGGTACGGCGGTGACGCGTTTGGGCCAATTCGCTGCAATTTTGGTTGTAGTCGCCGCGCTGGGTGCGTGCGTCACGCCGCCCGCGCCCTACGACTACACCGCGTTCAGGCAGAACCGACCGCTTTCAATGCTTGTGCTTCCGCCCGTCAACGAAACTCCGGACGTAACTGCTACCTACGGCGTGCTCTCGCAGGTGACGTTGCCCCTCGCAGAGGCGGGCTATTACGTGCTCCCGGTGTCGCTGATGGACGAGACCTTCCGCCAGAATGGACTCAACAACCCGATGGAGATACATGACGTGTCGCCGAGAAAGTTGCGCGAAATCTTCGGCGCCGATGCAGCGGTCTACATCAAAGTGACGCAGTACGGCACAAGCTATAGAGTTCTTGCCAGCGAAACCAGGGTTACTGCCCAGGCTCGCATCGTGGATTTGCGAACCGGGCAGCTGCTCTGGCAGGGCGGTGCCACCGCCTCGTCAAGCGAAGGCAGAAACTCAAGCCAGGGCGGCTTGGCGGGGCTGTTGGTCAATGCGGTAGTCACGCAGATCGTTGAAACGGCATCCGACACGAGCTTCAAATACGCAGGCATTGCGAGCCAGAGGCTGCTTTCATCCAGGAAGAACGGGGTGCTCCATGGACCTCGTTCGCCGAACTATCAGAAAGACTGATCGCGGATCGCACCGTGTCGCGCAATCCTCTTTCCAGGAGACCAGCATGGACAAGCATTCCTTTGGGCGCCGTAACTTTCTCAAGAAGATGACTGCATTGAGCGCCGCCGGCATTCCCGTCGTCGCGGGGCTCGCGCCCCGCCCCGCTCACGCGGCATACGATCCCGCGGCCAAATTCGATCTCAAGGTGAGCGAGGTGGAGTTCCGCCGCAACGCCGCCGGGCGCACGCTGATGGCCCGCATTTACCAGCCGCAGGGCGCGGGGCTGTTCCCTACGCTGCTCGATCTGCACGGCGGCGCCTGGAACCGGAAGGACCGCCTCGCCGAGGAGCCGATGGACCGCGCGATCGCGGCGAGCGGGGTGCTGGTGGTGGCGATCGACATGACGATCGCGCCGGAGGCGCCGTACCCGGCGTGCGTGCAGGACGCGAACTACGGCGTGCGCTGGCTGAAATCGAAAGCGGCCGGGTGGAATGGCGACGCGTCGAAGATCGGCGTGTACGGGAGCTCGAGCGGCGGTCACGTCGCCGAGCTGCTCGGCATGCGCCCGCGCGACAAGCGCTACAACGCGTTTCCACTGCCGTCCGCGCCGAACGTCGATGCGACGCTCGCGTACGTGGCGACGCGCTCTCCGATCAGCAACACCTTCGCGCGCTTCCAGAACGCCGAGGAGAAAAAGCGCGAGAACATGATGAAGAACAACAAGACCTTCTTTGTTCCATGGGAGACCATCCACGAGGCGAACCCGCAGGAAATCCTCGAACGCCGCGAGCAGGTCACGCTGGTGCCGCTCCTGATCATGCAGGGCGCGCTCGACGACAACGTGCTGCCTGCGGCGCAGGAGAAATTCGCCGCGACTTACAAGGCGGCGGGCGGCCAGGTCGATTTCCACGTGTTCCCGGACAGCGTGCACGAGTGGGTCGCGGAACCGGGACCGCAGACCGACCGCGCCCGCGAGATGGTCAAGGCTTTCATCGCGCGCAATCTAAAGGCGTGAGGTCGCGCCATGAAACTCAAAAACGCATTCGCATTCTTCATCCCGTTCTTCATCGTCGGCTTCGCTTTCGCCCAGGATCTGGGCCCGCAGATCAGGAAGCTGGAAGACGGGATCTACGTCTACGTCGGCAAGAACTTCAATTCCAATTGCGGCATCGTCCTGACCAAAGAAGGGGTCGTGCTCATCGACAGCGGGCACAACCCGACGGACTCGCGCGCGATCCTTGAGGCGGTGAGGAAGCTCACTCCGCTGCCGGTGCGTTTCCTCATCGATACCGAGCCGCATCCCGACCACACGACGGGCCATTTCGGCTGAGCGCCTGCTCTTCTCCGCGGGTAACGTTGACACGGCGCCCGCCGAGGGCGGATCATACCCCCGCAGTTGCAGCGAAGAGCGCCAGAAAAAAACGAAGGAGGTAAGCGCCATGCCCTCTCCCGGTATCCCCGCGGTTTCGCGTTTCTCCTCGTCCCCGCTTTACGCCTTCGCGCTGGCGCTCGCCCTGGCGGCGGGCCCCGTCCAGGCCGCGGGAAACAAGCTCGAGGTCGTGCGGCACGAGCGGGTGGCGGGCGAGCTCCTGGTCAAGTTTCGCGCCGACGTGAACGAGCAAGGCGCGCAGGCGATACTGCGCGAGTACACGGGCGGCGGCCACGAGGCGAAGCGCTTCAAGGCCCCGCGCAAGGTTTCGCACGCCGCGATCGGGCGCTGGTGGCACGTCAAGCTTCCGCCGGGACAGAGCGAGAAAACCGTGCTACCGCGCCTCGCGCGGCATCCGAAGGTGGAGGCGGCCGAGCCGAATTACATCGTCAAGGCGGTGGCGACCCCGGACGATCCGCGCTATCCCGAGCAGTGGAGCTTGAACAACATCGGGCAGACGGGCGGCACGCCGGGAGCGGACATCGACGCGCCCGAGGCCTGGGACCGCGTGACGGGCTCCTCCGCTATCGTGGTCGCGGTGATCGATACCGGCGTCGACTACACGCATCCCGATCTCGCCGCCAACATATGGACCAATCCCGGCGAGATCCCGGGCAACGGCATCGACGACGACGGCAACGGCTACGTCGACGACGTCCACGGCTACGATTTCTACTTCAACGATCCCGACCCCGCCGACGATTTCGGCCACGGCACGCACGTGGCGGGCACCATCGCCGCCGCGGGCAACAACGGCGTCGGCGTGGCGGGCATCTGCTGGGCCGCGCAGATCATGCCGGTGAAGTTCCTCGGACCTGGCGGCAGCGGCTACACCAGCGACGCGATCCGTGCCGTCCTCTACGCCACGGACATGGGCGCGCGCGTCCTGAACAACTCCTGGGGCGGCGGCGGATATTCGGAGGCGCTCCGGGACGCCGTCGTCGCCGCTTACGAAGCCAACGTCCTGTTCGTCGCCGCGGCGGGCAACAGCAGCAGCAACGCCGACGTCGTGCCGCTGTATCCGGCGGCCTACGACGTGCCCAACGTGATCTCGGTGGCGGCGACCGATCACTACGACGGCCTCGCCTACTTTTCCAATTACGGGCCGAATTCCGTGCATCTCGGCGCGCCGGGCGTGAACATCCTGTCGACGGTGAGCGCGACCGGCGATCCGTGCTGCTCCGACGCCTCGGGTTACAAGCTCCTGAGCGGCACGTCGATGGCGACGCCGCACGTGGCCGGCTCTGCGGCGCTGCTGCTCGCCCAGGACGCTTCACGCTCGGCGATCGGGCTGAAGTCGCTCCTCCTCGATACGGTGAGTCCGGTGCCCTCGCTCGCGGGCGTCACCGTGACGGGCGGCCGGCTCAACGTCAACAACGCCGCGAGCTGCTCTCCGACGCAACTGAAGGTTGCGATCGCGCAGCCGCGCAAGGATTTCGTCGCCTATCTGAACGAGCCGTTCCCGGTCTTGGCTACGGTCACTACCTGCGGCTCGCCGGTCCCGGGCGCGCAGATCGGCGCGAGCGCCGGCAGCGGCGAGGCGCTCACCTTGTACGACGACGGCGCGCACGGCGACGGCGCGGCGAACGACGGCGTCTACGGCGGGACCTGGACGCCGGTCACCGGCGGCGCGGCGACGCTGACCGTGACGGCGACTCATCCCGCCCTCGGCACGGACAGCCGCTCCGTCGCCGGCCGCGCGATGGAGCGCGTGCGCTACGGCGTGGCGCCCGTGCAATACGCCTGGAACGACATCACGGACGGCACGCGTTACTTCCTCTATGACGACGGCCGGATCACCGTCGCCATCGGGTTCGACTTTACGTTTTTCGGCCAGACCTACTCGAACCTCACCATCGACGCGAACGGGCTGCTCGGCTTCGGCAACGCGTTCGCCGGAGCGGGTTACAACAATTACGCGATACCCAACCGGCTCGCGCCCAACAATTTCATCGGCGCTTTCTTCGACAACCTCGACACGGGAACTGGAGCCGTGTACGGCAAGCTCGAAGGCACGGCGCCGAACCGCAAGTTCACCGTCTCGTGGGTGGACGTCAAGCACGTCTGGTTCGAAAGCGGCGGAATCACTTTCCAGATCGTGCTGCGCGAGGGTTCCGAGGACGTCCTGGTCCAGTACCAGGACGTGGTGTTCGGTCCCGAGGTCGGGTACCTGAACAACGGCGCCCACGCCGTCGTCGGCGTGGAGAATTTCGACGGCACCTACGGCACGC
>DASPWT010000062.1:0-18292 GCA_035637655.1 Burkholderiales bacterium | reverse complement strand
GTTCGCTCATTGCGGACTCGATTTCGGCGAGCTTCGCGCCGCAGCGCGCGGTGATCACCAGCTCCGAGGGCTCGTAGGCGACGATGCCGGAATAGCCGCGCGTGTCGAGCACCTCACCTTCCGGCGCCTGGCCGTAAAAATCCTTGGTGCCGCCGCCGCGCAACCTGAACGGACGCTTCGACGCCGCCGAGATGCGAATCCTCTGTGACCAGTCGCTCAGGACCGAATCCATGATCAGTCGAAAGACAAGCCGAGTATCGCTTTGACCGTCCAGTCGTCCGTCGCGGGCGTGAGCCCGTGGCCGATCCCGAAGTTGAGCGACCACGACTTTGCCTCGTATTCCATGATGAAGTACAGCGTGCGCTCCTGCTCCGCTCGCGGCAAGCGCTCCGCGAGCGTTCCCATACCGTTGTAGTACTCCCCGCCGAGCGACAAGCCATGCCCGACGGCGTGCATGGCCTTCCAGGCGAGTATCACGTCCGGGCTGCCGCGATAGCCCCTGGAGAGCCCCCAGTCGAGGATGGGGTTCATGCCGATCAGCCAGTCCTTCGCGCGGTAGCCGCCGATGATCCGCAGTTCCGTGCTCCAGGGCGAGTCGGAAAATTTCTTGGTGAGCCGGTCGAGCTCGAGGTTCGCGCCGAAATACCAGCCCCCCTCCCCTTCGCTCCCGTGCACGGGCAGCCACTTCAGCCGCGGCTTGATCCCGGCGAGGTAGAAATGTCCGTGGGAATCGGTCGCACTCGGAAAATAGAGGCCCGCATCGAAATCGTTGCCGAGCCCCCAGGAAAACTCGGGCGTGATGCGCACGCCGTGATTGGGCGGCAGATCGCCGTCGTAGTTGGGCGTTTTGCGGCCGCGCGGCGTGGTGTTGACGTGCAGCTCGAGGCCCCTCTCGCCGCGCTTGTCGAGATCGTCGGTGTAGACCTGGATCTCGTCGACGATGGCGAATCCAGGTCCGCTGCTGAGCGCGGCGGCGCCCCCTGCAACCGCAACGATCAGCGCGCGCGCGATGCGCCCGGCCATACCGCTTGTTCTCAAAACCGCGGCAGCTCCGGATGCGGCAGCTTTCCACCCCGCACTCGCATGCGGCCGAACTCGGCGCAGCGGTGCAGGGTCGGGATGTTCTTGCCGGGATTGAGGAGGCCCTCGGGATCGAAGGCGCGCTTCACGCCCTGGAAGCGCTCGATCTCCGCTGGCGCGAACTGCACGCACATCTGGTTGATCTTCTCCACGCCCACGCCGTGTTCGCCGGTGATGGTGCCGCCGACCTCCACGCACTTCTCCAGCACTTCGCCCGCGAAGCGCTCGGTGCGCTCGAGCTGGTCGGGATCGTTCGCGTCGAAAAGAATCAGCGGGTGCAGATTGCCGTCGCCGGCGTGAAACACGTTGGGGCAGCGCAGGCTGTATTTCTTCTCCATCGCGGCGATAAATTTCAGGATCTCGCCCAATTTCTTTCGCGGAATGGTCCCGTCCATGCAGTAGTAGTCGGGCGAGATGCGGCCCACCGCGGGGAACGCGGCCTTGCGCCCGGCCCAGAACTTCTGGCGCTCCGCCTCGGAGTTCGAGATGCGGACGGCGGTCGCGCCGGCGCGCCGCAGCACCCCCGTCATGCCGGCGATGCCCTCCTCGACCTCCGCAGGCGTGCCGTCCACTTCGCACAAGAGGAGCGCCGCGGCCTCCAGATCGTAGCCGGCGTGCACGAATTCCTCCACCGCGCGCACGGCCGGCCGGTCCATCATCTCCAGGCCCGAGGGCACGACGCCTGCCGCGATGACATCGGCCACGGCATTGCCGGCCTTCTCCACGTCGTCGAACGAGGCGAGGATGACCCGCGCCGTCTCGGGGCGGGGCAATAGCTTCACCGTGATCTCGGTCGCGACCGCGAGCATGCCCTCGGAGCCGATCATGAGCGCAAGCAGATCGAGCCCGGGTGCGTCGAGCGCCTCGCTGCCGAATTCGACGATCTCGCCTTCGATCGTGACCGCGCGCACCCGCAGGACGTTGTGCAGCGTGAGGCCGTATTTCAGGCAGTGCACGCCGCCCGAGTTCTCGGCGACGTTGCCGCCGATCGAGCAGGCGATCTGCGAGGAAGGATCGGGCGCATAGAAAAGACGGTAGGGCGCCGCTGCATCCGAGATCGCGAGATTGGTGACCCCGGGCTGCACGCGCGCCGTGCGCGAGAGCGGATCGAGCGCGAGGATGCGCCGCATTTTCGCGAGCGACAGCAGAACGCCGTCCCCCATCGGGAGCGCCCCGCCCGAGAGGCCGGTGCCCGCGCCGCGCGCGACCGCCGGCACTTTCAGCTCGCGGCAGGTACTCAGCACTTGCTGCACCTCTTCTTCGTTCGAGGGCAGCGCCACCACCATCGGCAACTGCCGGTACGCAGTAAGGCCGTCGCATTCGTACGAGCGCGTATCCTCTTGTGCGTGCAGCACGGCATCTGCGGGCAGCAATTGTTTCAGGCGCCCGGCGACCTCCGCCTGGCGGATGAAATTGATGCCGGTGACGGCGATGTTCATGTCGGTCTTTCGCTATCGGCAGCTTACAAGTATTTCTTCACCCACGCCAAGCCGTCCTCGGTTTTCCCCGCGGGAACGTATTCCGCGCCGATCCAGCCCTTGTAGCCTAGCCGGTCGCTGAGATCGAACAGAGGAGGAAAATCGATCTCTCCGGTTCCGGGCTCGTGCCGGCCGGGAACATCGGCGACCTGCATGTGCCCTATTCGAGCGAGGTTTGCCTCCAGACTCCCGGCGAGATCGTCTCCCATGATCCGCATGTGAAAGAGGTCGTACTGCAATTTGAGATTGGCCGCGCCCACCTCGTCCATGAGCGCGAGCGCCTGGGCCGATTTGTTCAGATAGAACCCGGGAATCGTCCGCGTATTGATGGGCTCGATGAGCAGCGTCATGCCGTGAAGCGCAAGCTCGCCCGCCGCGTAACGGAGGTTGGACACATAGGTCTCGCGCACCTTCGATCGGTCCGGTGGCGCGACACCGGCGAGACAATTCATCTGCTTGCAGCCCAGCGCTCCGGCGTACTCGATTGCCTTCGCGACGCCTTCGCGGAATTCAGCAACGCGCCCAGGCAGGCAGCCGATGCCGCGATCGCCCTTATCGGGATCGCCCGCCGGGATGTTGATGAGCACCACCTCGACGCCGGCGTGCTGCGCGATCTCGCCGAGTTGGCTCTTGCTCCAGCCGTAGGGAAACTGGATCTCGACCGCCTTGAAGCCCGCCTGGGCCGCGGCATCGAAGCGCTCCGGAAACTCGACCTCCTGGAACAGCATGCTGATGTTGGCGCTGAAGCGAGGCATGGCGAAGACCTTCGCAGGGCGCCCGAACTACTTTCGCCCCGCCCAATAACCGGGACGCCGCAAGCGCAGGCGGAACGATGACCAGTTTCACTTCAATGCTGCACGGACTCGGGCAAGGGCCTCTGCGATGGGGATAACCTGAACCGCTCCGCTCTCGACCTCGGCGATTCGACGCTCGACTTCAACCGCCCAAGCCTCCTCGATTTCTGCATCCTCATCGAGGCTCGCCAGTAACCGTTGTGCGAGCGCGGCACGCTCGCCCGGCGTGAGCTTCAGGGCCTCTGCCTCCAAGATTTCCAACTGGGTTTGCAGCATGGTCGGGACCTCTCTATGACCGGAGTGAATTCTACTGCGAAGAGATTTACCGGCGCAACGACTCAGCAAATTCAAGCGCCGCAACGGCATGCTCCCGCGTCACAGACGGAAACGACTTCATCCACAATTCCTCAAGCGGCAACAGCCTCCCCCGCCCGCTTCACCGGTCGCTCGTCGATCGGCAGATTCACGACCACGGAAATCACCGACAGCCCGATCGCGATCAGCCACACGAGCTGGTACGAGCCGGTGCGGTCGAAGAGGTAGCCGCCGAGCCAGCCGCCGAAGAAGCTGCCGAGCTGGTGGAAGAAGAAGACGAAGCCGGACAGCATGGCGAGGTGCTTCACGCCGAAAATTCCGGCGACCACGCCGTTGGTGAGCGGAACCGTGCCGAGCCAGAGGAATCCCATGGCCGCGGCGAACAGATAAGCCGACATGGGCGTGAGCGGAAACGCGATCAGCAGCGCGATCGCGACCCCGCGCGCGGCGTAGAGGCCGGAGAGCAGGTAGGTCTTGGAGAAGCGGCCGCCGAGGTGCCCGGCGAGGTAGGAGCCGAAAATGTTGAACAGGCCGATGAGCGCGAGCGAGATGGTGCCGTCGCGCACGGTGAGTCCCTGGTCCATGAGGAACGCCGGGAAGTGGGTGCCGATGAAGACGACCTGGAAGCCGCAGGCGAAGTAGCCCACGCCGAGCAGCCAGAAGCCCTTGTGGCGGAACGCCTCGGCGAGCGCTGCCTTCAGCGACACGCCCGCGCCGGCGGCGAGCGTGCCGTGGTAGCCCTTGTCGGCGACGCCGAAGGAGGCCGGCATCACTACGGCCACGAGCACAGACAACGCGATCAGCGCGGCGTACCAGCCGAGTCCTGAGATCAGTACCAGCGCGAGCGGCAGCACCGCGAACTGGCCGAACGAGCCCGCAGCGCTGGCGACGCCGAGCACGACGCTCCTCCTCTCCGCGGAATACGCGCGCCCCAGCGCGCCGAACACGATGTTGAAGGTGGTGCAGCTCATGCCGATGCCGACGAAGATGCCGATCGCGAGCGTGAGGCCGAGCGCGGTGGTCGAGCTCGCCATGAGCACCAGACCGAGCGCGTACAACAGGCCTCCCGCGAAGAGCACGCGCCTTGCGCCGAAGCGGTCGGCGAGCATGCCGGTAAACGGCTGCGTGATGCCCCACAGCAGGTTCTGCAGCGCCACGGCGAAGCCGAACACCTCGCGGCCCCAGCCGTTGTCCATGCTCATCGGCTGCAGGAACAGACCGAAGCTGTGGCGGATGCCGAGCGCGAGCGTGAGGATCACGCTCGCGCACACGAGCATGACGGTCGGGCTGGGTCTGCGGAAATCGGGCATGCCGGATTTTCAGCGGACGGAAAAGCGTGACAGGATATCACGCAGGGACATCGCGACGGCGTTTGATACCATAGGGTTTCAGTCTTCACCCCGACGTGACGCCCTCGACCGCATCGATCACTCCGCTCTCGCGGCGCTTGTTCCCGTTCCTCAAATGGTGGCCGCGGGTGAACGCGGCCACGCTCAGGGCCGACGCGCTCGCCGGCATGATCGGCGCCATCGTCGTGCTCCCGCAAGGCGTGGCATTCGCGACGCTCGCGGGGCTCCCTCCGGAGTACGGCCTGTACTGCGCGATGGTCCCGACCGTCGTCGCGGCCCTGTTCGGCTCGTCGCTGCACACGGTCGCCGGGCCCACCAATCCGGTCTCGCTCATGGTGCTCGCCACGCTCAGCCCGCTCGCGACGCCGGGCACGCCGCACTATGCCGAGATCGCGCTCACGCTCGCGCTCATGTCGGGGGTCATCATGGTCGCAATGGGCGTGCTGGGACTGGGCGCGCTCGTGAACTTCATGTCGAGCACCGTGGTGGTCGGTTTTACCGCGGCGGTCGGCGTGCTGATCTTTGCGAGCCAACTTCCCAATTTTCTGGGCATCGCGGGGACGCCGGCGGCGCACTTCACCGAGCTCGTCGCGGGGACGTTCTCGCGCCTGGGCGACACTCACCCGTGGGTCGTGCTGGTCGCGGCGGCGACGCTTGCGGTCGGCATCGGTTCGCGCCGCTTGCTCCCGAAGATTCCGCCCCTGCTCGTCGCGATGCTGCTCGGGAGTGTCTTCGCCTTCGTCCTGAATCAGATGCTCGGCGCGGAACGCACCGGCCTGCGCACGCTCGGGCCCCTGCGCGGAGTGCTGCCGCCGCTTTCTTTGCCCGACCTGTCCCCCGGAACGCTGCAGAGCCTGCTCGGAGGCGCGATGGCCGTGGCGCTGGTGTCGCTCACCCAGGCGGTCTCGGTCGCGCATGCCATCGCGCTCAAATCCGGCCAGCGCATCGACGACAACCAGGAGTTCATCGGACAGGGCCTCGGGAACATCGCCGCGGCTTTTTTTTCCGGCTTTCCGACGAGCACCTCGGTCAACCGTTGCGGCCTCAACTACGAGGCGGGAGCGCGAACGCCAATGTCGGCGATATTCGCTGCAGCGCTGCTGGTATTCGTGCTCCTTGCGGTCGGACCGCTCGCCGCCTATCTGCCGATCGCCGTCGTAGCGGGGATTCTGTTTCTGGTCGCCTGGAGCTTGATCGATTTCGGCCGCATCCGCAAAATTCTCGTCACTAGCCGCAGCGAGAGCGCGGTGCTCGCCGTCACCTTCTTTGCGACGCTCCTGCTCGATCTCGAGTTCGCGATCCTCGTCGGCGTGCTCGTCTCGCTGGTCCTGTTCCTCATCCGTACCTCGCACCCGATCATGCGCAGCCTCGTGCCCGATCCGCGCCACACCGGGCGCAAGATGACCGAGGTCGAGGACAGTCTCGTCGAATGCCCCCAGCTCAAGATCCTGCGCATCGAGGGCTCGATCTATTTCGGCGCGGTGGGCCACGTCGAGCGGCACCTCGACACGCTGCGCGAGCACAGTCCCGGGCAGAAACACCTGTTGCTGATGTCCAAGAGCATCAATTTCGTCGACATGGCGGGGGCGGAGCTGCTCACCGAGGAGGCGCGCCGCCGGCGCGCGGGCGGCGGGCAGCTCTACTTCTACAGCCTGAGGAAGCCGGTCGAGGAGCTGCTCGAGCGCGGCGGCTACATGGCGGAGCTCGGCCGCGAAAACGTCTTCCGCGGCAAGCGCGAAGCGATCGGCGGGGTGTTCACGCGGCTCGACCTCTCCATCTGCGCCGCTTGCCGCGCGCGCATTTTCGAGGAGTGCGCGGGTGTGCCCGGACCGGAGAAGGCTCGATGAGGTTCCGCCGCGCGGCGGCGCCCCTTCTGTTTGCGCTGCTCGCTGCCTGCGGCGGCCAGCCGAAGCTCCCTCCCCTCGCGCCCGACGCGGTGGTGCTCGCCTTCGGCGACAGCCTGACCTTCGGCATCGGTGCGAACCCCAGCGAAAGCTATCCGACGCGGCTCGAAGCGCTGATCCGGCGCAAGGTGGTTTCGGCGGGCGTTCCGGGAGAAGCGAGCGCGGAAGGGCTTGCGCGCCTGCCCTTGGCCCTCGACGAAGCCAAGCCGCAGCTCGTCATTCTCTGTCACGGCGGCAACGATTTTCTGAGGAAACTCGACGAAGCGCGGGCGGCGAACAACATCCGCGCCATGGTGCGCCTCGCGAGAAGCCGTGGCGCCGAGGTCGTGCTCATCGGCGTTCCGAAGCCCGGCCTGCTCCCTTCGCCCGCGGGCTTCTACGCGGATATCGCAAGGGAATTTCGCCTGCCCTACGAGGCGAAGGCGCTCAAGAAGATCCTCACCGACAACGGGCTAAAGTCCGATCTCGTTCATCCGAACGCGGCGGGTTACGCGCGGCTCGCGGAAGCGATTGCGGCGCTTCTGAGGAAAACCGGGGCGGTGTGAAGGCGCACTGACTGCCGCGGGATGTCCCTGTCAGGTTTACCCCCGACTCCATGTCGGGCCGGGCCGCCAGCAGCGCCTTTCCCCGTTGTGGCGGAACAATGACTATCTTCCGGGCGCGCGCCGTACTATGCTGACGACATAGTCAATCTCGTGGATGTCCCGTGGATCACCCCGTCAGCGACCACCATCTCTGGATCGAAGTCACGGAATATATCGTGGCGGTCGTCGGCGTCATTCTCATCGCCTGGTTGCTCGCCGAGGATCTCGCCTCGCCCCTGTGGGGCGGGCTGACCAGCATCCGCTTGCGCTGAGGCACTTGCGCGGGGCCGCTCGGGTCCCGACTATCTCGCGCCGAGCAGTCGCGACGTCCGCGCGATGTCCTTCGGCTTCACCCAGAAGATCGCGCCGAAGCGGCGGTTGCCCGCGGTCACCGCGTCCATCGCGACCATGTTGATTTTCGCCTTGGCGAGCTTGTCGAGGACTCGCAGAAGCGCGCCGACGCGGTCCTCGCCCTGGACCAGGAACGCGGTTTTGCGTTTGCCCAGATTCACGCCGTGCTTCTTCGCCCCCTTGGCGAATTCGACCGGATTGGCGGGAACGAAATCGACCTGCGCCTTGCCGCCTTGGGGAAACCCGGTGAAAGCGAGCAGGTTTTGCTTGCCCATGGCGATCGATTTCAGCATCTGCATGCCGATACCCGGGCGGTTCGGCACTTTCATCGAAAAATAAACGACTTTTCGGATCATGGCTCCTCCTTTGACGTTGCTCCTTTCTTACCGATAGCACCGCCTGAGGAAACTGGCAAGCGAATTCGCGCCGGGACTCTCAGCCTCCGGCCGGTCCGAGCCGGTATCGCTCCACGAAGCGCCGGTCGATGCGGTCCTTCCAGCGCCACACCCAGGCGCCTTCGAAGGCGAGGCCTCCCCAGGAGGCCACGGCGTAGCGGTCGCCGCAGCTGATGAGGGCAAGCGAGCGCGTGGGCGAGCGGAACGGCTCAGGCGCTTCGCCCGCGAGCGCGAGGCGCAGGTTGCGCGCGAGGACCGGCCCCTGCCTCACGGCGAAGACGCCGGATTTCGGCCTGGGCTCGCCGATCACGCTTGCGACATCTCCCGCGGCGAATATTTCCGGGTACGACCGCGATTGCAGCGTGTCGCTCACCGCGACGAAGCCGCGCGGGTCGGTTGCGAGCCCGCTCCGCGCGATCCATGAAGGCGCGCACGCACCGGTGGCCCATACCGCGGCCTGCGCCTCGAAATGCTCGCCGCGGTCAAGTTCCACCCCGTTTTTGCCCGCAGCAACGACTTTTCGGCCGGAGTACACCGGGACGCCGCGAGCGCCGAGGATGCGAGCTATTCTGCGGCGCGCGCCGTGGCCGGCGAGGACGGGCAGCTCGCTGAACAGCGCGAATTCCGCGGCGACTCCGGTAAGTCCGTGCTGCATGGCGAGGAGCACCTCGATTCCGGCCGCACCGCCGCCGACCACCGCGATGCGCCGGACCTCGCCTCTCCTCGCCGACTCGCGCAAGCGTTCCCAGCCTGCAAGAAACGGCTCGACCGGGCGAACGCGAAGCGCGCGTTCCGCCGTGCCGGCCGGTTCGCCTATCGCCGAACCGATGTCGAGCGACAGAACGTCGTAGTGAAGCCGTCCGCCCTGGGCCGTGATCACCTCGCGCCGCGCGGGATCGACGCCGACCGCCGAATCCTCAAGAAAGCGCGCACCCGCGCGCGCCGCGAGCGCTCCGAGATTAACGCGGCAATCCTCGGGCCGGTAGTGCCCCGCGACGACGCCGGGAACCATCCCCGAGTAGAAAGCGTGGCGGCCCGGACTGAGCAGCGCGAGGCGAACGCCTTCGGCCGGCGTGTCGCCGAAGCTCTTCAGCACGGCGAGATGGCTGTGCCCGCCGCCGACGAGAAGAAGATGTTCCACGAGTCTGGAAGGGTGTGTGGGGTCATTCTAACAGGCGTGATACACTTCGAACAGTTTGTATCTCAGGGGAAAGGCCATGCCCAAATCGCTCCGATTGGGAACCGAGCTGGAGAAGACGCTCGAGCGCTATTGCGCCGAGACCGGGGAGACGAAGAGCGCCGTCATCCGTCAGAGCCTGGCGGAATATATCGTCCGCCGCCAACGCAAGCGGCGCGCGCCTTCCGCGTGGGAGCTTGGCAAAGACTTGTTCGGCGCCGACCGCTCGGCGGCAGGGCAAGGCAACATCTCGGGGCGGGTCAAGACGCTGATCCGCGCGAAGCTCCGTGCGAAACATCATCGTTGACACGGGGCCGCTCGTTGCGCTGTTTCACGCCCGCGACAAGCACCACGAGGCGGCAAAGGCCGTTCTCGAATCGAACCCGGCGGCATTGGTAAGCACCTGGCCCGTAATCACCGAGGCCTGCCACTTCCTCGCTCAGGCCGGGAGGCGCGCGCTGCTCACTTTTGTCCGTCGCGGTGCATTGCGTCTGGAAGCCCTTTCAGTTGAAGATGTGCCGCAACTCGATGAGCTGCTCGCGCGCTACGAGCGAATGGATTTCGCCGACGCCACGCTCGTGCTGATCGCGGAAAAGACCGGGATCACCGAGATATTCACGATAGACCGCCGCGATTTCGAGGCGTACCGGACCCGTTCCGGTCGCCGGCTTCGCCTGCTGCTGGCATAAAGCTCTCCCGCATCTCTTTCGGCAGGCGCTCAAGATCCTCAGGCCGGTCCACGTCCCACAGGACGGGCAGCTCGCGGCAGCGCCACGAGAGCGCCGCCATACGCCTGCGTGTCTCCGCCAGAACCTCAGGTCCTCCCCAAGGAATATTGCGAAACAGCTCCGGATCGCTACGCGAAAGGCCAACCAGCACGTAACCGCCGTCTTCCGCCGGCCCGATCACGACGTCATCGCCGCCGACAAGCACCCGTTGTGCGTCGCGGAGGTATTGCGCCGAAAGCGCAGGGATATCACTGCCGACCAGGATCGCGCGCGAGGAACGCGCGAGCGCCGCGTCGAACGCGCCCTGCATCCGGGCGCCGAGATCGCCTTCCCCCTGGGAACGCAGACTCACCCCGAATCGGCGTTCACACTCGCGGAAGAACGGATCGCCGGCGTCCGGCGCGCACCACAGCTCGACGGGGCCGATCCGGGCATCCGCTGCCGCGCGCAAGCTGTGCATCACGAGGCGGCGGTGCAGCGCCGCGGCCCCTGCTTTTCCGAGCGCGGGAATCAGCCGCGTCTTGGCCTCACCCGGCGTGGGCGCCCTGGCGAACACCATCACGCGGCAGACGGTTTCAGCCGCGCTCGCCGTCATAGAGGCGGGCCAGTTTCGCGGGGGCGGCGCCGAAGAAAAACGCGAGGCGCAACCAGCCCATCAGCAGCACGGTGCGCAGGACCCCGTGGCGCTCCCAGCGGCGGCCCGAGGTCACCGCCTTGTCGGCGAGACGCAGCGGCCACGAGATGCGCTTCAGCAAGCGCGACAGCGCGATGTCCTCCATCAGCTCGAGCGGCGGAAACCCGCCGACGCCCTGGAATGCATCGCGGCGTACAAAAATCGCCTGATCGCCGGTGGCGATGCCGGTCGCGCGCGAGCGCAGGTTCATGAAGAACGCGATCAGGGGAAGCAGGCGGCTCCCGCCCTCGATGCGCACGTCGAACCGCCCCCACGCCCTGCCGCTCGCCGCGAGCCCCTGCAGGATGCGCGCGTCGGCATTTTCCGGAAGGCGCGTGTCGGCGTGAAGGAAAAGCAGGACTTCGCCGCTCGCGGGCGCAGCGCCCGCGTTCATCTGGCTCGCGCGACCGCGCGGGGCCGAGAACACGCGGTCGGCGGCGCCCCGCGCGAGCGCGGGCGTGCCGTCGCTCGAGCCGCCGTCGACGACGATCACTTCGTGGCCGTGGTTGCGCAGCGAGGCGAGCCCCGTGAGCGCCGCAGCAATGCCTTCCGCCTCGTTCAGCGCCGGGAGGATGATCGAAATCTTCAACCGCGCCTCCAGGCGTGGAACCTCTCTGCCCAGCGGAGCAGCCCTTGCGGGGCGTGCGCTCTCTTCCAGTTGCCCGCCGCGTACTTGTTGGCTTCGGCGAGCGTCGGGTAGATGTGTATGGTGCCCAGGATCTTGTTCAGGCCAATGCCGTGTTTCATCGCCGTGATGAATTCGACGAGAAGATCGGCCGCGTGTTCCCCGGCGATCGTTGCGCCGAGGATCCTGTCCCTGCCGGGCACGGTGAGGACTTTGACCACCCCTTTCGTCTCCCCGTCGGCAATCGCGCGGTCGAGGTCCTCGAGAGCGTAGCTCGTGACGTCGTATGCGATTTTTTTCTCCATTGCCTCGGTTTCGTTCAACCCTACGCGCGCAACCTCGGGCTCGGTGAAGGTCGCCCAGGGGATCACGGAGTAGTCGGCGCGAAATCTCTTCACGCCGCCGAAGAGCGCGTTCACCGCCGCGTACCAGGCCTGGTGCGAAGCGGTATGCGTAAACTGATACGGGCCGGCGACGTCGCCGCAGGCGTAGATGTTGGGATAGAGCGTCTGGAGGGTTGCGTCGGTTTCGACTGTGCGCGCTTGGGTGAGTTCGATGCCGAGCTCTTCCAGGCCGTACCTCTCGGTATTGGCGACGCGCCCGACCGCGCACAGCAGCTCGTCGAAGGGGATGCGGATCTCCTTGCCGCGGTGCTCGCACACGAGCAGCTTCTCGCCGCCCTCACGAAGAACGCGCACCGCCTTGTGATCGGCGCGGACGTCGACGCGCTCCTCGCGGAACTGCCGCGCGACCATTTCGGAGATCTCCGGGTCTTCCCGGATCAGGATGCGCTCTAGCATCTCGACCTGGGTCACGCGCGATCCGAACCTCGCGAAGCACTGGGCGAGCTCGCAGCCGATCGGCCCTCCCCCGAGCACGACCAGTCGCGGCGGCAACGCTCTCAGGTTCCAGACCGTATCCGAAGTCAGGCAGCCGGCTTCGGCAAGCCCCGGGATGGGCGGGACGAACGGCCGTGCCCCCGCGGCGATGACGATGGCCCGCGTGGTGAGCGCGCGCACGCCGGCTGCGGTCTTCACCTCCACCGTCCAGGGGGAGGTAATTTTTGCCTCGCCCTGGAGGCACTCCACGCCAAGCCGGGTGTAGCGCTCGACCGAGTCGTGCGGTTCGACGGTTCTCACCACGCGTTGCACGCGTTCCATGACGTCGGCGAAATCGAACTCGACCTGCATCGACTTGAAGCCGAATTCACGGGCGCGCTTCGCCTGCGCGACGAGCCGCGCCGACTTGATCAGGGCCTTCGAAGGAACGCATCCGGTATTGAGACAGTCCCCGCCCATCCGGTCCTTCTCGACGAGGGTCACCTTCGCCTTCACCGCGGCCGCGATGTAGGCCGCCACGAGGCCCGCGGAACCCGCGCCGATCACGACGAGGTTGCGCTCGAATTTCGCAGGCTTCGGCCACTTCGCAAGCCGGCGGCGCGGCTTGACGGATTCGACGACGTATTTGGCGACGAGCGGAAATATGCCGAGCAGCGCGAGCGAGCCGATCAGCGCGGGGGAAAGAATCGCCGAGATCGATTTGACGGTAGCAAGCTGGGTGCCCGCGTTGACGTAGACGATCGTGGCGGGAAGCATGCCGATCTGGCTCACCCAGTAGAACGTCCGGGTCCGGATCGGCGTGAGCCCCATGAGGAGATTGACCAACACGAACGGAAACGCCGGCACGAGCCGCAAGGCGAACAAGTAGAACGCGCCCTCTTTCTTCAGGCCGGCATCGATTGCACGTAATCGGTCGCCGAACCGGCTGCGCACCGCTTCACGGAAAAGGAACCTGGAGGAGAAAAAGGCGAGCGTTGCGCCCATGCTCGAGGCGAACGACACGATCAGCGTGCCCCATAAGAGCCCGAATATCGCGCCGATCACCAGCGACAAGACGGCCGCTCCGGGCACGGACAGGCCGGTGACGGCGACGTAGATCGCGAAGAAGATTGCGGCGGCTGCGAGCGGGCTCGCGCGCCGGAATTCCTCGACCGCTGATTGCTTCGACTTGAAGTAATCGATCTGGAAATACTGCCCGAGGTCGAGCGCGAAAAACGCCGCGATCGAGCCCAGCAGCAGGGCCGCGAGCAGCAGCTGGCGGCGGGACATGATCCGCGGGCGTCAGGCCGTGCGCGAGAGCGAGCCCGTATGGGTGCCCGTCCGCACGGCCTGTTCCACCTCGTAACCGGGACCGGAAGCGATCCGCTTGCGATAAGAGAGCGAGGCGGGCGAGCCTGCAGGCCAGACGCGGTCGAACCGCGTCATCCACGCTTCATGGTCATAGCGCACGGGCACGGCTTCGACGACGTTCGCGCCGAGCCGCGTGCCGTAGAGCGCTTGCGTCGAGGGTGTGCTCGCGATGCGCGTCACGAGGCCGAAACGCGTATCGCGGAAATTCGGCATTCCGGCCGCGCCGTTGTTGACGATGAGCGCCGGTCCGCGCGGCGTGGCGAAGTCCTGCATCACCGGCAGGCAGGTATGCGTGCAGGCGAATACGTCAACGCCGGATCCCGCGAGCAGGGCAAGAGCGCGTTCCGGACGGTCGCGCATCGTTTCCTGCGAGAACTGCCAGCCGGCGAGGGATTCGGCGTCGCCGTGCGCGATGCCGATGCGCAGGCCTCCGATTTCCGCGACAAGGTGCGGGGGAAGGGCGCTCAGGCGCTCGCGTAATTCCGGATACGCGCTGGCGGTCTCGCGCAAGCGCCTGAGAATCTCGTTCGAGCGCTCCACTTCGGCGTCGTCCACCCATTCCGGGTAGGCGCAGCCGCAGCCCGCGCCGGAATCCTCACCGGCGATTTCGGTCTCCACGTTGCCCCGCAGCGCCGCATGCCGCAGGACCGCCTCATTGACGCCTTCGAATTCCGCCGGGTCGACGTTGAACCAGTTGAAATCGCCGTTGAAGACGGCCGTCGCGCCTTCCCGTCGCGCAAGATCGAGGACCATCTCGAGCGCGAAGGGATTGCCGTAGAGTCCGCCGACGACGTAGAGCGATTGCGCCTTGATGTCCGCCGGTCGAGCGAAGACGGCCGGCGAGTAGCGGTAATGGCGCGGACAGGACCGGCCGGGCTTAGCCATTGAGCGCGCCGCCGCAGCTCGAGCCCTGCCCGGCCGTGCAGCCGAAGCAGTGATCTTTCACCGCGATCGGGTTGCCGGCGAGATCGCGCCCGATGAGATCGGCGAGCTTCACCCTGGATCGGCCCGCGATCCTGAGCGGCAGTCCCAGCATTTGGTTGAAGTCGCAGTCGTAGACGTAGCCCTGCCAGTCGACCGAGATGAGGCTGCGGCACATCACGGCGGCGAGATTTTCCTCGTGGAAGGATTCCTGCAGCAGCTTCAGGTAGGCATTGAACTGTCCCTTGGAGATAAGCGTCGAGCCGAATCGGGCGATCGGCATGTTGGCGAGCGTATATAGCCGGTTGAAGCGGATGCCGAAGCGCTCGCCGAGCACCCGCTTGTAATCGGCCTCGAGCTTTGCCTGCTCGGGCGGCAGCGACGGCCCCTGCGGGTTATACACCAGGTTGAGCGCGAGTCCGGAACCTTCCGCGCCGTAGCCGAGCCCGTTCAAGCGCTGCAGCACCCGGATGCTCGATTCGTATACACCCTTGCCGCGCTGTCTGTCGACCAGCTCTTCCGTGTAGCAGGGAAGCGAAGCGACGATTTCGACGCCTTGACCCGCGAGGAAATCGGCGAGATCGTCCTGGCCGGCTTCTTCCACGACGGTGAGATTACAGCGGTCGATAACGTGCGCGCCGAATTCGCTGGCGCGCACGACGAGCTCGCGGAAATGCGGATTAAGCTCAGGCGCGCCGCCGGTGATGTCGAGCGTGCCGACGCCGGAAGCCTCGAGATAACGCAGCACGATGTGCATCGTTTCCCGATCCATCTCCTCGGTGCGCGTGGGGCCCGCGTTGACGTGGCAATGCACGCAGGTCTGGTTGCACTTGTAGCCGAGGTTGACCTGCAGGGTTTCCAGGCGCTCCCGGCGTATCGCGGGAAAGTCGGAAACCTCCAGAAGCGGAAGCGTCGCGTGCACCGGGCTGTCCTCCTTTTCACTTCCGCGCGTGCTTGCCGACCTTCCAGCCGTGCGGAGCGAGATATTTCTCGCCGGCCGCGATGGGCTCGGGCTCGAGGGGCGTGCCCATCGTATCGTTCCAGCGGTTCAAAAAACCAAAGTACGCGACCACCGCGGCGATCTCGACGATCTGGTTTTCCGACCAGTGCTTGCGCATCTCGGCGAACATTTCGTCGGTGACATCGTTCGGAACGGAAGCGGCGGCAAGCGCAAAATCGAGCGCGATGCGCTCGGCTTCGGTGAAGAGCGGGCTCGTGCGGTATTCCCAGACCGCCGCGAGCTTGCGCTCCTCGATACCGTAGTGCAGCGACCCTTCAGCGGTGTGCGCCATGCAGTATGCGCAGCCTGCGGCGCGGCTCGCGACGTGGCCGACCAAGCGCTTGAAGCCACGGTCCACCTCGCTGTTCGGATCCCAGATCGCCTGGGAGAGCTGCGAGAACGCCTTCACCAGCTTGGGCTTCCTCTGCATGATCAGCATGCTGTTCGGGACGAAGCCGAGGCTTTTCCTCGAGAACTCGAAGCTCTCCTTGAGCTCGGGCGCGTGGCCGACCGGCAGCGGTGCGAGGCGCGGAGAGGGTTTCACTTTCTGTTCCATGAGCTTCTCCTCTATGTGACCCCTGAGGCTTGCATCGGTGGGCACTTCGCCGAACCGTAGGAACAAAACACACAGCAGTCGCCCGCCTTCGGGCGCAGGAGCGCACCGCAGCCCGCGCATTCGTAGAAAAACCAGCACGTGTCCGTCGGCATTCTTTCCCGCTTCCTGTGACCGCATTTCGGGCAGGTTATCACCGACTCCATTATCGTTCCGGATGCCACTCGTTCTATCCGCCTTTCGCAGGAAGGGTCTGACGGGAAGACGCCGGCGTCCCGCGAAAGCGTGCCCAGTAGTCCGTGGCGCTCGTCGCGACCAGACCGGCGAAGCCGACGTAGATCATCGCCTCGGAGGGCACGAGGTACAGTCCACCGAATACGGCTGCGCCGCTCAAGATCGCGAGCCCGAGCAGCCAAGCCTTGCGGTGTTGCAGGTACGCGAGCGCGTGTCCCATGACGGCGACCGCAATCAGTATCTGAGCGGCGATGAAAAGCTGCGATTCATACGCGCCGAGCGCGCCCAAGCCGAAGAGCGCGCCGATCAAGGCGAGTTTCGGAAAGCAGACCGGGCAGGCAGCGGCGGCGATGAGACCTCCGACGCTGCCGATCTTTTCAAGATGAGTTTTCATATTCACCACGACGATCGTCAGGCTTCTCCACGCGCAGGATAGTTCTTCGAAAGCGCGAAATCGATCGCCTGCGCGATCTCGCCGAAATGCGGGCGCGCGAAAGGCATAGTCGAGATCGACGCCCAGTAGAGCGTGCCGTCGGGCTTCACCAGGAACAGCCCCGGCTCGGCGAAGAGCGGCGGCTCCTCGACCCCGGCGGAAGTGACGCCGCGGCTCGTCGAAATGTACAGGCCCCACTCGCGCGCCTTGTCGATCGAAACGCCGTAGCCGACGGTGAGGTTCGGCAGGCCCCATTTGGTTTTCGCTTCCTCGGCACGGCCCTTTGCGTCGGTGCTCGTGATGACCGTCGAGACGCCGCGCTTGTCGAACTCTCCGATCATGCCGTTCAGCTCGCTGGTGTACTTGCGGCACACGGGGCAGTGCAGTCCCCGGTAGAACACGACCATGGTGAAGTTCTGCGGCTTCTGCGCCGCCAGCGACCAATGGCCGCCTCCGACGGTGTCGAATTCGAGCGCGGGAAGGGGTTGCCTGGGTTTCATCGCCATATCGGATTCCCGCGGAACTTGGGGAGGATGTCTACCGGGGCGCGACCCAGGAAAACATTCTTTCCCAGAAAGCGCTTCCGAGACCGACCAGCAGCGCCGCGGTGCCGAGATTCCACATCAGGGTCATCACCGAGGCATCCAGATCGTGAAATAGCGCGAGTGCGGTCGACGCGATCGCCGCCACGGCGAGGCTGGCCGCCACAGCCGCGGTCGCCGAACGCAGCAGCGCCACGTGGCGAAGCATCAAGAGCATGGCGAGCCACAGGGGAACGCTCGTAAATACCAGCGTCGCAAAGCAATCCGCCGCCTCGCCGAGAGTGACGCTGTCGGGCCGGATGCCGACCCAACCCGTCAGACACCCGTAGCCGATCGTCGACACCCAGAGCGCGAGCGCAGGTGCCGGAAGCAGCAGCCAGAGGCGCGAACGGTCGGGAAGGCTGACGATGAACGCGGCGACCGCGGCCAGCGCACCTGTCAGGAGCGAGGCGGCCAGTCCGGTCACGAACAGCGGCTGGCCCAGGCGAGCGCCCAAGTCCGGCCGCAGGCCGTGACTGACGGCGAGCAGCGACACGATCGCTAGAGCGAAGAGCAGCCACAGCGCGGCCCGCGCGGCCGGCGGACGCAGACGCCGGACCGGCTTCGCGTCGGCGACAAGCGACTCTATGAGATCCGGTGTCGTAATCACGTTTTCCCGCCTTGCCTTCCGAATATCTTCCGCAAGTTCTTCAGCGCGCGGTGAGTCGCGACTTTTAGCGCAGCCACCGTCATCCCGCTCGCCGCGGCGGCTTCCTTCAGCGACATCTCCTTGAGCTTCAGCATCCGGATGGCATCGCGTTGCCCGGGGGGCAGCTGGTCGACCGCGTTCCGCAGCACCCGCCCGTCCGAGGCCGCCTCAGCTAAGTTCGCTTGAGGCGCCGCAAAGGTTTCATGCCCGGCCTCGAGGACGACTTCCCGCGCCCTGGAACGCCCCTGGCGTCGAAGCCCGTCGACGACGCGGCGATTG
>DASPWT010000061.1:0-5897 GCA_035637655.1 Burkholderiales bacterium | reverse complement strand
CGCTCGCGTCGATCGCTTCGTGCGCCTCGGCTCGAAGCTGGGTTTTCCATACCAGGGTGGGAAACAGCGAAAAGACGTCCGAATCCTCGATCCACGAATGCCTGCCCGATGTCGCCATGGAGCCCCCGCGCGCGAGCGGACCCGAAACGCGCCGCGCCGCCGCTCACACGGGCGCCGCGTGGGTTCGATATTGCTCCTGTTTCCGGCCTACTGCGCCTCTATCCCCGCGCGCTTCAAGACCGCGCCCCAGCGCGCGATCTCGGTGACGATGAACGCGGCGAACTCCTCCGGGGAGCCGGCCGCGGGAATGGCGCCCTCGTTGTCAAGGCGCGTACGCAGCTCGGGAGTCTGCATGATGCGGCGGATCTCGGCGTTCAGCCTCGCCACGATCTCGCGCGGCGTGCCGGCAGGCGCGAGGATGCCGTACCAGCCCGATGCATCGAATCCCTTCACACCCGATTCGTCGAGCGTGGGGATCTGCGGCAGCGACGGCAGGCGCGTCAAGCCCGTCACCGCGAGCGCGCGCAGGCGCCCCGAATTCACGTGCGGCATCACCGCCGGCGCGCCGTTGATGCCCATCGAGAGCTGTCCCGAGATGAGGTCGGTGAGCATCGGCCCGACGCCCTTGTAGGGCACGTGCAGGATGTCGGTGCCGGTGGCGAGCTTGAAGTACTCGGTGGTGAGATGCGAAGTGCTGCCTGAGCCCGCCGAGCCGTAAGTGAGCTTGCCGGGATTCGCGCGCGCATAAGCGATGAGCTCAGCCGCGCTCGCCGCGGGCACCCGCGGGTTCACCACCAGCACGCTCGGCACGATCGCCATCAGCGACACCGGCGCGAAGCTCTTCACCGGGTCGTAGGGAAGATTCTTGTAGATCGCCGGGCTCACCGCGAGCGGGCCCAACTGCCCCATCACCAGCGTGTAGCCGTCGGGCGCCGCCTTCGCCGCCGCCTCCGAGCCGATCGAGCCGCCCGCTCCGGGGCGGTTGTCGATCACCAGCGGTTGCCCGAGACCCTCGGCGAGCTTGTGCGCGAGAGCGCGGGAGAGGATGTCGGTCGAGCCGCCGGGCGGAAACGGCACGATGAGGCGGACCGGGCGCGAGGGATAGGGTTGCGCGTGGGCGAAGCTGGAGATAAGGGCCGCGAGGAAAAACGTGGCGAGACCACCCCGCCGCCTTCGGCGGCACCCCTCCTCATTCGAGGAGGGGAAAACAGCGGCACTACCGCTAGCGTTTCGCGGCGCCAAGCTGCGCCGCCATCCAGTCGGCGGTCTGGTCGCGGTAGCGGTACCAGAGGTTGTTCACCACGTGGTTGCCGCCTTCGATCACCGAGAGCACGCAGGGGCCCGAGACCGCGGCGGCGAGCTTCTGGCCTTCAGTGTGCGGGGTGAGGCGGTCTTTCGTGCCCGCGACGATGTAGATCGGGCACGTGATGTTCTTCGCGCAAGCGGCGAGGGAGAAGCGCAGCGCCACTTTCCCCGCTTCTTCGAGATTGGCGCTTTTCGAGCGCACGCGGAAGGCCTCCACATTCATCTGCGGCCTTCCGGTGAAATCGGCGGATCGCTGGAACGGGCCGGAGAGCGCGACGCAGGCGCGGATGCGGCGCTCGAACGCGGCGGCGCGCGGCGCGTAGTAGCCGCCGAGCGACACGCCCCAGATGCCGGCGCGGGCACTGTCGACGTCCGCGCGCGTCTCGAGGAAATCGAACACCGCTTTCACGGGCTTCTCGTATTCCGGGCAGAGCGCGAAGTCGTACTCGGCCTCGCCCTGCCCCGGCCCGTCGAACGCGAGGGTCGCGAGCCCGCGCGCGAGGAAGCGGTTCTCGTAGTCGTCCATCTCTTCCTTGGCCGAATCGAGGCCCATGCACATGACGACGACGGGAGGTTTGGCAACGCTTGCCGTATTGGAGGGCTTTCCCGTGGGCTTTCTCAGGTTGCCGTAGAGCTGCTTGCCTTCGTAAGGAATCGCGACGCGCTCGCCGGGCGGATCGAGGTGCGGCAGCGCCTTGTTGCGGCATTCGACCGCCCTCCTGTGCGCCTCCTTCATCTGCGCCATGTCGTTCACGAAAAGGAACTTGCCGAAGTGATAGCACACGGCGGCGCGCGTGAAGTGCTGGCCGGCCGAGTAATTGTAGCCCCCGGCCAGGGCCTTGTTGCCCATCTCCTCGTGGACCGCAGCGCGCGCCGACCACGCCGCGCACCAGTCCTCCCAGCGCGAGACCGACGCCGTCACCTCCTGGAAATCGGCGAGCGGAACGCCGTTCGCGACGAAGCGCGGCGCCCAGTGGGAGATGGCGGCCTCGACGCGCGAATCTTTTTCGGTTTTGCTCTGGATGACGGCGGACATGGAGGGGCTCCGAATGCGGCGAATAACCGGGGGTCTTGCGAATCGGGGCAGGATAGCACTAACAGCCCGCCAAAGCCCTTGAAGCCGCGTTCGTCCCGGAATAGTCTTCGGGTAATGACGGAGCCGAGAAAGCGCCGACCCGATTTTGCCCGCATGGCATGCACCGCCGCAAATGTATGGTTTCGCGAACTGCTCACAAAAGACGAGCTTGTCCAAGCGCTGCGTTCGGGCAAGGTTCCGAGGAACCGCCGCCCGCACCTGCGCTGCCTGATCGTTGAAGCGCCGGAAACGCTTATAAAAGGGCTTATCGAGCAGGTGACCACATTGGTCAAGCCAGGCGAGGTGGAGAAAAACTTGGGGAAGATCGCGCAGGCACTCCGCGTGCCCAAAGCGGCACGCTAATGGCCAATGTTGTTGTGATCGGAGGACCAAACGGCGCGGGTAAGTCAACAACGGCCCCGGCGCTGCTGAGACAAGTATTCAATCTCACCGAGTTCATCAACGCCGACACGATTGCTGGCACTCTATCTGCATCATCGCCGGAACGAGCAGCGATCAAGGCCGGACGTATCATGTTGCAACAGGTGAAGGGGTTCGCGCGAGCGGGTAAGGACTTTGCTTTTGAGACTACGCTCGCAAGCCGAAGCTTCGCGCCGTGGTTGGTACAGCTCCGGAAGCAGGCCTACCTGGTGCATCTCGTATATCTCTGGCTGCCGAGCCCAGAGCTTGCGGTGAAACGCGTTGCAGAAAGGGTGAAATTGGGTGGGCACGGGATACCCGAGGAAGTCATCAGGCGACGCTACGAAAGAAGCCTGCATAATTTCTTCAGGCTCTACCGCCCTATTGCAGATTCCTGGCTAATTGTTGACAATTCGAGTCTGCAACCCAATAAAGCCATCGCGTGGCGTAATCTTGGTGGCCCGGTTCAGATCACCGATCTGGGTATCTGGGATGAGCTGCGGAGGAAATATGAAGCCAACCCGAAGGGCTAGAACCGTTTCCAGTCGCAAGAGAAAAGCGTTCCCGCGCGTAAGTGCGGAACGAATCGTGGCGGTCGCCAATCGCGCGGTTCGGAAAGCGCTGCGTGAGCACAAGCTGGCGGGGAACCCAGTTGCCGTGTGGCGGGACGGCAAGGTTGTGGTGCTGCAGCCTGAGGAAATCGAAGTCTGACGCCGAATTCGAGCGCCCGGCGGCCTTCAGGCCGGCGCAAAGCCGATGGCGCCTGCCGCGCCGAGCATGCGCGCACCCAGTTTACCCCCTGCGCCCAGCATGTCGTCGATCGCCCGATTGATGTCGTCCGATTCGAGCGCCTGATCGCCGCCGCGCTCGAGCATCGCCTGCGCCGCTCGCCGCATCAGCTCCTTGATGAACGCCGGGCTTACGCGGCCGATGCGGCGCGCGGTTTCTTCTGCGAGCCTGTGCTCGACGCGCAGCCCGCCGGCGTAACGCCTGACGAGCAGCCGGCGCTCGGCTTCTCCGGGCAGGCCGACTTCGATCGCCTGATCCACGCGGCCGGGCCGCATCGCGAGCGCCGGTTCCAGCACTTCCGGCCGGTTGGTGGTAAGCACGAATAGAACGCGCGCTTCGGGCCCGAATCCGTCCATTTCATTGAGCAGCGTGTTGAGTATTCCGCCGGACGCAGCCCAGGGCCCGTCGCGGTGCCCGCCGACGAGATCGATATCTTCCAGCACGACAAGGGCCGGCTCGAGCGCCCGCGCGATCGCCAGCGACTCGGAAAGCAACCCGTAGTGCTCGGCGGTAACGATCAGCTTCGTAAAGCCTTTCAGGGCGCCGGCGAGCCAGCGCACGACAAGCGTCTTGCCGGTGCCCGGCGGCCCGTAGAGCAAAACCCCTTTTCTCGCCGACAGCCCCAGCCGCGCGAGACGCTCCACTTCGTGCGCAAAACCGAGGGTATTGCGCTCGATCAGAGCAAGCGTTCTTTCCGGCAGCACGATTTCGTCACGTTGTACCGCGACCGCGTCAATCACGCGCAGACCCGCCGCAGAAAGCTCGAAGTCGTCGTGTGCGCGATCGAGCATCAGCACCTTGCCGCGCCAGGAATCGCCGCGTTCCGCTTGGGCGCGCAACCGCTCAGCCAGCCGCCCTGCGAATCGAGCCGGGGCTTCGCCTTGCGGGACCGAGATTTCGAGGCGCGCACGAGGTGCGCGGTAACCTTCGCTCACGTCCAGGAGCAGTGCGAAGCGCATGCCTTCGCCTTCAGAGAGCCACAGTCCGCGGGTAAGGCAACGCACCGGTTGACCCTCCCCAATGTCGGCGTCCTGGTACTCGGCCGGCCCGATCGCAGGGGCCTTTGCGCCAGGCTCGACCAGATCGGCGAAGCGAAACCAGGGTTCGCCGCCGCGCAGCCGCGCACCGAAAAAACGATGGCGCGGCATCGCGGCAAAGATCGCCTCGAGCGCCTTCTGCAAATCCGGCCGCATCCAATGCGGAAAGTCGTGGCGCGTGATGACCAAATCTTCCAGCCGTACCGGCGCGAAGTGAGCGGCGAGCAGGCCGCGCAAGGCAAATTTTCTTGTTGAGCGATTCATTTTTCGGTCAAATCAAAAAACGGGGAGAAGCCAGCAACCTGCAACCGGAAACCGGCAACCCGCTACGAGCAACCGTCCGGCTCGCCCAGCAACCATGCAACGATGCGGACCGGAAATTTGGGCTTAGCTAGCCTTGGGCTCTGTATCAAGGAGCCAGTACCGTTCCCGTAACGGTTGGCAAACACCTCTCCCCGGCCGCTGCGCAGACGCGGGCTGAAAACCTCGCGCGCCCGGTGCGCGGCGACACCGGGCGACAAGCGGCTCACGCCGCAAGCCCCGCGATCCCGATCACTTCCTGAGGTACGTCGATCTCCAGCTTCTCGCGATTGAGATCGGCAACCTCGTCGAGCAGCCGCGTGGCGTAGCTCTGCTCGCGCGAGAGCTTTTCGCGAAGCGACTCGAGCAGAACAGGGTCGGCCGTCTGCAACGTGACGGCAAGCGCCGTGCGCCGCGCGAGTCCCCACGATTCGGTCTCGCCGACCAGCTCCGCGGGCAGCGTGCGCACGCCTTCAGGCCGCACCATGTCGGGCCTCTGGCCGTCGATCACCGCCTTGTAGAGCGCAGCACGCCGGTTTGCTCCCTCGACTTCGGCGAGCTTGCCCGAGATACCGAGCTCAGCGTTGCGTAACGCAAGTGCCGCCCGGATGGTCGCCACTGCGCGAGCCCCGGCTTCGACGAGCGCGAGATCATCCGCGGCGCGCCGCGTGATATCGGCGGCCTTTTCCTCAACGCCATCCTTGTTCCAGGGCGAGATCGTCGCCGCCGTGAAGGCTGTTTTCACGTTCGCCTCGCGCTCCTTCAGGGCGGTGTTGATGCGCTCGGCCACTTTGTGCCAGCGCGAAAGCGTCAATGTGTACTTCATGGTCGTTCTCCTTTGTGTTTCGTGCGCGCAAAAGCGCGCGCGCCGCGCTCGAGCGAACGCGTGGCGGGCCGACAGCCCCAAAGCACGAAGCTCAGATGGACCAGACCCGCCCCGCCGAACCGGCGCGGCGAACCCGGTCAGCGGG
>DASPWT010000060.1:0-3773 GCA_035637655.1 Burkholderiales bacterium | reverse complement strand
CTTCGCTCGCGACAGAGCATCGCTCGCCGCATCGAGGGCCAGATCGCAGCGTTCCGCGTGCTCGATATGCGCGAGGTAGCGCTGGCGCACGGTTTCCGGGAGCGATTGGTACGCCCCTTTCCAGAAAGGCGTGCGCAGCGCAGCACCCTCCGGCGCGTACAATTCACGTACCCTCAGTTCGGTTCTGGATTTCATGTTGGCTTTCATCATGTGCTAGAAGATAGTCCCGGGAAGGCGGAACAACAAACGATGAATTCTCATCTGTCGCATAAGAAAAACTCATCCCATCCATGACCGATTGCCCCGCATGATTTACCGCCTGCCCCCGCTGAACGCGCTGCGGGTATTCGAGACCGCCGCGCGCCACCTCTCGTTCAAGGAGGCGGCGAACGAGCTGTCGATCACGCAGGCAGCCGTCAGCCACCAGATCAAGAGCCTTGAGGAGTATCTCGGCGTCGAGCTGTTCCGCCGCTCAGGGCGCGGCGTGCAACTCACGGAAGCGGCGCGCGCCTGCCTGCCGAAACTGCGCGAGGGCTTCGAGGCGCTCGCCGCCGCGGTGGAGACGATCCGCGAGCGCGCGCAAGAGACCGAGCTGCTGATCACGGCGCCGCCGGTGTTCACCGCGCGCTGGCTGATGCCGCGCCTGGCCGATTTCGCGAAGCGCGAGCCGCGCATCGAATTGCGCGTCTTCGGCTCGAGCAAAATGGTCGACGCCGGTGCCCTCGACTCCGCTGCTCTCGTCGGAAATCTCGACCTGAGGGACGACGTGTCCGGCGTCGAGATCCATCTGGGCGGCGGAACCTATCCCGGCTATCGCGCCGATCACCTGTTCGACGTCGCGACCGTAGCGGTGGCGAGCCCCGAGCTCGCGCGCGGCGATCCGCCGCTCGAGCAGCCTGCCGACCTGGCGCGCCACGTGCTCCTGCACGACGACGCCATGGACCTCGTCGCCCACGGCAACGCCTGGCAGAAATGGCTCGAGGCCGCGGGCGTCGACGACCGCGTCGACGGCAGCCGCGGGCCGCATTTTTCCTCGAATATCCTGTCGCTCGAGGCGGCGTCGCAGAAGCTGGGCATTGCGCTCGCCCTGAGACCTCTGGTCGACGACGACATCAAGTCGGGAAGGCTGTACGCGCCGTTCAAGGTGGAGCTGAGACCGCAGTCGGCGTATTACCTCGTGTGTCCGGAGGTCATTGCCGAGCGTCCGGCCGTCGCCGCGTTCCGCAAATGGCTGTTGGAGCAGGCGGTCGGGGCCTAGGCGAGCACCTTTGCGCTCTTATATCGTCCGCTCGACCATCGCTCTCAGCTCCGCCGTCACCTCGGGCTCGATGCCGAACCACGCCTTCCAGGCAGGCCGGCCCTGATTCAGCAGCATGCCCAGGCCGTTGACGGTCCGGTTGCCGCGGCTCCGTGCCGCGGCGAGAAACGGCGTCTCGAGCGGGATGTAGATGATGTCGGCGGCGAGTGCGCTCTCCGGCAGCTTGTCCAGCCTGATGTCGAGCAAGGGCTGGCCGACCATGCCGCAGCTGGTGGTGTTGACGAGCATCGCCGCGCCTTCTAGAACCTCGTGGCGTTGTTCCCAGGGCAGGGCCTTGATCGGGCCGCCGAACTCGTCGGCAATTTCTTTTGCGCGCGCGAACGTGCGGTTGAGGAGCCGGATCTCCTTCGCGCCCTCCCGCGCGAGGCCGTAGCACACCGCGCGCGAACCCCCGCCTGCGCCGATCACCACGATGGGTCCGGCGTCCGCCCGCCAGCCAGGCTGCTCCTGCCGTACGTTCTGGATGAAGCCGTAGCAATCGTTGTTGGTGCCCGAGAGCGACCCCTCGGGCCTGACCACCACGCAGCTGATCGCGCCGATGCTCCTCGCCAGCGCGTCGACCTCGTCGACGATGGTCATCGCCTGCTGCTTGTGCGGGATCGTCAGGTTGCAGCCGGCGAATCCCAACGGGTGAAGCGCGCGCAAGGCCGCCGCGAGGCCCTCGGGCCTGATCGCGAGCGGCACGTAGGCCCCGGCCAGATCGTGCTTCTTGAACCAGTAGTTGTGCAGCATCGGCGAGCGGGAATGCATGACGGGCCAGCCCATGACACCGGCGAGCAGGAAACGATCGGGATGCGCCATCGGCGTATTTTCTCATGCATCTGATACGCTCACGCGATGCTCGGGCCAGCCAGGAAAAACCCTGAACGCCTCCAAGCCATCGAGCGGGTGACGGAGTGGACGCGTGCGCGCTTCGGCCTTCCGAAAGAGGCGGCGATCTCCGTTGCGGAGGTCGCCTGTACGCTCCCCGGCTGTGCACCTCTGGAGACTGTGGTCATGTTCTGGGTCGCGGAACAGCGCTACCAGTTCAAGCTGTTCAAGCCGGTGGCGGAGGTGGTCGCCGACGATCTTCCTTACGCCTGGCTGAAGGATGCGCTCGCGGTGCAGGAGGGGGTCGGTTGGGATTGCTGCTGAAGTCCCTCCGCCGTTGACAGCCGAGCGGATGTAGAGGGATCATCGGCAACGACGCATCGCGCCGTAAGACCGAGGGAGTCTCACGGTCCATATAGGAGAACGCATCATGACTGTCAAGGAAAGGACGAAACCTCAGGTAGCGACCATGAACGCGGTGCACGACCTGCCCGTGCTCGTCGCGCGCGACAGAGGTTTTTTCAAAGACGAGGGCCTGGACCTCGAGTTCGTGACCACGCCGGGCATGGCGCAGGTCACGACCTCCCACTTCGTCAAGTTCGATTCCGTCTTCGACCGCCCGCTCGACTCGGTCTACAACGAAGGCGGCATCGACCAGTACCGCATGTGCGAATGGGGAATCATGAAGCGCGCGGTCGAAGCCAACACCCAAGGGCTGCGCGGGCGCAAGATCGTGGCCCTGGGCGCCTCCATGTCGAAGTTCGCCATCGTCGTCGCCAGCGACTCGAAATACTACGAGCCCGAGATGCTGAAGGACAAGCCGATCGCGGTGACCCCGAACAACGGTTCGGACTTCACCACGCTGAAGATGATGGAAGGCTTTCTCGCGCAGGAGCACATCAAGAGGACTCACGCGGGATCGATGCTGAAACGCCTGGAGGCGGTGCGCGACGGCAAGGTCGCCGCGGCGAGCGTCATGGAACCCTGGATCAGCGTGGCGCAGAAGTGGGGCCTGCGCATCCTGATCGAGTCGCATTCGACCCGGAGCGAGGCGGCCGGCGACGACCTCGACGGTCCGACGCTCAGGAAGATGTTCCGGGCGCAGGCGAGGGCGGTCGAGCTCATCGAAAAGGACCCGACGCCTTTCATCCATTATTTCATCCGCGAGACCGGCGGGCTTCTCGAGCCCGACGAGTTCCAGACCTGGCGTCTGCTTCATGCCGCGCCGCAGCCCTACACGCGCGAGCGCTTCGACGACACTTACCACTGGACCGTGAAGTGGAACATGACCGTTCCCGGCGCGACCTACGAGAACACCGTCGACAATCGCGCCTGGCAGTAGCGGGAACAATCGTCATCAACTCAACGGGGAGATCACAATGAAACGCCTGTCTGTCATCACCATGGGGCTGCTGGTCATCGGGTTCAGCGTTTTCGGCTGCTCATACATGCCGTGGTCCGACGCGGGCTGGACCACGCTTGTCGACGGAACTTCCGGCTTGGATAACTTCAACCGCATCGGCGACGCCAACTGGAGAGCGGAGAACGGTGCGATTGTGGCCGACAAGGGCAAGGGCGGCTATCTCGTCTCGAAGCACTCGTACAGGGACTTCCAGATCAGGGCGGAGTTCTGGGCGGACCACAC
>DASPWT010000059.1:0-32826 GCA_035637655.1 Burkholderiales bacterium | reverse complement strand
ACTTCACGCGCAGCATCGTCGACATGTACAAGCCGAGGAAGCGCATCGACGTCGGCACCTGGGGCATCATGGGCGTCGGCATGGGCTATTGCATCGCCGCCGCCGTCGTAACCAGGCAGCAGGTGCTCGCGGTCGAGGGCGACAGCGCCTTCGGCTTCTCCGGCATGGAACTCGAGACCATCTGCCGCTACAACCTGCCGGTTTGCGTAGTCGTCATGAACAACAACGGTGTCTACAAAGGCACCGACATCAATCCGACCGGCGGCCCCGACGTGGCGCCCACCGTGTTCGTGAAAGGCGCGCGCTATGACAAGCTGATCGAGGCCTTCGGCGGCGTGGGCGTGCACGCCACGACCCCGGCCGAGCTGCGCAAGGCCATGGAAGAAGCCATCCGCTCGCGCAAGCCCACGCTCATCAATGCCGTGATCGACGAAGCCGCCGGCACCGAAAGCGGTCGCATCACGAGCCTGAATCCGAAAAGCGGGGAAAAGAAATAATGGAAGCACTGAAGGGAGTCCGGATCCTCGACATGTCGCACGTGCAGGCGGGGCCGACCTGCTCGCAGTTGCTCGCCTGGATGGGCGCCGACGTCATCAAGTTCGAGAATCCGCAGGGCGACGCGACGCGCGGGCAGCTGCGCGACGTGCCGAACGCCGACAGCCTGTATTTCACGATGCTCAACTGCAACAAGCGCTCGATCACGGTCAACATGAAGACCGCCGAGGGCAAGCAGGTGTTCGTCGACCTGCTGGGGAAGTGCGACATCATCATGGAGAATTTCGGGCCCGGCGTGCTCGACCGGCTCGGCTTCAGCTGGGAGAAGATTCACCAGATCAACCCCCGCATCGTGATGGGCTCGATCAAGGGCTTCGGCTCTTCCGGGCCGTACGCGGACTTCAAAGCCTACGAGAACGTGGCGCAGGCGATGGGCGGCGCCATGAGCACCACCGGCGTGCCGGAGGGACCGCCTTTTGTGACCGGCGCCCAGATCGGCGACACGGGCACGGGCTTGCACCTGGCCATCGGATTGCTCGCTGCCCTGCACCAGCGCGATCGCACCGGAAAAGGGCAATACGTCGAGGTCGCGATGATGGACGGGGTGATGAACCTGTGCCGCGTCAAATTCCGCGACCATCAGCGGCTGACGCGCGGGAACCTTTCCGAGTACTCGGTGCCGACGCGGCAAGGCATGGGTGACGTGCCGCGCGCAGGCAACGACTCGGGCGGCGGCCAGCTCGGCAACGCCATCCACTGTAAGCCGCACGGAGCGAACGACTGGCTCTACATCGTCGTCCAGGAAGCGGTCTGGGAGCCGCTCGCGAAACGCATCGGGCCGGACCTCGGCATCCCGGACCTCGCGACCGACTCGCGCTTCGCGACCATCGGCGAGCGGCGCAAGAATCAGCAGCTGATGTGGACCCTGATCAACAAGTTCGCCGAGAAGCACACCAAGCGCGAGCTGATGGCGATCCTGAACCCGCTCGAGGTGCCTTGCGGCCCGATCATGAGCACGCAGGACCTGGCAAACGACGAGCACGTCCACGGCCGCGCCATGTGGGTCGAGCTCGACCATCCGCAGCGCGGCAAGTGGTGGAACGTCGGCATGCCGATCAAGCTCTCCGCGTCCCCGGCGATGATCAAGCGCAGCCCGACGCTCGGTGAGCACACCGACGAGGTCCTGAAGGAAGTCCTCGGCTACGACCAGGCGCGGATCAATTCACTGAGGAGCGCCGGCGCGTTCTCGGTGCCGCCGAAGAAGGCCGCCTGATGAGAATCGCGATCATCGGCCAGCAGGATTTCGGGAACGCGGTGCTCGAGGCGTTCCTCGCCCGCGGCGACGAAGTCGCCGGCGTGTTCTGCGCGCCGGAGAAGGCGGGCGCGAAGGTCGATCCGCTGAAGGCCGCGGCGCTGGAAAAAGGCCTCAAGATCTTCCAGTTCGCGTCGCTGCGCAACAAGGAGGCGCTCGACGCGATGCGCGCGCTCAACGCCGACATCGGCATCATGGCCTTCGTGCTGCAGTTCGCGCCGCAGGAGTTCGTGAACATCCCGAAGAAGGGCACGATCCAGTACCACCCGTCGCTCCTGCCGAAATACCGGGGCCCCAGCTCGATCAACTGGCCGATCATACGCGGCGACACCAAAACCGGGCTGTCCATCTTCCGGCCGACCGACGGCCTGGACGAAGGCCCCCTGATCCTGCAAAAGGAAACGCCGCTCGGCCCGGATGACACGCTTGCCAGCGTCTATTTCGATCGCTTGTTCCCGATGGGGGTCGCGGCGATACTCGAAGCGGCCGACCTGGTGATGGCGGGCAAGCACCGCGAAGCGGTTCAGGACGAAGCTCGCGCCAGCTACGAAGGCTGGTGCCGCGCCGCCGAGGCGAAAATCAACTGGGCGAGCCATGTCGATTTCGTCTACAACCTCATACGCGGCTGCAATCCCGCCCCCGGCGCCTGGACTACTTTGAACGGAAAGAAGCTGCAGATCTTCGACAGCCGCAAACAGGTGTTCCGCACTTTCGGCGCGGTAAAGGGCAAGATCGGCGAGATTTCCGAAATCGGCGCCGCGAGTTTCTTCGTGACCGCTCAGGGAGGACGGATCGAGGTCCTCAAGGCAAAGCACGAAGACGGCAAGAAAGTATCCGCGGCCGAATTGGCGGCCCAGAACAGCCTCACTCCGGGCACCGTGCTCGGGACCTGACCACGGCCGCAGGCTCGCGGCGCGACAGTTCGTCGCGTTTTTCTCTTGCGGATGTCGTCGTTGAAAGTCTTCAGACCATCGCCTGGGTCGGCGGGCCCCGGTAGACGACCGGATTCGCCGCCGAAGAGAAATTTGACTGCTCCCACTCTTCACTGTAAAAATGCCACCTAGAGCATTGTTTAATCAATAATTTACTGCTCTTCACTGGCGAGAGGCAATGACCAAAGCGGGCTTCTGGAAAAAAGACTGGTTTCTCGGTCTGGGGGTGGTGACGCTCGTGCTGCTCGTGACCGGCGCGACCCAGCTGATCGAAGGCTTGGAGCGTTTTGCCTACGATTGGGGCGTTCGGGCCTCGGCGCGAACCCCGTCCGACAAGGTCGCGGTCATCGCGATCGATAAGCGGAGCATCGACAATATCGGCCGCTGGCCGTGGTCGCGCGAGATCCATGCCAAGATGATCGAAGGCCTCGCGGACGCGAAGGCCAAAGTCATCGGCTATACGGTTTTTTTCTCCGAATCGCAGCTCGATCCGGGCCTGGCCTATGTCAACAGGCTCCTCGAGACCTATCGCCGGATCGTGCCGCCGAACGCCGATCCAGGCGCGCCGCCCCGCGGCGTATCGCCCGAGCTGCTTCAAATCGGCGCGACGCTGCAGGAAGCCGAGAGCGCGCTCAACACCGACAGGAAGCTCGCCGAGAGTTTCGCCAAGGCGGGCAACGTGGTTCTGCCGATGCTGTTTACGCTCGGTGAGCCGCGCGGCAAGCCCGACAAGCCTCTTCCGGAATTCGTGCGCAAGAACGCGCTTACGATCCAGGGCGGCAGCGATGAGTTGCCGCGATCCACGAGCGGCCTCGAAGTACCGGTCATTGATAGCCTCGGTGCCGCCGCTGCCGCGGTGGGGCATCTGAACTCAGTACCCGATGTGGACGGGGCGATCCGGCAGGAGGCGCTTGCCCTTACTTATTACGACGAGTACTACCCTTCGCTCGCGGCCATGCTGGTCGCAAGGAGCCTCAATCTGACCGCGAAGGACATCAAAATCCGTCCCGGTGAAGCGCTGCAGATCGGCAATTTCAGGGTGAGCGCAGATCCGGCGATGCAGATGTTCACCTACTTCTACAAGGACCGCGACGGCAGACCCGCGATCCAGGAAGATTCGTTCTACGACGTTGCGAGCGGCAAGATCCCGCTGGAAAAATATCGCGACAAGATCGTGCTGATCGGCCCGACAGCGGCGGGAGTGGGGAGCACTTTCGTGACGCCGGTAAATCCGTCAATGCCCGCCGTCGAGCTTGAGGCCCACACTGTCTCCTCGCTCTTGCAGGGGCACTTTTTTGTCGTCCCGACTTGGGGCCCGATCGTCGCGTGGCTGGTATTTCTCGTGATCGCCGCCTATTTGATTGTGCTTGTGCCGCGCCTCTCGGCCGGCATGGGGGCCGTCATCAGCGCCGGCATCGTGGTGCTTTTGATCACCACTCACTTCGTGCTCATGACCGGCCAGGGACTGTGGCTGCAATTGATGCTGCCGCTCGCCCTGCTGGTCGTCGGTCACGTGTTGCTCGTGACGAAGCGCTTCGTCGTCACCGAGCGCGGCAAGGAGGTGTCCGATGCGCAGTCGGCAGCCAACGCGCGCATGCTGGGCCTCGCGTTCCAGGGGCAAGGCCAGCTCGACATGGCTTTCGACTACTTCCGCAAGGTGCCCCTGGACGACACCGTCATGGACAACGTCTACAACCTTGCGCTCGACTTCGAGCGCAAGCGCCAGTTCAACAAGGCCGAAGCCGCGTTCCGCTACATGGCCGACTACAACCCGAAGTTCCGCGATCTCGAGGCGAGGTTGTCGCGCGCCAAGCAGATGTCGGAAACCGTCATTCTCGGTGGCGCGCAGACCCACCCCGGCGGGACCCTCGCGCTCGGCGGGGGCGCCGAGAAGCCGATGCTCGGCCGCTATCAGGTGGAAAAAGAGCTCGGCAAGGGCGCCATGGGCGTCGTGTATCTCGGCAAAGACCCGAAAATCGGGCGCGTCGTGGCGATCAAGACCATGGCGCTTTCGCAGGAGTTTGAGGCGGACGAGCTCGCCGAGGTCAAGGAGCGTTTTTTCCGCGAAGCCGAAACCGCCGGCCGCCTGAGCCATACCAATATCGTGACCATCTTCGACGCGGGCGAAGAGCACGACCTGTGCTACATCGCGATGGAACTCCTGAAGGGCAAGGATCTGGTGCCGTTCACCAAACTAGGCAACACCCTGCAGACCGACAAGGTCATCTCGATCGTGGCGAGGGTGGCCGACGCGCTCGGTTACGCGCACAGGCAGAACGTGGTGCACCGGGACGTGAAACCGGGCAACGTCATGTACGAGCCTGAAAACGACGTCGTCAAGGTGACCGATTTCGGCATTGCCCGCATTACCGATTCGTCCAGGACCAAAACCGGAATGGTGCTCGGTACGCCCTCCTACATGTCGCCGGAACAGCTCCAGGGCAAGAAGATCGACGGACGGAGCGATCTGTTCTCGTTGGCGGTCAGCCTGTATCAGCTTGTTTGCGGCAAACTACCGTTCGAGGGAGATTCGATGGCACAACTCATGTACAGGATTGCCAACGAGCATGCGCCGGATATTCTGCAGTACAACCCGTCCCTCCCGCCGGCCCTGGTCGCATTCCTGGACAAGGCGATGTCCAAGGAAGCGGACGAGCGTTACCAGACCGGCGAAGAATTTGCGGGCGCATTGCGAGCTACTGTGGGGGGTCCTTCCGCTACGGCGATCGGCGCCGGGGTCGACATCAGCCTGTGAGCTTCGTCGAAGCATTATGACTTTGTCGGGGGCGCTTGAAGTCGCGAGTTGTACCGATCCCGGAATGGTTAGGTCCCATAACGAGGACTCGATCGCGTCGGATGGGGAGCAGGGCCTCGTCGTGCTGGCCGACGGCATGGGGGGATATAACGCGGGCGAGGTGGCAAGCGGCATGGCCACGACGGTGATCATTACCGAGCTGCATCAGTTGTTGGAGAAGAGAGTCCCGTACGAGATTGACGCCCACAGCGGCCAGCTGGTCGCGCATCAGCTGTTGTACGAACAGATCGCCAAAGCAAACACGTCGATCTACCAGGCCGCACAGAGCCAGCCCCAGTACGCGGGCATGGGGACAACCCTGGTTGTTGCCCTGTTCTACGACAACAAGATGACCGTCGCGCACATAGGGGATTCGCGGCTGTACAGGCTGCGCGGTGATGAACTCCGGCAGGTGACCAAGGACCATTCGCTTCTTCAGGAGCAGATCGACAGCGGCGTGATCACGCCGCAACAAGCCAGGCAGTCGCAGAACAAGAATCTGGTTACGCGCGCGCTCGGTATCGATCCGATCGTGGAAGCGGAGATCCACGACTACGACACGCAGCCGGGAGACATTTATCTGCTCTGTTCTGACGGCCTTTGTGATATGGTGAGCGACGACGATATCGGCCTGGCGCTGCAGACGCTCAGCTCCAACCTGAAACTGTGTGCCCAGCACTTGGTGCAAACGGCCAATGACAACGGAGGCCGGGACAATATTTCGGTGATACTGGTCCGGGTGCTGCGGGACTACCCCGCGCCGCGCAGCATCGTGGGCAAGATGATGAGCTGGTTCAAATAGTTCGAGCAGAGGGATACTGCTATGGCGAAGCTGATACTCAGCATGGACGGCCTGGTCCTCAAGGAAATCGCACTGACCAAGGAACGTACCACCATCGGCCGCAAGCCGCACAATGACATCCAGATCGACAATCTGGCAGTGAGCGGGGAACACGCCGTCATCGTCACGATCTTGCAGGATTCATTTCTCGAGGATCTGGGTAGTACGAACGGCACGGTGGTCAACGGCCAGCCGATCAAGAAGCACTTCCTGCAGAACAACGACATCGTCGAGCTTGGCAAATACAAACTGAAGTACGTGAACGAGACCCCGGCGGGGAAGGCCAAGACGGCGGATTTCGAAAAAACCATGGTGCTTCGCCCCGGTTCGATGAAGCCCGCCGCACCCGCACCCGGACCCGCAGCTCCCGCCCCTGTGGCGGCGGCCGCGGCGGGCGTAAAAAATTTCGGCGACACCGTCGCAGGGAGCCAAGCTCCGACGGTTGCGCCCGTCGCGCCATCCAAGCCGGCGGCCGCGCCGCAAAAGAATGCCGCCCTGCAGCTTCTCTCCGGTGCCAACGCCGGCAAGGAGCTCGATCTCACCAAGCCGCTCACGACACTCGGCAAACCCGGCGTCCAGGTGGCCGTCATCACGCGTCGGCCTCAGGGCTTTTTTATCACCCATGTGGAGGGCGCGAGCTTTCCGGTCGTAAACGGCAAGACCCTCGATGCCCAGGCGCACTCTTTGAACGACCATGACGTGATCGAACTTGCCGGGGTCAAGATGGAATTCTTCCTCAAGACCTGAGACTCGGGACCTCAGCAAGAACCGATCCGGGGAGGAAAGACTGAAGCAGCACATCGTCCGGATCGCGCTTGGCTTGCTGGTGGTGCTGGTGTTCGTAGGCCACGCTGCGACGTTCTACAAGATCGGCTTCATTACCCAGCTAGACCATCTCATCTACGATTACCGGCTGCGGCTGACCATGCCGGGCACGGTCGATGACCGCATCGTCATTCTCGACATCGACGAGCGCAGTCTCGACCCACGTGCGCTGGGTCGCTGGCCCTGGGGCCGCGACAAGATAGTCGTGCTGCTGAAAAAACTCTTCGACAAGTACGGTGTGGTACTCATCGGGTTTGACGTCGTGTTTGCCGAGCCCGACGAGAGCTCCGGCTTGCCGGTGCTCGAGAACCTGGCCAAGACCCGACTCAAGGACCTCGGGCCGTTCCGATCGGCCCTGAAGGAACTGCGCCCGGAGCTTGACTACGACGCCCTATTTGCCAATTTTCTTCGCGGCCGGCCCGTTGTGTTCGGCTACTATTTCAGCAGCGACGAGAACGCGGTTGAAAGCGGCGCGCTTCCGGAGCCCGTGCTTCCCCCGGGCACTTTTGGCAACAGGAAAATCCGCTTCGGAATTTGGAAAGGCTACGGCGCTAACCTGCCGGCGCTTCAGGCCAACGCAGCCAACGCCGGGCATTTCAACACGCAGACAGACAACGACGGCGTATCGCGGCGCGTCCCGATGCTCGTGGAATACAAGGGTAGTTACTACGAAGCGTTTTCACTCGCATTGGTGCGGCTGTACCTTGGAATGAAAGAGACGGCGCGCAACGGCTCCAAGACGGTAGTTCTGCCAAAGGTCGTTCCCGGCATTGCACCCGAACGCTTTGGCAGCAAAAACTATACGGGCCTGGAGTGGCTCGAGGTCGGGCCGCTCAGGATACCGTTGGACGACGAAGTCACTGCGCTGGTTCCCTATCGCGGCCAAAGAGGCAGCTTTCCCTACATTTCACTTGCGGACATCTGGGCCGACAAAGTGCCCGCTGAAAGCCTCAGAGGCAAGATTGCCTTGATCGGCGCTTCGGCGCCCGGCTTGTTCGATCTTCGCGCGACGCCGGTAGGGGCAGACAACATCTCCTCTGGGCCCGAGAGGTTGGGCAACGTTTACCCCGGGGTCGAGATTCACGCCAACCTCGTTGCGGGGATGCTCGACGGCAAACTCAAGCACAAACCGCCTTACATGCTCGGGGCAGAGGTCTTGCTGCTTATCATCGGCGGTATCGTGCTCACCTTGCTCATTCCGATGTTGGCACCGCTTTGGGCCACTGCCGCCACGGTGACCGGAATGGCGCTCATTACCCTGCTGGACATAGGGGTGTGGTCATATGCCGGATTGGTGCTGCCGCTTGCCGCCTCGGTGTTCATGACAGCGACCCTGTACACGGTCAACATGGCTTACGGGTACTTTGTCGAGACGCGCTCCAGGCGCCAGTTCACCGAGCTTTTCGGGCAGTACGTACCGCCCGAGCTCGTTGGCATCATGGCCGAGAACCCCGAGCAGTACACCATGGCGCCGAAGAGTACCGATCTCACGATACTATTTTCCGACGTGCGCGGGTTCACCAGCATATCGGAGGCGCTGAGTCCCGAGCACCTGCGCGAATACATCAATGAGTACCTCACGGACATGACCAATATCATCCGGGGCAAGTACCGCGGCACGCTCGACAAGTACATCGGCGACGCGATTATGGCTTTCTGGAATGCTCCGGTGGAAGACAAAGATCACCCGCGCAACGGGGTTCTTGCGGCCCTGGAGATGCTGCGCGAGTGCGACACGCTGAATGAAAAATTCGCCGCACGCGGCTGGCCGACCCTCAAAATCGGCATCGGCGTCAACTCCGGAAACGTCCGGGTAGGGGACATGGGATCGAAAGACCGCAGGGCGTACACCGCCATGGGAGATGCCGTAAACGTCGCTTCCCGGCTGGAAGGACGCACCAAGTACTACGGCGTGGGGATACTCGTTGGGGAGGCAACCCGGACGCTCGTGAAGGACGTGGTTTTCAAGGAGATCGATAAGATCAAGGTGAAGGGCAAGGACGAGGCAATCACGATCTACGAGCCAATAGGACCGGAGGCCGGGGTCGAAAAAAAGGTTCTGGACGAGCTCAGGCTATGGCACCAGACGATCAGGTCTTACCGTTCCCGCCAGTGGGATCAGGTGGAAGTCAACCTGCTCAACCTGCAGCGCATGAACCCCGGATGCGCTCTCTACGAGCTTTACGCGAAGGAAGTGGCCGGAAAGCGCCGCACCCCCCCGCCGACCGAATGGGACGGCGTGACCGTGTTCGACGAGAAATAACGGGCGCCGGTCAATGAAGCTGCGGATCCTGGGGTGCAGCGGCGGGATAGGGGGCCGGCACTTGCGCACCACGTCAATGCTCCTCGACAACGACATTCTCATCGACGCCGGGACGGGGGTCGCTGACCTCTCGCTCACCGAACTCTCTCTCATCGATCACGTCTTCCTCACGCACTCGCACCTCGATCACGTCGCGAGCATTCCTTTCATGGTCGATACCGTCGGAGGGATGCGCGACCAGCCGCTCACGCTTTGGGCCGTTCCTGCGACGCTGGAGATCCTGCGCAATCACATCTTCAACTGGAGCATCTGGCCCGATTTCGCGCAAATCCCGAGTCCCGAAAAACCATTCCTTCGATACCGCGAGATCCAGGTCGGTGACACGGTCGAGATGAAGGAGCGCAAACTCACGGTGCTGCCGGCGAACCATGTCGTGCCGGCGGTCGGTTATCAGCTCGATTCCGGCAGAGGGAGTCTGGTATTTACCGGCGACACGACGACCAACGATCCTCTTTGGGCGACGGTGAACAAAATCTCCAACCTGAAGTATCTGATTATCGAGACCGCTTTTTGCAACAAGGAAAGGGAGTTGGCGGTCATTTCGAAGCATCTTTGTCCGAGCATGCTCGCCGAGGAGCTCGCAAAACTCGAACGCAGCGCGGAGATCTATATCACGCATCTGAAGCCCGGTGAAATCGAGCTTACCATGCAGGAAATCGAGGAGGACGCGGGTCAATTTCGGCCGCGCATGCTGCAAAACAATCAAGTTTTCGAGTTCTGAGGAGGAATACGCTGGACCATCGGTGTCCGTGGTGAGCGAGGAGCGAGCGATGTCCGCTGTACGCATCGAAACACTGAAGGCTCTTGAACCTGTCGCCTCCCTGCCCGAGGCAAGGCTCAATGAGCTCGTCGGTGTGTGTCACGTGGAGACCGCCGGCAAGAATTCGAATCCTTTTTTCGTGCGCGGCATGGCGGGCCAGGCGGTTTACCTGCTACGTGGGGAGTTGGTGCTTACCTATCCGGATGGTTCTTCGAAAGTGCTGGTAGGCGGCTCGGAGCGTTCACGATATCCGCTCGGTCGGCGGGGCGAGGTTTTCACCAGCGTCAAGGCGATTACCGACGTTGAGCTGATGCGCATCGACGATGATCTTCTCGACGTCATGGTGACCTGGGAGCAAGCCGCGTTCGCCGACTCCTCGGCCGGACAGAAAAGGGCCGAGGACGATAGAAGTTCGCTCGCCAATTGGACCCTCATGTCGGGAATGTTCAGCTTGAGTAGCCTCAAGTACGGTGCGTTCTCACAATTGCCGTCGGCTCACATCAACGAGCTGCTGCGCCGCTTCGAGCGCATCAACGTCAAGAAGGGGGACGCGGTGATTCACGAGGGCGCTGAAGGGGACTTCTACTTTGTGATCGAAACCGGCCGGTGCAAGATCGAACGCATGATCGGAGGCGTTTCCATGCTGCTTGCTGAGCTGAAGAGCGGCGACGCGTTCGGCGAGGAAGCGCTGGTGTCGGAAGCCAAGCGCAACGCGACCGTTACGATGACAACCGACGGGCTGCTCCTGCGGCTATCCAGGAAGGACTTTGCCGAGCTCCTCCGGGAACCGCTGCTGCACCGTGTATCGGCAGAGGAGGCGCGTGACAGGATCGCCAATGGAGCCCAGTGGGTCGATGTGCGTTACCCGTCGGAATATCAATATGACAAGCTTGCGGGAGCCATCAATATTCCGCTCTCGGAAATCCGCAACGCTTTCGGCGTGCTGGACAAAGAGAAGGAGTACGTGCTCTATTGTCAGAGCGAGCGACGCAGCGCCGCCGCGGCATTTCTCCTCGCTCAGCGCGGGTACCGCGTGTTCCTGCTTGCGGGCGGGCTTTGGGGGGAGACCAAGCGCGGAGCATGAGGGGGAAAAGCCTCGCACGCCGAACAGTGGTAAAGTAATTGATTATCGGGATATTTCGGGGTGATGAACCTTAAGGTGGATTTCCTATGAGCGCGGTATTGCAAACGCATCCGGGCGCGGCCTCTGACGTCAACAGCCGGCTGACGTTTCAGAAGAACCTCCAGACCGTCACCAACAAGATCCACGCCACGAGCAACGTGGACGAAATCATGCTGGAAGTCAGCGTCGACATTTGCACCCTCTTCAACGCCGACCGGCTGACGATCTACACCGTGGGCGAGGACAAACAGACCATCGTCTCCAAGGTCAAGACCGGCCTCAACTCCTTCAAAGACCTGAAACTGCCGATCGCTGAACACTCGATCGCGGGCTACGTCGGATTATCGAAGAGGATGCTCAACCTGAAGGACGTTTACGACGAGGGTGAGCTCAAGGCGCACAACCCGAACCTGCGCTTCCTGCAGGAGGTCGACAAGCGCACCGGTTATCGCACCAAGCAGATGCTGGTTGCGCCCATTGCGGAGCCGGGCAGCAGCGAACTCGTCGGCGTGGTCCAGCTGATCAACAACAAAGCCGGCGTGCCGTTCGGACAGCTTGCCGAGGAGGGGGTGACCGAACTCTGCCAGACGCTGGCCATCGCGCTCAAGCAGCGCCAGAAGCCGCAGGTCCTCAAGACAAAGTACGATTTTCTGGTGAGCGATGCGGTGATCTCGGCCGCGGAGTTCGAGCTCGCAGCCCGGTCGGCGCGCAAGAAGGCAGTCGACGTCGAAACGGTGCTGATCGAGGAGTTCCAAGTCAAGATTCCGGCGATTGGCGCGGCACTTGCGAAGTTTTTCAGGGTGCCGTACGAACCGTTCAAGCCCGATCGCATCAAACCGATGGATCTGCTGAAAAACCTGAAGCGCGATTACGTCGAATCCAACCAATGGGTACCGATCGAAGAAGCCAAAGAAGGTTTGATCATCCTTTGCCTTGACCCCGAGAGGGTGAAGAGTTCCAGAATCGTCCAAAATGTTTTTCCGGGGCGCAAGCTCGCGTATCGAGTTACGACTCTCAAGGAGTTCAGGGAAACGCTCAAGGCGTTCTACGGGGCGGAGGCCGCCGACACGGGCGACATCGGCGATATGCTTCACGACCTCGAAGAGGACGAGGTCCCCGTCGAGGTGGGCGGTGACGACGATGTGTCCGCCGCGGCCGACAACGAGCTGGTCAAGCTGGTCAACAAGATCATCATCGAAGCGTACAACCAGGGAGCGTCGGACATCCACATCGAGCCCTACCCCGGCAAAGGCAAGACCGAGATCCGGTTGAGGAAAGACGGGACGCTGGTTCCCTACATCGAGGTCCCGGGTTCGTACCGGAACGCCATCGTGGCGCGCATCAAGATCATGTGCGACCTCGACATTTCCGAGAAGCGCAAACCGCAGGACGGGAAAATCAAATTCAAGAAATTCGGTCCGCTCGACATCGAGCTGCGCGTGGCGACGATCCCATCGCAGGGCGGCGTCGAGGACATAGTCATGCGTATTCTCGCGGCCGGGGAGCCCATCCCTTTGGAAAAGCTCGGCCTGTCGCCTTCGAACCTGCCGAAGCTCAAAGAAACGGTGAGCAAACCCTACGGCCTGTTCTTCTGCTGCGGCCCGACCGGCTCGGGCAAGACGACGACGCTCCACTCGATACTGGGCTTTCTCAACACGCCGGACACGAAGATCTGGACGGCGGAGGATCCAGTCGAAATCACGCAGAAGGGTCTGCGTCAGGTTCAAGTCAACAAAAAAGCCGGCCTCGATTTCGCAGTCGTGATGAGATCGTTTCTGCGGGCGGATCCGGACATCATCATGGTCGGCGAGATGCGCGACAAGGAGACAACCTCCACGGGTATAGAAGCGTCGCTGACGGGCCACCTCGTTTTTGCCACCTTACATACGAACAGCGCACCGGAGTCGATCATCCGGCTGCTCGACATGGGCATGGATCCGTTCAACTTTTCCGATGCCCTGCTCGGGATCCTCGCGCAGCGGCTGGCCAAACGTCTGTGCGGCAAATGCAAGCAGACTTACCTGCCCGGCGCAGACGAGATGAAGCACATTCTCCAGGAATACTGCTCCGAACTGCTCAATACCGGACCGTTCAAGAAGGACGCCAAGTCCGCTTACGAAAACGTCTACAGGGAATTGGCAAGAAGCTACGCCGGCAACAAAGGTCAGTTCGCGCTCTATAAGGCCAAGGGCTGCGAGGCCTGCAACAATACCGGCTACAAAGGCCGGGTCGGCCTGCACGAACTGCTGATCGCCTCGGATACCATCAAGAAGCTGATCCAGGAACACGCACGTGTCGCGGACATCCTTGCGGTCTGTCTCGAGGAAGGTATGCGGACCTTGAAGATGGATGGGATCGAAAAGGTACTTCAGGGGATTACCGATATGCCGCAGGTGCGCGCGGTCTGTATCAAGTAGCGGCTCGCTCCACGCCGGCCGCCGCCTGAGACCGGGGATTGTTCTTGGAGACCGTTGAAGATCTGTTTCGCCGCCTCGAGCAGCTCAACGAGATAGGCGCGGCCCTGTCCCAGGAAAGGGACATCGACCACCTGCTCGAGAAAATCCTCCTTGCGGCCAAGGCGGTCACGCGCGCTGCCGGCGGCACTTTGTACGTGCTGGAGCCCTCCGACGAAGGACCCCAGCTCAGGTTTGCGATCATGCGAAACGAGTCGATGGGCATCGCGATGGGCGGTACCACCGGCAACCCGATACCGTTCTATCCGGTGCACCTCTACGGAAAGGACGGAACGCCGAACAACCAGATGGTCGCCGCTTACACCGCCTTGACCGGCAAGACGGTGAATATCGCCGATGCGTATACGGAGGAGGGTTTCGATTTCTCCGGAACGCGCAATTTCGACAAAAAGACCGGATACCGCTCCAAGGCGTTCCTCACCGTGCCGATGAAGAACCACGAGAGCGAAATCATCGGCGTGCTTCAGCTCATCAACAGCAGAGATCCGGCGACGAACGAGATCGGGCCGTTCTCGCATTCGGACCAGCGCCTGGCGGAATCGCTTGCATCTCAAGCCGCCATCGCGCTCACCAATCGGCACCTCATCAATCAATTGGAGGAGCTGTTCGAGTCTTTCATCGAGCTTATCAATACCGCGATCGATGAGAAATCCCCTTACACCGGAGGGCACTGCCAACGCGTCCCGGTGCTCACCATGATGCTTGCCGATGCCGTCAACGAAACCAAGGAAGGGCCGCTCCAAGATTTCAACATGAGCGACAAGGACCGTTACGAGCTAAAGATAGCGGGGCTGCTGCATGACTGCGGGAAGGTGACAACCCCCGTGCACGTCGTGGACAAGGCGACCAAGCTGGAAACGATCTTCGACCGAATCAATCTCGTAGATACACGTTTCGAGGTGCTGAAACGCGATTTGGAAATACAGACGTTGAAACAAAAGATCGAACTCTTGCGCCAGCCGGTACTGGACGAGATCCGTGCGCGCGAGCGGCTGGCGCAAATCGATCAGACGTCACGGGACGTCTTGCGTGAGCTAGACAGCGACCGCGAATTCCTGCGTCACTGCAACGTCGGTGGAGAAGTCATGTCGCCGGAGGTGCGGGAACGCGTGAACATCATCGGAACCGGCTATAAGTGGATCGATGTCTCGGGCGGGACAGCCGATTTCCTCACCCAGGACGAGATCAGGAATCTCACGATCGCGCGCGGCACGCTGACCGACGAGGAACGTCAGACGATCAATCATCACATCGTCGCCACCATCAAGATGCTGGAAGCGCTGCCGTGGCCGAAGCACTTGCGTAATGTGCCGGAGTACGCTGGGGGTCACCACGAACGCATGGACGGGAAGGGTTACCCTCGTGGACTGAAACGGGAGCAGATGTCGGTGCAAGCGAGGGTCATGGGGATCGCCGATATATTCGAGGCGCTGACTGCCAAGGACAGGCCCTACAAGCGCGGCAAGACGCTTTCCGAATCGCTGAAGATCCTCGGAAACTTCAAGTTGAACGGACACATCGACCCGGACTTGTTCGACGTATTTGTGCGCAGGAAGGTGTACCTGCGCTACGCCGAGCAATTTCTCGACCCCGATCAGATCGACGAGGTCGACGAGGGCAAGATACCGGGATTCGCTCCTTGATCGGGCTTGGCCCCGCGTGCCGGTTACGTTTGCTTGAATGGCCGAGAATCCGTCGGATCGACGCGGTGACGTGCGCCGTCAGACTGTGCCGTATTTTTGTTCGAAACCGCCCTGTCCACATGGGATTCGCCCTCGGCAGCATGCAATAATATAAATACAATCATATCCTTATGTTATTGCGGCCAGATCGGCATGCGACTTGCTCTTAAGTGTTCCGACGCCATACCGGCGTGATAGGAGATTCCATGAGAACGATGCAGAAGGGCTTTACCTTGATCGAGTTGATGATTGTGGTTGCGATCATCGGCATTCTGGCCGCGGTAGCACTGCCCGCGTACCAGGACTACAGCAACCGCGCGAAGATATCCGAGGCGATTCTGGCCGCGAGCGCGTGCCGCACGTCGGTTACCGAAATCTACCAAAGCGGCAATAGCACTTCACAGGCTGCCGGCAAGTGGGGCTGCGAGGTCACGACTCAAGCTGGCGGCGCTTCGAAGTACGTGGCGACCATTGACACGACCCTCGACGGCAAGGTCATGATTACGATACAAGGCTTTGCCGACGCCACCAAAATCAACGGCTCGGTCATCACCCTGCTTCCGATGAAGGACGCGACCACGCCGCTGGTGGTGGGCGACGTGGGCGGGATGACGGTCTACTCCTGGCGCTGTGGTTCGCCGGGTGACGGCACCACGCTGAACCTGAAGTACCTGCCGGGTTCCTGCCGCGGATGATGTAGCCTAGCTCCTAGCAACGCAAAAAGGTACCCTTCGGGGTACCTTTTTTTTGGCCCTAATGCTCGCAAGCGCTATCAGGCGGTTCCCGCACTGGATCGCCGCTGGCTTGATCGCCGCGCTCGCCTGCGGCCTTTACTGGCCTTTTCTGGGAAGCCCGCGGGTCTTCGACGACTGGGTGTTTTTCTCGGGACAGAACTTTTACTACTATGCCACGCATCCGTTCGGTTTCGAGCCGAGGCTTCCCCCGTACTTCTCGCTCGCTGTCACGGAGGTGGAAATCGGGGGCATGGTCGCCCACCGGATCGTAAGCCTCGCTTTCCATATCGCTTGCGCGTTAGCACTTTACAAACTCATTTACGATCTGCTCCGGGCAACCACCCCGGCAGACCACCCGGAATCCGTGTCGGGGGCGAACGCCAAGGCCTGGGCGTTCGTCGGCGCAAGCGTTTTCGCGATTCACCCGGTAGCCGTGTACGGAGCGGCTTACCTGGTCCAGCGGACGATTGTCCTCGCCACCCTGTTTTCGATACTGTCGATCGTGCTGTTCGTGCGGGGGCTCGTGCGGGGCCGGCACGCCGACGCCATGTCGGCGGCGCTGATGTACAGCGTGGCGGTCCTTTCGAAGGAGCACGGCATCCTGCTGCCCGGGGCGGCGCTGCTCGCCGTGTTGCTGGTCGGAGCGGAACGGCGCTTCGCGGTTCGCCATGCCGCCATCTATTTGCTTGGCTGCGCGCCCGCGGCGATTTTTGTGACGCTGTTCAGAAAGTGGCTGATCGGCCGGGCGTACGAGCCGGATTTCGGTGCCATCGCCGACCAGCTCGAGGGCGTCTTCGGAAATGCGGTCGCGGATTTCTCCTGGTCGATGAGCGCGGTCACTCAGGCAGGGTTGTTCTTCAAGTACCTTGCATTATGGCTCTGGCCCGATACGAGGGCGATGTCGATCGATATCCGGGTGGATTTTTTCCAGACATGGTCGGCGGGCTGGATCGTCCTGAAAGTCTCGGCTTTCGTCGCTTTCGGCGCGCTCGGTTTCCTGCTCCTGCGGCGTCGCGGCCGGGCCGGTGTCGCCGGGTTCGGCATGCTCTACGCCTGGATTCTTTTCTTCGCCGAGTTCAGCACTGCCCGATTCCAGGAACCCTTTGTGCTTTACCGGAGCTATCTGTGGGCGCCTGGAATCCTGATCGCAGTCGCGGCGACGCTGAGCGCGTTTCCTCTCCGGGCAGCGATGACCGCGTCCGTGCTGGCCATTCCCTTGCTCTTGTTTCAGGCCCATGACCGCCTGGTCACCTTCTCGAGGTCTTTTCTTCTTTGGGAGGATGCGGTTGCCAAGCTTCCGGCGAAGCCCGTGCCCTGGGGTTCGCGCACCTTGTACATGATGGGCAGGGAATACATGTACGGAGGGCGGCCGGACAAAGCCATCGAGATTGCCGAAAAATGCATGACCCAGTACCCGGACACGGTTCATTGTCATTACGCCCGCGGAGTGGTTCATTTTCTGCAGGGGCAATACGGCTCGGCGCTCCGCTATCTGGTTCGAGCAGTCGAGCTGCAACCCGACATCGGGATTTCGCACCACCGTCTCGGACTGGTCTTGGAGCGCCTTGGCCGGACCCGGGAGGCGAAGGCGGAGTACGGACGCGCGTCCGATTTGGGCTTCAAAGGAGCGGACTTCGAGATCAAGCGCCTGGAATCCTCCAGCGCCGGCCTTCCGGTCCGGAAAGGGACGGCTCGGCCTCGCGCTAAAGGAAGGCAGTGATTGGGTTGCGCGAATTGTCCGCAGCGACGGCGATCACGCTTGCGCTCTGCGAAAGTGCCCGGAGCGGCCGCCGGATTTTTCCAGCAACTTGATGTCCTCGATAATCATGGCGCGGTCCACCGCTTTGCACATATCGTAGATCGTGAGCAGTCCTACGCTCACCGCCGCCAGCGCTTCCATCTCCACCCCCGTGCGGCCGATCGTCTCGACGGTCACCACGAGTCGAATCGCAGACCGGCGCCTCTCCGCGGTGAACTCTGCTGCGACTCGTGTAAGCCCGAGGGAATGGCACAAAGGGATCAACTCGCCTGTTCGCTTGGCCGCCTGAATCGCGGCGACCCGTGCCACTCCGAGCACGTCGCCTTTCTTGGCGCCGCCCGCGAGGATGAGCTTCAAGGTCGAGGACGCCATGCGGATCGCGCCGCCTGCGCGGGCGACGCGACGCGTTTCGGGCTTGTCTCCGACGTTCACCATATGGGCCTGCCCGGAACTGTCGAAATGGCTCAATTTTCTTGAACGAATCATTCTCCCGCCTTCGAGCGACACGCAGATCGGTGTAAAGCGACGCGTCCGGGAACCTAACCCGGAGAGCGGTATCATATTATCCATGAGAATCCCCGCCGTCTGCCTGGGTCTCGCTTTGCTGGTTCCGCAAGCGCAGGCGCAGACCCTGCCGGAGCTGGGTGACACATCCGGTGCGCTGCTGTCGCCTTACGTCGAGCGCAAGATCGGCGAGCAGGCGATGCGGGAAATTCGCTTGCGCGAACCGAGCTTTCTCGACGATCCGGAGCTTACCGAGTACGTGAACGAGATCGGTCGGCGCATTGTGGCTGCGAGCCCCGAAGCGCGTCAGGACTTCGAGTTCTTCATGGTGCGCGACAACACCATCAACGCTTTTGCGATGCCTGGCGGATTCGTGGGGGTGCACACCGGCCTGCTGCTCGCCGCGCAGACGGAGTCCGAGCTCGCCGGCGTGCTTGCTCACGAGGTCGCTCACGTGACCCAGCACCACATCGCCCGCATGCTGGGAAAACAGGAACAGATGTCGATTCCCACTCTTGCGGCGGTGGTTCTCGGACTTCTGGCCGCACGCTCCCGTCCCGACTTGGCTCAGGCGGTCATCGCCGGTGCAGGAGCCACCAGCATTCAATCGCAGCTCAATTACACCCGCGACTTCGAACGCGAGGCTGACCGAATCGGCTTTCAATTTCTCCAGCAGGCGGGCTTCGATGTCGGCGGCATGGGCTCGTTTTTCGAACGCATGCAGAAATCGACTCGGCTGTACGAGAACAACGCGCCGGCCTATCTGCGCACGCACCCTCTCACCAGCGAGCGCATTGCCGATATGCAGAATCGCGCCCAGACGGCGGCATACAAGCAGGCGCCCGATAGCATCGAGTTTCATCTCGCGCGAGCGAAGCTGCGCGCTGAACAGGGGCTGCCGAGCGAGGCCGTCGAACATTTCAGTGAGCTGGTGCGCGAGCACCGCTATGCCGACGAGGCCGGCGCGCGCTACGGCCTGGCCAGCGCTCTGGCAAGGGCGCGCGATTTTCCGCGGGCCGCATCCGAAGTCGAAACAGTGCGCAAGCTCCTCGGGACCCACCCCATGGTGGAGCTGCTGATGGCACGAGTGCGGCTCGGCGCCGGTGATCAGGCGGGAGCCCGCGACGTGCTGCGCGCAGCCCTCGCTCGCGCTCCCAATTATCGGCCGCTTCACTACGCCTATGTGGAGGCGCTGCAGGGGATGGGGCAGCACCAGGCGGCGATTGCCTGGCTTGCGGAACTGGTGAAAAGCTATCCGCGAGATGCCCGAATGTACAGCCTGCAGGCCAAATCCTATGCTGCATCGGACAAGCGTCTGTTGCACCATCAGGCGCTTGCCGAGACCTACGTTCTGCAGGGTACACTGCCGGCCGCAATCGAGCAGCTCCAGCTCGCGCAGAAAAGCGGGGACGGTGATTTCTACCAACTTTCTGCCGTCGAAGCCCGCTTACGAGATCTGCGTTCGCTGCAGGCCGAAGAGAAAAAAACCGCCAAGGGAAATTGAAAAAGGCGTCCCGCGTTTCGGGATCAGTAGTGGGGAACGGGGTCTTTACCCGGCGCGTCGAAGTAGGCTTCGTAGAGGAGATCGAACGTTTTCTCGCTTTCGGTGAACAGCTCCTCGTCGCTGTTGCAGCGGCGGCGCGCGCCCTCGAGCAGAGTTTCCACTCCAGCGCCCTCGGCGACCGGTGCACCGCCCGTATCGAGAAAATGCACGAGCGCCCCGATTCTTGTGAGTGTCTCGTTATTGTCCAGGCCGAACTTCGCAAGCAGCTCCTGGAATGTCACCTTGTCCGTGCTGTTGGAAAAGGTCGCGCCTTCGAAACCGAACCCGACCGCAGTCGAAGGGCACTGTTGAGTCTTTTCCATCCACATCAAGCTCGCCTCCGGGTCGATGAAACGCCGGATGAGCCAAGCGGAGGCGAGCCGATCGGCCAAGAGGGGTTTGCGGGACGCCCAAAGGCGCTTGAAGTAATAACGCCCCGTCTGGGTCAGGCGGCCGGAGTTGGGAGCGTCGGGAAACATCCTTTTTCGTACCTCGCCTTCCGTATCGCGCAGCACTTGCGCAGCCTGCTCCTTTACCGGCGAATCAAAGAAATCGAGCGCGCTGATCGCTTCGAATTCACGCCGCTGCTTGTTGAGAACTCGGGCGATCGCACTGGGCTCGGAAATTCCGAAACCGGCGCGCAGCCCCTTGACGGCTTTGATCAGCTCCTCGTATTTTCCCGCCCGGTCGAAGAGCGACCGGAATGCCTGTCCCTGCTGGGCATCCAAATTCGTCGCCTGCAGGATATGCGCCGAGCCGCTGATCCGGCTCATGTGCCCGGACAAACGCCGCAGGCCTTGCCGATTCGCGGGGTTGTCCGGCAGCAAGTAGACACCCTCGCGCAGCACCGCGCAGCCCATGGATTCGAGCGTGCGCAGCACCCGCATCCGGGCCGCGGGGTCATCCATGGGAAGACTGGCGACATATACCAGCCATTTCGAGTCAAGTGGTGGCGATTCCTTGGCCAAAGCCGTTCCTCGGTGAAGGTGCCCCGTATCGGCGTCCCAGTTTAAGTATCGCAAACCATTTAGGCAACCCGGACACCCAAGCGGCGCAGGTCCAGCCGCGCGGCTTCACGGAGATGCGGTTTGGTATATAGTCTCCGCGCTCTTGTGTGACCAAGCTACGATGGCGACTTTCGACAAAGATCTGGATGTGCGCGGCCTCAATTGTCCGCTGCCCATCCTGCGCGCCAAGAAGGCCTTGGCGGAGCTGGGGAGCGGGCAGGTACTTCGGGTCCTTGCCACGGATCCGGGCTCGGTGAAGGACTTCCAGGCCTTCGCGAAGCAGACCGGCAATCAGCTGCTCTCGCATGATGAAGCCGACAAAGTCTTCACGTTCTTTATGAAGAAGAAGTGACCGGTCTTTGGTTCGATCGGCGGTCCCCTGATTGCAGCCTACACCCGTGGTTCCCGGATGATTCCCTGTCTGAGGTAGACGGGCCTCACGGCTCGCGCCCAACTCTTCAGACCCAAGGCGAATGCGCCCCCCGCCAGAGCCACGACCAGACCGCATCCGAATAGAGTCCAGTGAGCTCCGATCGCCTCGGCGAGCGCACCCGCGGTGAAGTTGCCGAGAGGCGCAAAGCCGAGGAAACACATGACGTACATGCTGATCACCCTTGCGCGCTTATCCTCGTCCGCGACGGTCTGCAGGATGGTGTTGATGGAGGCCGCGGTGACGACGAGTCCGGCGCCGAAGAGCGCGAGGAACGCGAGCGACAACCAAAAAGTTCCGGACAAGGAGAATCCGCTCAAGGCGACGCCGGCCACCACCGTGGCGGCGGCGATCACCCGGCCAAGGCCGCGCACCGAACTGCGCGCCGCTAGAGCGAATGTGCCTAAGATGGCCCCCAGCCCTACTGCGCCGATGAGAAAGCCGAAGGTCCTCGAGTCGCCGCTGAAGGTTTCGGCCGCAAAAATCGGCATCAGCGAGGACCAGGGCGCGGTGAAAAATCCCATCACCGTGAGGAGCAGCAAAAGACGCCGAGTGCCCGTGAAACCGAAGGCGTAGGCGAATCCCGACGCCAACTCGCGCCACCACTCGACTCCCGTGTCGAGGCGCTTGCGTGGCCTCACGCGGACGACGGCGTAGGTCACGATGATGGCCAGATAGAAAAGAGCGTTCAGGACAAAGCACCACGCCTCGCCGAATGCCGCCAGCACCAGCCCCGCCAGGGAGGGCCCGACGAAGCGCGTCGACTGGAACAGCAACGATTGCAGGGCGATCGCGTTGGGCAGGTCCTCCCGGTGCTCGATCAGTTCCAGGAGGAACGCCTGACGGGTCGGTGTCTCGAACGCGGTGATGATCCCGAGGAAAAGGGCGAGCGCGATCAGGTGAGGGACGCGGACCACGTCGGTGAAAGTGAGCAGGGCGAGCGTCAGCGCCTGTACGAATGCGAGCGATTGGATCAGCATCAGCAGGCGCCGGCGATTGGCCCGGTCGGCCCAAACGCCCGCCACCGGGGACAGGAACAGGATGGGCAGCTGCTGCGCTCCCGCGGTCACTCCGAGCAGAAGCGCCGAGCCGGTGACGCGGTACACGAGCCAGCTCATCGCCACCGTCTGCATCCAGTTTCCGAGCAGCGACAGGCCTTGGCCCGCGTAGAAGATCCGGAAGCTCTTCGAGCGGAAAGCGCGCAACGCGGGAGGCACGGAGGCAACGGCCTTGGGAGAACTCAGGGTTCGAGCTTGTCGAGCTGATCTTTAAGCTGTTGTAGCGTTGCAAGGAAAGTCGCAAGACGCTCCCTTTCCTGGGCCACGACCGCTGCCGGAGCGCGTTCGACGAAATTAGGATTGGAGAGCTTGGCGTTGGCCTTGACGATCTCGCGTTCGAGGCGGGCAATTTCCTTCTGCAGGCGCGCGCGCTCGGCGGCAACATCGATCTTGACGTTCAGCATTATGCGAAAGGGATGAACGACTGCGACCGGTGCTGGCGACGTGGGCAATACGGCCAAGAACTTCACCTCCGATAACCTTGCCAACGCCATCAGATACGGGCGCAGCACCTCCGCGCCGACACCGGTAACGTCACCCTCAATTAATGCCCCAACCTTCTCCGCTGGCGACAATCCCATCTGACTGCGCAGTGAGCGGCATGCGTCCGTCAAGGCCTTTAGGGTCGCAATCTGAGTCGTCGCGGAGGCGTCACGCTTTCCCATATCCGCTCGCGGAAAAGGTTGCAACATGATGCTGGGCCCGACCTTGCCGGCAAGCGGCGCGACCTTTTGCCACAGTTCTTCAGTGATAAAGGGAATGATCGGGTGCGCCAGACGCAGCGCCGCTTCTAGCACGCGCACCAGTGTGCGACGGGTAGCGCGTTGTTGCGCCTCATTGCCGCTCGCGAGTTGTGTCTTGGCGAGTTCTACGTACCAGTCGCAGTACTCGTCCCAGACGAATTCATAGACTGCGCGCGCTCCGTTGTCGAAGCGGTATTCGGCGAAAGCACGCTCGACCTCGTATTCGGCATCCTGCAACGCGGCGATTATCCAGTCGTCGGCAAACGAGGGTTTGCGCGGTAGGGATTCGTCGAGCCCCGTATCCTTGCCATCGCAGTTCATCAACACGAAGCGGGCCGCGTTCCAAAGCTTGTTACAGAAGTTGCGATAGCCCTCGCAGCGGGAAAGGTCGAAGTTAAGTGTCTGCGCGAAGGTTGCGAGCGAAGCTAGGGTGAACCGCAATGCGTCTGCGCCGAAGGAGGGGATACCGTTCGGGTAGTGGGTCTTGATGTACTTTTCAATTCTGCCTTTTTGATCGCCGCGAAGCAGGCCCACCGTGGATTTCTCGATCAGTTCCGGAAAGGTGATGCCGTCGATGAGGTCGAGCGGGTCGAGCGTATTGCCCTTCGACTTGGACATCTTGTCGCCCTCGGCGTCGCGCACGATGGCGTTGATGTACACATGCTGGAACGGCACCTTGCCGGTGAAATGTAATGTCATCATGATCATCCGGGCGACCCAGAAGAAGATGATGTCGAAACCTGTCACCAGTACTGAGGAGGGAAGAAAGCGCTTGAGATCGGGCGTTTCCTCGGGCCAGCCAAGGGAGGTGAAGGGGACGAGCGCGGAGGAGAACCAAGTGTCGAGCACATCGTCGTCGCGCTTGAGCGCGCCGCGATAGCCTTTCACCGAGGCTTGTTTTTTGGCCTCGTCTTCATTGCGGCCGACGTAAATATTGCCCTGGTCGTCGTACCATGCGGGAATCTGGTGGCCCCACCACAGCTGGCGCGAGATGCACCAGTCCTGGATGTTTTCCAGCCACTGGTTATAGGTCGTCGTCCAGTGCTCCGGGAAGAACTCCACGTCCCCGTTCGCGACCGCGGCAAGGCCGCGCTTGGCGAGTCCATCCATCTTTATGAACCACTGATCGGTAAGCATCGGTTCGACGATCACGCCGGTGCGGCCCGAGCGCGGCACTCGCAGCTTGTAGGGTTTCTCCGAGACCAGAAGGTGCTGCGATTTGAGATCGGCGACGATCCGCTTACGCGCCTCGAATCTGTCCAGGCCACGATAGGCGCTCGGCACGTTTTCGTTCATTTTTGCGTCGAGCGCCATCACGTCGATCTGCGGTAGTTTGTGGCGCTGTCCGACCGCGTAGTCGTTGAAATCGTGCGCCGGAGTGATCTTCACGCAGCCGGTGCCGAATTCCGGATCGACGTAGCCGTCAGCGATGACGGGGACGGTGCGTCCGGTGAGGGGCAATTGCACGCGCTTGCCGACGAGCTTCGTGTAACGCTCATCCTTCGGATTCACCGCAACCGCAACGTCGCCCAACATCGTTTCCGGCCGCGTCGTTGCGACGACTACCGAGCCGGTGCCGTCCTCCAGCGGGTAGCGGATCTCCCAGATCTTCCCGTCCTCCTCTTCGCTGTCCACTTCGAGGTCGGACACCGCCGTGCCGAGCACCGGGTCCCAGTTGACGAGGCGCTTGCCGCGGTAGATCAGGCCCTCCTCGTGAAGGCGCACGAACACTTCGATCACGGCACGCGACATGCGCGCGTCCATGGTGAAGTAACCGGCTTTCTGTCTCTCGGTATCGGCAAAGGTCCAATTGGCCGAGGCGCCGAGTCGCCGCATCTGGCGCGTAATCGTCGAACCGGATTGCTGCTTCCACTCCCACACGCGCTTGACGAAGCCCTCGCGACCGAGGTCATGGCGGGTCTTGCCTTCTGACTCGAGCTGGCGCTCGACCACGATCTGCGTGGCGATACCGGCGTGATCGGTGCCGACCACCCAATTGGCATTGAAGCCGCGCATGCGGTGATACCGGATCAGAGCGTCCATGAGCGTCTGCTGGAACGCGTGCCCCATGTGCAGCGTGCCGGTGACGTTCGGCGGGGGCAGCTGGATACAGTAGGGCGGTTTTTGCGAATCAGACGAATGCAGGAAATAATCACGCGACTCCCAAAGGGAATACCAGCGCGTCTCGACCTCGTGCGGGTCAAAACTTTTGGCGAGTTCCACGTGAGTTGAGTTCGAAAGAGAAAGCGCGCCGAGCGGCGCCCCCGCGGGAGCCCGGCTTCGACGCGCTCCGGCGGATTATAGCGTCAGCTGCCCCGCGACCGTGCGCGCGCACGTGCGATTTCGAGCTCAACTGCCCGTGCGACCGCGTCGCGAATCAGCGTCTCGATGTCGGTCTTTACCTGGGCGCTGAGGGTAGTCAGCGCGCGCTGCAAGTGGGCGTCGAGCCGTGCCCGTAAGGGTTCCTCGACGAATTTCGCGATGTGCGGGCCGATCGCGTCAAGGATACTTTGTCTAAGCCTTTGCTCCAGCTCCAGCAATTCCTTCCCGGTCGAACCTCGCTGGGCCGGCGCGCCCGATGAGGGGTGCGTTGGCGTCGCGGCCGGTTCGGCGATGATCTCCGTAAGAACCGGAACGTCGCCTTGAGCTGCCGCGCCCGAAGGATGGTAGCGTTTCAGAAACGCGTCGGCTTTTCCCAGCAGGTCGTCTGAATCACTCATACGCTCGACTTGGAGAGATCGAAATGATTGATTTCGTAGCCGCGGTCCCGATAGAAACGAAAACGGTTTCGCGCGAGCTGGCGATCGTCGTCGCCGGCGCCGACGAGTTCGACCAGCCGTTCAAAACGGCTGAACGACGGCGGTGAATCGGCATGCAGATTGAGGATGACCTGGTAATGCGCCATCTCGGCGTCCTCGCGTGCGATCACGACGGGGGTTTCGGAAGAGAGCGCGTGATGAGCCATGCAATGAGGAACGAATCCGATGGCTTGATAAGTCCACAGCAGTTTGTCGAAGCCGCGCGCGGTGTTTTCGTCCGGCGCGTAAACAACGACGCGCAACTGCTGCTGGATGACCTTGGCGACGAGCCGGCAGGCGACCTGCAGCTTGGGTTCGGCGTTTGAGTAGAAGTCGATGCGCGTCATGACGAGAGAAAGACCTAGTTTTCCGCACGCTTGATGAGGAACGTCGTGAGCAGAGGGATGGGCCGGCCGGTCGCTCCTTTATCCTTGCTCGACTTCCACGCCGTCCCGGCAATGTCGAGGTGGGCCCAGTCGTACTTGCGCGCGAATCTCGAAAGGAAACAGGCCGCGGTAACGCTGCCCGCGGCGCGTCCGCCGATGTTTGCAAAATCGGCGAAGTTGCTTTTCAGCTGCTCCTGATAATCTTCCCACAGCGGCAGCTGCCAGACGCGGTCCCAAGACTCCGCCCCCGCTGCCTGCAGCTCGTGCGCCAGGCCATCTTTGTTCGCGAACAGCCCGGAGCAGACGTGACCCAAGGCGACGATGCAGGCGCCCGTGAGCGTCGCGATGTCCACGACGGCCTGGGGCTCGAAGCGCTCGGCGTAGCTCAGCGCGTCGGCAAGAATGAGGCGTCCCTCTGCATCGGTGTTGAGGATCTCGATGGTCTGGCCCGACATGCTCGTGACGATGTCGCCGGGCTTGGTGGCCGCCCCTCCAGGCATGTTCTCGCAGGTGGGCACCAGCCCGATGACGTTCAGTTTCAGCCCGAGCTCCGCCGCGGCGCGCAAGGTCCCCAGCACGCTCGCCGCGCCGCACATGTCGAACTTCATCTCGTCCATTTCTGCCGAAGGCTTGATGGAAATGCCGCCGGTATCGAACGTAATGCCCTTTCCCACCAGTACCACGGGTCGATCCTTCCTGCCGGCTCCGGAGTAGCGAAGGACCACGAACTTGGGCGGCTCGTGCGATCCCTTCGTTACCGAAAGCAGCGAGCCCATTCCGAGTTTTTCCATGTCTTTTTGCTCGAGCACTTCCACTGCCAACTTCCATTCGCGCCCGAGCTTTACGGAAGTCTCGGCCAGATACGTGGGCGTGCACACGTTCGCGGGCAGATTGCCGAGGTCCCGGGCGAGCGTCATGCCGGCGGCGATGGCGCGCCCTTCGCGCATACCGCGCTCCAAGGCGGCGGCATCGCGCTTGGAAACGGCCGAAATAGCGACGTGAACGAGCGAGCTTTCTTCCGCTTTCTTGCTCTTCATGCGATCGAAGCGGTAAAAGACATCGGCAGCGGCCAGAACGAGCTGACGCGCCTTCCAAGCGACATCGCGGCCGGGAACTTGCAGCTCGGCGAAATACAGGCAAGCGTCGCGTGCCCCCGTTTCCTGAATTGCGGCAAGTGCCGCGCGTGCGCAGTCGCGGTACTGCTTCTCGCCGAATTCTTTCTCCCTCCCCAGGCCCACGAGCAGCACGCGCTCTGCGGCGACCCCGCGCACGCGATACAGCAGCCGGGTGCTTCCCACCTTGCCGTCCATGTCTCCTGACCGGAGAAGTTCGCGGATTTGGCCGTGCGCCGCCTTGTCGAGTGCATCCGCCGCACCCGACAACTTGCGCGATTCGAATACACCTGCAGCGACGCACGCGATCGGGTGTTTCTCCGGCATCGCTAATTTTGTGCTAAATTCCATTCGGCCTTGACTCGGGGAACATGCAAGGATTATCTCCGGTTTGCTTCGCCGAAGTCAAAGCAACATGGCGTTTTGCGGCTTACGATCCGACCTGTTTGGCTGACTTCCATCTGTTCACAAAGTGATCTTTCGGCGCGCTCTGCTGCGTGAATTCGGCAATCTCGCGCTCGCGGTGTTCGCGACGCTGTTCGCCATAACGTTGACGACGCAGCTCATCCGGCTGCTCGGGCAGGCGGCGATCGGAAAGGTCCTCTCGGAAGGCGTGGTCGCGCTGCTTGCGTTTTCCGCCCTCAACTATCTGCCGGTACTACTGTCGTTGACGCTTTTCATCACGGTGCTCATGACGCTTTCGCGCAGCTACCGTGAGTCGGAGATGGTGATCTGGTTCGGCTCGGGTCTTTCGCTCCTCGCTTGGATTCGTCCCGTGCTGTTGTTTGCAGCGCCTCTGGTTGCGCTCGTGGCGGTGCTGTCGCTGTTCTTGTCGCCTTGGGCGATCGGCAGAGCCGAGGAGTACAGGCGCCAGATGAACCTGCAAGACGACGTTTCGCGGGTCGCACCGGGTGTTTTCCGCGAGGCTGGCAGCGCGGACCGGGTGTTTTTTGTCGAGGAAATTGCCGGCGATCAGACGAACGTGCAGAACGTATTCATCGCGCAGATGCGGCAGGGCAGGCTTGGCATCACGGTCAGCAGGCGCGGATACCGGGAGTCGGCGGAAAACGGCGACCGCTTCGTCGTTTTGCTCGACGGGCGGCGCTATGAGGGCGTTCCAGGCGATCTCGATTTCAAGGTGATGGATTTTCAGCGCTACGCGATGAGAGTCGAAACGCGTGAAACACGGGCGGAAGAGAGTTCCACCAAAGCCATGTCCACGTTTGGTTTGCTTCAGACACCGAGCAATCCCCATTTGGCCGAGCTGTTGTGGCGCATCGGTTTACCGATCGCCGCGTTCGTTCTTGCATTGCTCGCGATCCCTCTGTCCTTCGTCAACCCCAGGGCGAGTCGTTCAGTGAATCTGATCTTCGCGCTGTTTACGTACATGGTTTATGCAAACCTGCTGAGCATCGTCCAGGCCTGGGTCTCCCAAGGCCGGTTGACTTTCAATACCGGGTGGTGGGTAGTGCACGCGGGAATGCTTGGCGTCCTCGCGCTGCTGTTTTACAGGCGGCTTCGGCTGGGTCCGTTGCTCGGAAGGCGCTGAAGTGGATACCTTACGCACCTACATGGCGAGGGAGATTTACGGCGCGACGCTGTTTGTTTTCGCCGCATTCCTCAGCCTATTCTCTTTTTTCGACCTCATCAATGAACTCACCGATCTTGGCAGGGGCGGGTACCGGTTGCAGCACGCGCTCGCCTTCGTCGCACTGACGGTGCCGAGCCACGTGTATGAACTGTTTCCCGTGGTAGTTCTGATCGGAACGCTTTATTCTCTTTCGCATCTCGCCGCCAATTCCGAATATACGGTGATGCGCGCCTCGGGACTTGCGCCTTGGCGCGCGGCAATCACGCTGTTTCGCATAGGCATCGTGTTTGCAGTCGCTACGCTCGTCTTCGGCGAGCTGATCGCTCCGGTCTCGGAGCGCGCGGCAAGGCAGCTCAAGCTCTCCATGACCAGCGCCATCGTGGCCGGCGAGTTTCACACGGGGCTGTGGGTGAAAGACGACCGGCGATTCGTCAATGTTCGCGAAGTCCTGCCCGATGCAAGTCTGTCCGATATCAGGGTATTCGAGTTCGACGACCAATACCGGCTCCAGTCGGTCAGTTTCGCGAAACAGGGGCAATACCTCGGCAAGAACATGTGGCGATTGCGCGAGATCGTGCACACCGGCTTCACATCCAGCGGAAGCAACGTGCAGCGCTTCGCGGAAATGGACTGGAACTCGGTTCTTACACCGGACATTCTCGCCGTACTGTTCGTCGTCCCGGAACGGATGTCGGCATGGAACCTGTACCAGTATTCCCGGCATCTGTCCGAGAACCGCCAAAAGACAGAGCGTTACGAAATCGCCATGTGGAAAAAGCTCGTTTATCCGCTTGCTTCCCTTGTCATGATGGCGCTCGCCTTGCCTTTCGCCTATGTCCACGTCCGGGCCGGCGGCGTGGGGGTGAAAGTGTTCTCGGGGATCATGCTGGGGATCTTTTTCCACATGATGAACAGCCTGTTTTCATATCTGGGGTTGCTCCAAAACTGGCAACCCTTCGTGAGTGCCGCGCTGCCGAGCGCGGCTTTTCTGGGCGCAGCCACACTGATGATGTGGTGGGTAGAAAGAAGGTAGGCTGGCAAAGTCCGGCCGTCGCGTTACCGATGCCGAGCTCCTGCATCGCCAGTCGCGACAACGCGAGTGCCGGCCAGGCGGTCGTGCAGAAACTGTCGATCGCGATCGAAGAACGCCCAAAAAACTCCGACGCCGAACAACAGTAGCGAAGGCCAGGCCAGAGCGTAGCGCAGCGCTGCTCGGCCGGGCCCGATGGGCAGATTGTCGTGGCGGACCACCCGCATCTTCCAGGTCTGCATCGGCAGCGTTCGACCTCCACGGCTCCAGCACGCGATAAAGTAGATTCCCAAGATCAGGAACAGGTAAAACTGGAAGAGGAGACGCGTGCCTCCCGCGAGGCGTCCATGGGCCGCTCCATAGAACGCCAGACTCGCGAAGAAAGCGATCGCGAACACGACCAACGACTCGTATAACATCGACAACAGTCGCCGCCCGATGCCTGGCACCGTCGGGCCGGGCAGGGCACGGGCGCCCGAATCCATCGATGCGGGGCTTACTGTTTTGCGGGCGGTGGCGGCGCGACCGGGCTTGCTTCAGGCGGTGCAGCCGGCGGCGGCGTAGGCTCGGCCGGAGACTTGCCCGGACGGGCGGGTGCAGCGGGTTTGCGCGGAGTGCTGCCCAACTTGCGCCGCTCCTGCTCCGGCAGGCGGTTGTACTCCTCCCATTGCTGTTTCAGCCCTTGTTTTTTGTCCGGCGGCAGCTTTTCCATCTTCTTGTAGCGCTCGCGCGCGGCCTGGCGTTCCTTGGGGGTGAGCTTGGCCCAGGCTTGCATGCGTCGTTGCACGCGCGCCTGCTCGTCGGGTTTCATCTTCGGATAACGCTTGGCGATCCCGATCCATTTGCGCTTCCGCTCCGGCTCGATATTTTCCCAATCAGCCGCCAACGGCGCGAGGACCTGCTGCTGCTCTTGCGTCAACTCGCCCCACGTCAGGGGTTTTTTCTGCGGTGTGGCGGCGAGGACGGAGAGCGAGGTGCAGAGCCAAAGTGCTAGTGCGAAGAGCGCTTTAGCCATGCATCGAATCCCTTGTCGAGATAGGCATCCAGGGGCAGATCGCTGGTGAGCACTCCTGCGTCGATTTCCTCGATTTCGGCGGCGACCTGGGTATCCCGCCACTGGTTGATCGCGATCAAGCCGAGGATCAGTACGGCCATCGGCAACAGCACCCTTGGAATGAGCGCAGAAGGACCGCCTGATTTGCCGATCACATGGCCGGCCCAGGCCCATACCGGGACGCGGGACTCGACGCGCTGGCACACCAAAGCCCGCTCGCGCGACTCCTTCAGGCGGGCGAGCTTGCCGGCGTCCAGATCGAGCCCCCGGTTGAGAAGCTGCTTGATTCGGTAAGCGATCTGCTGTTCGTTCATAACTCAATCCCCCTTGCTCCTAAGGCCGCCGCCAAAGCGTGTGCTGCGCGGGAGCAATGGGTTTTGACGCTGCCTTGAGAGCAACCCATGACGGTTGCGGTCTCGGCGACGTCCAACTCCTCCCAGTAACGCAGCAAAAACGCCTGGCGTTGACGCGGCGGCAGTCGCTGGAGCTCTTTCTCAATTACTTCAACGAGTTGAGATTGTTCCAGGAGGTCCGCAGGGCCTTCCGTGGACTTGGAAGTATCCGCGCTCTCCAAGGTTTCAAGCGGGTCGATCTCGTCGTTATCCCGTCCCGGAGAGAGGGCTGAAAACAGCGTCACCCACCGAGACCGCACCTTCTGCCTGCGGTAAAAGTCGCGAATGGTGTTCTGCAGGATGCGCTGGAACAGCATCGGCAGCTCCGCCGCTGGCTTGGCCCCGTACTTCTCCGCAAGCTTGAGCATGGTGTCCTGCACTATGTCGAGGGCGTTCTCCGCCTCCCGGACCGCGAACAGCGCCTGCTTGTATGCGCGTCGCTCTACGCTCGCGAGGAACTCGGATAGTTCGTTTCGGGAGGCCAGAAGAGCTTCCTTTTTTGTCGGCCGAAATCACCCCGGCCGGTGCGGTCCGATGGTATCAAAAGCCGCATTCAGGCGCAGAATGGAACTTGACCAATCAGACATCAGCAATTACGCTCTAAAGTTTTCGTCGAAGCCGGTGTACGGACGGACGCGGGCATGGAATTGACAGGCGCAGAGATTGTCGTGAAGTGCCTCCAGGCGGAGGAAGTCGAGTACGTCTTCGGCTATCCCGGCGGCGCGGTCCTGTTCATCTACGACGAGTTGTTCAAGCAGGACAAAGTCAAGCACATTCTGGTGCGCCACGAGCAGGGCGCGACGCATGCTGCGGACGGCTACTCGCGCTCAAGCGACAAGGTCGGCGTTGCGCTGGTGACCTCGGGGCCTGGCGTCACCAACGCGGTGACCGGAATCGCCACGGCGTACATGGATTCGATCCCGATGGTGATCATCACCGGGCAGGTGCCTACCCACGCGATCGGCCTGGACGCATTTCAGGAGTGCGACACGGTGGGCATCACGCGGCCCTGCGTGAAGCACAATTTCCTGGTGAAGGACGTCAAGGACCTCGCAGTCACGATCAAGAAGGCGTTCTATCTCGCCAGGACCGGACGGCCCGGCCCGGTGCTCGTCGACATTCCC
>DASPWT010000058.1:0-13987 GCA_035637655.1 Burkholderiales bacterium | reverse complement strand
AGGGCGCGGGCGAGCGTCAGCATCTGCTGCTCGCCGCCGCTCATGCTGCCGGCGAGCTGCCTGCGCCGCTCGGCAAGGCGCGGAAAAGTCGCGAAGCAGAACTCGAGGTTCTTCGCGATCGCCGCGCGCGCGCTCCTACGGTAGGCGCCGAGCAGGAGATTCTCCTCCACCGTGAGCCGCGGGAAAAGCCGCCGCCCCTCGGGAACCAGCACGATGCCGAGGTCGACGATTTCCTCGGGCGCACGGCCCGCGAGATCGTGCTCGACCCCGTCGACCGTCGCGCTGATGGCGCCTGAGCTCGGAGGCACGATGCCCATGATGCATTTCAAGAGCGTGCTCTTGCCGTTGCCGTTGGTGCCGAGGAGGGTCACCGTCTCGCCGTCCTTCACCGCGAGCGAAATGCGGTCGAGCACCTGCACCGCGCCGTAGCCCGCGCAAAGGCCTTCGACGCGAAGGCTATTCTCCAAGGTAGGCCTTCACGACTTCGGCGCTGCCGGCCACGGACTGCGGATCGCCGTCGGCGATCTTGCGCCCGGCGACGAGCACCGCGATGCGCTCGGAGAATTTCATCACCGCGCGCATGACGTGCTCGATCATGATGACCGCGACGCCCCGCTCCTTCAGGCCGGACAGGAGCGCCAGGATGTCGTCCACCTCTGAAGCGGAGAGCCCGGCCATGGCCTCGTCGGAAATGAGGAGCTTGGGCTTCGCCGCCATCGCCCGCGCGAGCTCGAGCTTTCTCATGTCCACCTGGGTGAGGCCGCCCGACATCGCGTGCGCCCGTCCGGCGAGACCCACCTCCCCGAGGATGCGCATCGCTTCCTCGACGATCCGGCCGGAGGCGAGCTTCTCGTGCTTGCGCGCGGCGTAGATGAGCGGCACGCGCAGATTGTCGAGCACCGTCATGCTGGCGAAGGGCTTGGGAATCTGGAAGCTGCGCGCGAGGCCCATGCGGATGCGCCTGTGCGCGGCATACCCGCAGATGTCCCGTCCCTCGAACCGGATGCTGCCCTCTTCGTTTCTCAGCGTTCCGGCGATGCAATTGACGAGCGTGCTCTTGCCCGAGCCGTTCGGGCCGATCAGACCGACCCGCTCGCCGGGCCGCACGATGAAGTCGACCCTCTCCAGTGCGGTGAAACCTCCAAAGCGCTTGGTAACTCCGCGGACTTCCAGCAGGGTGTCGGCCATCATCGTCCCTTTCGCCGCCGCCAGGCGTCCACCCAGCCCATGATGCCGTTCGGGGCGAGCGTGACGAAGAGCACCAGCAGCACGCCCACGATGAGCAGGTTCCAGGCCGACGACACCGTCACCTGCACCAGCTGCTGCACGCTGCCGAGCAGCACCGCGCCGATGAGCGGCCCCATCCAGCTCATCATGCCGCCGATGAGCGGCATGGCGATGCTGTTCACCGCGTAGGACAGGCTGAACGCCGAGCTCGGCTCGATGTACGAGAGGTAATAGGGAAAGGTGGTTCCCGCCATGCCCATCAGGGCGCAGCTCGCCATGGTCGAGAAAATCTTGAGCCTCAAGGTCGGCACGCCCGAGCACTCGGCGGCGAGCTCGTCGTCGCGGATCGCGGCGAGGCCCCGTCCCAGGGTCGATTTCTCGATTGCCCGGGCGACCACCAGCGCGAACGCCGCCATCACCAGCTGCACCGCGTAGAGCACGTGGATGTAGCGCGGCAGCCCGAAGGGAATCTCGCGGGGTTGCAGCACGTAGGCGCCGCGTGCGCCGCCGACGTAGTCCCAGTTGACGACGAAGATGTAGAGAACGACGGAAAGCGCCAGCGACGCGATGGCGAAGAACACGCCGCGCAGGCGCAAGGTGAGATAGCCCAGGCCCAGTCCCGCCAGGCCGGCGACCAGGGTCCCGGCGACGACCCCCACCGCGAGCGGCGCCTTAAAAGCGTTGTAGAAGAAGACCGTGGTATAGGCGCCGATCGCGAAGAACGCGGCCGAGCCGAAATTCACGTAGCCGGTGTAGCCGCCGAGGATGTTCCACGCCGTGGCGAGGATCACGAAGAGCAGCACCGTGTACGCGGCGGTGAAGAAATATTCGTTCGGGACGAGCTGCGTGACCGCCGCGAGCGCGAGCGCGACGGCGAGGGTCACTGCGGCGAAGACCTGGTTGCTCATCGGCGGCTCATCTCCCCAGGAGCCCCGAGGGCCTGAACGCGAGCGTGGCGAGCAGGAGGCCAAACGAAACCGCTGGCGCCCAGGACGGCCCGAAGAAGGTGGAGGTGAAGGACTCGGCGAGCCCGAGCACGAGAGCGCCGAGCAGCGTCCCGAGAATCGAGCCCATGCCGCCCAGCACGCACACGGCGAACACCAGGCCGATGAATTCGCGCCCGATCGCCGGCTGCACCGGCTGGATCACGATGAGAAAGGCGCCGGCGACGCCGGCGGTGGCGATCGAGAGGGCGAAAGCGAGCTCCTTGACGCGGACGGGATTCACGCCCATCAGGCGCAGCGCGAGCTGGTCCTGGGCGACCGCGAGCACGGCGCGTCCGAAGAAAGTGTGCGTGAGAAAGAGCTGGACGCCGACGACCATGACCATGGCCACGAGGAAGGGCACGACCAGGCGCATCGGGAAATCGACCGGGCCGAGCCGCCAGGTGACGTCGCCGTAGCGGCTGCTCACCATCCGGTAGTCCACGCCGAAGATCAGGACGAGCGCGACCTCGGTGATGAAGAGTATGCCGAAGAAGAACGCGAGACCGCGCAGCGATTCCTGTCCGCGGCGTTCGAAACAGATGTAATAGACCCGGTACAGAACCATCCCCAGAAGAAAGAACAGCGGGGACACCGCCACCGAAACGACGATCGGGTCAAATCCGAAGCGGTCGTTGACGATGTACGCGATATAAGAGCCCAGGATGATGAAAGCCGGGTGCGCGATGTTGACGACGTCGAGCATCCCGAACGAGATCGAGATGCCGACGCTCATCGCGGCGTAAAACCCGCCGAGCAAGAGGCCTGCAATGACTGCGTTGGCGAGCAACGCCCACGAGACTTCCATGCGAAGAAAACGGCACCGGCGGGTTTCCCCGCCGGCGCAGCTCAATCGTTATTTCTTGTTTTCGTGGTAAGGCGCTTTCAGGTCCCCGGTCTTGTATTCCTTGGGGGAAAGCACGGTGAGGCGCCCGGGCTTCTTGAACTGTTCGACGTCGTTGCCGATGATGCCGTGGTACTGGGTCATCATCACCCGGGGCGCTGCCCATTCGCCGTTCTTGGCGAATCCGACCCTGCCGACATACGTGTTGAACGTGTTCTTGTGAATGTACTCGGCGAGCTTGGCCTGGTCCAGACCCTTGGTCGCGGTGATCGCCTGATCGAGCACCTGCATCATCGCATAGGCGTAGGGCGGCAGGTAGAAGCCGAGCGGATCCACTTTCTCGACGATCGCGCGAGCCTGGTACTTGGCGAGGAACTGGTCGAGGAATGGAAACTTGCTCCCCAGGTCGGGCACGTAGAACTCGTAGTTCACCACGCCGTTCAGGAGCGGTCCGAGCTGCGTCTTGAGCGCGGCGAACTGCGGTCCGACGAGGCCGCCGCCGAATATGCGCGTCTTGAGGCCCACTTCGTTCGCGGCGCGCACCATGCCCGCCGAATCCGGCGGATAGGAAGCGACGAAGACGACCTCGGGGTTGGCCGCCTGGATCGCGCGCACGATCGGCGAGTAGTCCACCGTGTTCGGCGGATAGGTCTTGTCGTAGACGATCTTGAGGCCCGTCTTCTTCGCGTGCTCGCGCGCGCCTTCCAGCGCCATCGCCGGGTATTCCGCGTCCGCTCCCACCAGCGCGACGGTCTTCGGCTTGGGGTTCATGCTCATCGCCGCGTCGAAGAAGCCCTGCGACCAGCCGACCGCCGGGTTCGGTCCCGCCGGCATGATCTGGAAGTAGCGGTCGTAGTTGAACTTGGAGTTGACGTTCAGGCCGAACAGCGTCATGAAGGTGAGATTGCGCTGCATCATGATCGGCATCGCGGGCGCGATGACGTTGGTGCCGTAGCCCGACACCACGAGGTCGACCTTGTCCACGTCGAGGAGCTTGGTATAGATGCTCGGGACGGTGGCGGGGCTGGTCTGGTCGTCGTAGTAGACGAACTCGACCTTGCGCCCGAGGATCCCGCCCTTCGCGTTGACGTCGTCGCGCCAGATCTCCATCGCGATCAGCGCCGCCTTGCCGTTGCCCGCGAGCGGCCCGGTGAGGCTCATGCCGAAGCCGATCTTGAGCGGCTGCTGCGCGAGCGCCGCGCCGGTCAGCGCAAGCCCTATGAACAGGGCGCCCAGCGCGCGCCTCGAAGTGCTCACAATACGATTGCCTAGCATGGTCTCCTCCTCGGTTGCGGAATCTGGCCTGTCCCGGCGATTATGAAAGCGCCCCGTTATTTGTCAAGCGATTGCCCTACCACAGGCGCTCGCCGCGCTCGAGCCGGGCGAGCATCTCGATCTGGAATTCCCTCGGACCGAAGCCGAAGCGCTCGCCCGAGCGCTCGTAGAAGAACGGGCGATCGGTCTTCAGGCTGAATTCGCGCATCCACGCGAGCAGCGGTTCGTCCGGGTCGCGCCCGGCCGAGCGCAGGATATAGGCGGTTTTCGTTCTCCAGCGAACCGGAATGATCAGCACGCCGAGCCGGTCCGGCTTGAATTCATCCGGAAAGGGGCTTTCCTCCTGCAGCCACCCGCAGACGAAGTTCCGGCAGGGGTCCACCGGCCGGCGCTCGTAGATGCTGCAGCAGCCCTCGCCGCGGAAGTGGCAGGGCTGGCCCGGCTTCATCTCGTGGCCCAGGATCGTGCCCTTGACCCAGCCGTCGCAGCAGGCCGTGCAGCTGCCGCACTGCCGCGCGTGCGTCGCCGAGACCGGCTTGATCGCTACCACCGCGCCGCAGCACCTCTTGTATTTCTTTCCGCTGCCGCAAGGGCAAGGATCGTTTCTTCCGACGGGCATGGGAGGAGTCTAGCGCATTCGACAGCCTGCTAGACTTGGCGCGCATGTCGGTCTATTTCGTGATCCTCCTGTCGGTGCTTGCTAGCATCGCGCATCGCGGCAGCAAGGTGCTGGTGTCGCTGGACGCGCTGCAGCTCGGCGCGAATTCCTTCATGGTCGGCGTTCTCGCCGCCCTGTACGCGGTGTTTCCGCTGCTGCTCGCGGTGTACGCGGGCAGGATCTCCGACCGCATCGGCGTGCGCTACCCGATCCTGCTCGGCTCGGTGGGGATAACGGCGGGCCTCTTCCTTCCGGTCTTGCATGAGGGCTTGATCATGTTGTTTCTGTGCCCGACCCTGATCGGGCTGGGCCAGATTTTCTTCCACGTCTCGATCCACAACGCGGTCGGGTCGATCGGCGGCGCAGGCGAGCGCGCCAGGAACTTCAGCAGCTTTTCGCTCGGGGGTTCGGTCGCGACCTTCATCGGCCCGTCGCTCGCCGGATTCACCATCGACGCCCTGGGTTTCCGTCCAGCATTCGTCGCGCTCGCCGGAATTTCGGTCGTGGTCGTGCTGCTCGCGCTCGCCTTCCCTCGCATGGTGCCGCCGCGCGGCGGGCATCACGATGAAAAACACAAGCGGCGCGCGCTCGATCTGCTGAAGGAAGCGCCTTTGCGCCGCACCCTGATCATGAGCGGAGTGACGCTCACCGGAATCGAGTTGTTCTCCTTCTACATGCCCGTCTACGGCCAGTCGATCGGGCTCTCCGCCTCGCGCATCGGCCTGGTGCTCAGCGCCTACGCGGCGGCGGCCTTCGTGGTGCGCCTGCTGATGCAGGAGCTGGCGCGGCGCTTCACCGAAACCGGCGTGCTGACCGGGTCGCTTTTCATCGCGACCGCGACTTATGCGCTGTTTCCGTTTCTCTCCGGGGTTCCGATGCTGGTGCTGACCGCGTTCCTGCTCGGCCTGGGCCTGGGCTCGGCGCAGCCGCTCACCATCATGCTGACCTACCACCACGCTCCGCCGGGACGCTCGGGCGAAGCGCTGGGAATGAGGCTGACGGTGAACAAGATCACCCAGATCTCGATTCCGCTCGTGTTCGGCGGGATCGGCGCCGTGTTCGGCCTGGCGCCGGTGTTCTGGGCCAATGCCGCTTTTCTCCTGGCTGGAGGAATCGTTTCGGTGAAGGATCTCAGAGAAGGCCGGGGATCCAGCGTTTCACGCGCGCGAGATACTCGCGGTAGGGATCCCCGAAGAGAGCAATGAGGCGCGCCTCGTCGTCGCGCACGCGCCGGTCGAACCACGCGGCGTGGAACACGAACAGGGCCGCGGCGAGCCACGAGTCGAGCGCAATAGCGAGCCCCGCGAGAAAAATCAGGTGACCGAGGTACATCGGGTTGCGGCAAAAGCGATAGGGGCCGCCCGTCACCAGGCGCTCGGGAGGAATCGAGATCCCGGGCCCGCCGCCGCCTTCCTTCAGCCGGTAGTTTCCGACGAGGCGGTACTGCAGGTATCCCCAGGCGAGCAGCGGCAGGCCCCAAATCTCGATCCACGGAATGCCCTGCTGCAATGCCGCCTCGGCGCAGTAGAGCAGGACGGGCCAGACAACGAATGTACGGTTCGAGGTGCTGGAGAGCCACCTCGCCGCAGCGCGGCCGGCCGCGCTCACACTCTCGCCGGCTCGGTCCTGGGCATGAACAGGATGAAGAGATTCGCGGCGACGATCGTCCCCGTGAGAAAGGCGAACGTCGCGGTCAGCCCGTAACTGTCGGCGACCAGCCCTCCGAGGAGCGGCCCGATCGAGGAGCCGAGCGCCTGCGCGCCGAACAGCACGCCGATGCTCGTCCCGCCCATGTTCCTCGGCGTCGTCTCGAGGAGCCAAGCCTGCATCACCGGCCTGATCGCATAGAGGAAGAAACCCAGGACCGCGACGAAGAACACGAACGCGAGCGACTTGCCCGCGAGCGCCATGAAGAGGAGCACCACCGCGGTCATCGCCATGCTGGTCATCATCACGCTCTTGCGCCCCATGCGGTCCGACAGGTGCCCGGCGACGGGCGCGGCGGCGAAGCCCGCGGTCTGCAGCGCGAACATGCAGGCGCCCACCCAGAAGGACGAATAGTCCATTTCGTAGGCGAGATACACGGGCAGGAAAGTGAGCAGTGCGTTCTGAGTCATCGAGCGGAAAGCCGAGCTCGCCGAGAGGAGGATCAGCCCCCGGTTGCGGAACAGCTCGGGCAGGCCGCGGAAATAGTCGCGCAAGGACTGCGCGCCCGGGTCGCGCGAGATCCCGCGCCTCGCTCCGCCGAGCTTGAGCGTGCCGAGAAAGACGAAGAGGAGGAGCGCGATCACGACGCCGGGGACGACGTTCAATATCACCACTTCGCGCCAGGAAAGCACGGCGAGCAGCGCCCCCACGACGATGGGCGCGATGGCGTCGCCGACGTTCCCGCCCATGCCGTGCAGCGAGAGCACGAGGCCCTTGCGTTCCGGGAAACGGCGCGCCAGCGTGGGAATCGCCGTCGGATGCCACAGGCTGTTGCCGAAACCGACGAGCGCGACGCAGCCCAGAAGCATCAGGTAGCTGTGCGTGAAGCCCATCAGGAGATACGGGAAACCCACCCAGAAGAGCGAGGTGGCCATCAGCACGCCCTTGCGTCCGACGGTGTCGACCAGCACCCCGCCGGGGATGTTCGCCACCGCCCCTGCGATGTACTGGCAGGTCATGATGAGACCGATCTGGCTGTAGGAAAGCCCCAATTCCTTCCCGATGATGGGCAGGATCAGATAGAAAGTCGCCGGATACCAGTGCGTGAGCGAGTGGCCGAGCGTGATCAGCCACATCTCGCGGTACGAGCCGCGGGTGGCTTCGGGGACGGTGACGGCGACGCTCATTTCGCTTCTCCTCGGCCGCGATGTTATCAGTTCCCGCTGCCCTTCAGCACGACGTCCTCGAAGAGCTTCGTCCATTTGTCCGTTTCGTCGAGCGAGCGGATCGGGTCGGTCTGCAGGATCTTCACGTTCCTGAGCGGAGAAGGCGCCCGGGTGTTCGAGGGCACGTAATCCATTTGCACCAGGTATTGCTGCCCCTCGCCGAGCATGTATTCATAGAAGAGGAGCGCCGCGTTCGGATGCGGCGCGCGGCGGGCGACGCCGACCGCGTTGGAGCGGGCGATGGCGGGCTCGAGCGCGAACCAGTCGATCGGCGCGCCCTTTTTCTTGGCCTGCTCGGGCATGTAGTTGTATACGGTGAGCGCCAGCGGCACTTCGCCGGCGATCACCATGTTGTTGAGCAGCGTGTGTCCCGTGCGCGCGGAAATGCCGTTCCGTGCCATGAGATCGCGGAAAAACTGGAGCCCTTTCTCGCCTCCGCCCATCACGTCGACCACCGAGGCGAACCAGTCCTGGTTCTTCGCCTCGATGCCGAGCTTTCCCTTCCACCTGGGGTCGAGGAGATCCTTGTACGTCCTGGGCAGGTCCTCCTTCTTGATGAGCTGCGTGTTGTAGACCTGCACCCACACCGAGAGGAGCGTGGCGGCCCATTCGCGGTGCGCCGGCACCGAGCCCGGCTGCAGATCCCTGTGCACGGGGGAATTCACGGCCTGCAGGATCTTCTCGCGCGAAAGCGCCTCCATCTCGGGCGAGCCGAAATGGATCAGGTCCACGTCGTACTTTCTCGCGGCGGCCTCGGCGAGCGTGCGCTGGAGCACCTTGTCGGTGCCTGCGCGCCAGATGACGACCTTGACGCCGTACTTCGCTTCGAAAGGCCTGATCAGCGTCGGCTGGTCCTTCTCCGCGAAGGTGGTGTACAGCGTGACCGTGCCCTCTTTTTTCGCGGCCGCCGTGATTTTCGCCATGCGATCCGGGCCGCTGTAGTCGAAGAGCCCTTGGGCGCCGGCCGATCCCGCGGCGAGCACGCACGCTGCAAAAACGGAGATTGTTCTCATGGTGGTCTCTTTCCTAGTCTCTAATGTCCTGCAGGAACCAATCGGTGGGAAGGTCGCGTCCGAGCCCCTCGCGGCGCGCAGCCTCGTAAGCCGCAGCGGCGACCGCGAAAAACTGAGCGCCTTGGATGTTGCCGCGCTCGGAATAGGTGATCTGCTCGCACGAGGTGCGGCCGCGCTCCCTTCCCGACGCCACGTCGCCGAAGCTCACGTCGCCGCCGTGCCCGGTCACCTGGGGCGCGCGCTTGCCCATGCGATGCGCTCCCCAGCGCGGGTCCTTCGGCCGCGCGAGGTACCCCAGATACTCGTCCGAAGTCGCGAGCTCGGGACGCCCGACGGGCGCGGGTGCAGTGCCGAGGCGAAGCCTGCGATCGAAGCGGGCAAGCGCCGCGTCGTCGGGACGCCCGCCGATCGAGACGACGTGCATCCCGGGGGCCAGCCACTCGCCGCGGATGACGGAGACCGCCGAGTCGGTGCAGGCGGCGAGAATGTCCGCGCCCTCGTACGCCGCGCGCGGCTCGTCACAGGCGACGCACTCGACTGCGTGGCGCTTCGCCATCTCCGCGGCGAAGCGCTCGCGGTGCGCTCGCGTCGGGCTGTAGACGCGGATGCGCTCGATGTCCCGCACCTCGAGAAGAGACTCGACGTGCGATTCGGCCATGCCGCCCGACCCGAGCATCCCAAGCGCGCGGGAGTCAGGGCGCGCCATGAGGTCGGCGCCGATCGCGCTGTCGGCCGCGACGCGCAGATGCTGGAGGTAACCGTCGTTGATGATCGCGAGCGGTGCGCCCGTCTCGACGTCGGTGAGGAACACGAGGCCGCAGTAGAGCCCCGGGCGCTGGCAATATTTCTCCTGCGTGCGAACGCCCTCGTAGTGGCGCTCGTAGACGATGTCGGATTTCATGCGGATGGCGAAATAGCCGCCGGTCGAACCGCCCTCCATGCTGCCCCATTGGTAGAACTTCGCGGGGTCGCGCGTCGGGATGCGGATGTCGATGCGCGGGCGGCAGACGGCTTCGCCCGACGCGAGGTCGCGGTAAGCCGACTCGAGCGCCTTGCGCACCGCGGCCGGCGTGAGCACGCGCCGCACGATGTCGTTGTCGATCAGCAGGGTCAACGGCCTCCCTTCACGATGATCTCCTCGTAGAGCTTCGCCCAGCGCTCGCCCTGATCGACGAGAACCACCGGATCGATGATCTTCAGGGAGCTGCGATCGAGCGCGGTGCGGATCTTCCTGCTGGTCGGAACGGATTTGCGCTCCGCGAGGATCCGCTGGCCGTCGTCGCCGATCATGAATTCATAGTACAGGAGCGCCGCGTGCGGGTGCGGGGCGCGCTTGATCACCGCGAACCCGTTGCCGTGCGCGATCGCCGGTGAAAGCGTGAACCACTCGATCGGCGCGCCCTGTCCTTTGAGCTGGTCGGCGGTGAAATTGTAGACGGTGAGCGCGAACGGCACTTCGCCCGAGGCAACCATCTGCGCGAGCAGGCTGTGCCCTCTGCGCACCGAGAGGCCGTTCTTCGCCGCCAGGTCGCGAAACAGCTTGAGGCCCTTTTCTTCCCCGAGGTTCCGCACCACTTCGGCGAACCAATCTTCGTCGGAGGCCTCGATGCCGAGCTTTCCTTTCCAGCGCGGATCGAGGAGGTCGCCGTAAGACGCGGGCAGGTCCGCCTGCTTGATGAGCCGCGTGTTGTAGGCCTGGACGAACACGCTCAACCGCGCCCAGACCCACTCGCGATGCTCAGGGACCGCGGCCGGGATCAGATCGGCGTGGTAGGGCGAGCGCACCGCTTGCAGCAGTCCCTGGCGGCGCAAGAGCTCGAGCGGCACCGAGTTGCTGTCCACCAGATCGACTTCGTCGCGCCCCGCCTGGGCTTCGGCCACGGTGCGCTGCAAAACCTTCTCGGAGGCGGCGCGCCAGGCGCGGACTTTCACCCCGTACTTCTTTTCGAACGCAGCGTTCAGCGTCGCGACGTCTTCGGGGGGAAACGACGTATACAGGCTGAGAAAGCCCTCGCGGCGCGCGCCTTCGAGCATGCGCTGATGGCGCCCGGCCCCTTCGTACGCGGCCAGCTCGGCGAGCACGCCCCTCGAGTCCTGCGCCGCGACGGGTGGAACCGCAGCGAGACTCGCGACCGCGAGCAGCGCGTGCAGGGCGCGCTTGTTCATGCCGCCGACACCGTTTTCGCCGGGTCCTTCTGCGCCATTGCAACGGCGTCGGGCAGGCTCAGCTCGCGCGGCACCACCATAGCCACCGCACGGGCGCGCTGCGCCGCGGGAGCCAGGCCCGGCGGCGCGACCCCGCGCTCGACCGCCTTCGCAGCGTCCATCAGCCGCTTGCGCGTCTTGACGATGCCGTTGTCCGAGGACACCAGGTGCTCCCGGGTGCGGTCCTGGATCTTTCCCATGCTTTCCTGTATGGCGGCGTCCTGGATGCCGACGCCGAGCACTCCGGAAAAAGTCTTTTTCGCCTTCTGCGCCGCGCGGTCGATCAGATAATCGTTGCGCTTGTTCGCGACCGGGATGAAGGAGCCTTCGATCAGCGGCACATGGATGCCGCGCCCGATATGGGCCGCTTCGCGCTCGGCTTCGGTGAGAGCACGACCCGGGTGATAGTCGATGCTGAATGTCCAGCAGTGCTCGTCGTCGATCGGAACGAACGCGTGGCCGCCGTAGGGATTGTCTGCGTAGGGAGGAAAGAAGCTGAAGCACGGCATCAGCCACTGCGTGACCCGCCAGTAGTAGCGCTCCGTCCCCACGTCGCGGCGCGTCGCGACGTACAGCCCGGCGGGGGACACCGTCGGGACGATTTTCGGATGCCGGTCGGCGAGGAGCATCGCGAGGCTTGAGGGATCGCGCTTGAGCAGGGGGTCGTCGGCGACCGAGTGGCGGTGCAGAAAACCCGAATGAATCGAATCGAGCGCCCCTTCCATCGCCTGCAGGTAGTTCGACTCCTGCAGACGCTTGGAGACGTAGCGATGCGCAGGCGGCACCCGAGTCCATTCGTAGGCCGGCTCTTCCGGCTTCTTGTCCGCGGGACCGAGATAGGCCCAGATCACCCCGGCGAGCTCGATCGCAGGATACGAGTTGAGCCTGATGTTTTTGCGCATGCCGGACTCCTCCGGCTCCGAAGGCAGGTCCACGCACTGGCCGGTGACGTCGTATTTCCATCCGTGATAGGGACAGCGGATTCCATTTTCCTCGTTGCGCCCGAACCACAGGCTCACTCCCCGGTGAGCGCAGAACTCCTCGATCAGCCCGAGCCTCCCTTCGGTGTCGCGAAAGGCGATCAGGCATTCCCCGAGCAGCTTGACCCGGACCGGCGCGCAATCCGGCCCGGGCAGCTCCCGCGCGAGCAGCACCGGCAGCCAGTAGCGCCGGAACAGCTCCCCTATCGGGGTTCCCCCGCCGACGCGGGTCAGCAACTCGTTGCGCTCGGCTGCGAACATGGCCTATCGCAGCGCGGCCCCCGCCGACGGGGATCCGATGCTGCGCCCGTAGATGGTGTCCTCGAAGATCTGGGTCCAGCGGTCGTAGTCGGCGAGCACCGCGTCGATGTCGATGAACTTCAAGTCGAATTTTCTTAGGTAGGGCTCGTTGCGGCGATGCGAGATTACGTGGTTCAGCTCGGCGAGAAGCGCCTGGCCGTCGGAGAGGACGAAATCGTAGAAGAGGACTGCCGCGTGGGGATGCGGCGCGCGCTTCATGACGCCGATTCCGTCGGTGTAGGCGACGGTCGGTTGCAGCGCGAGCCAGTTGATCGGCGCGCCGCTCTTCCTGGACTGCTCCGGCAGATAGCTGTAGAGGGTCAGCGCAAGCGGGACTTCGCCCGCGACGACCAAGTTGTTGAGCAAGGCGTTGCCGTTTCGCACCGTCAGGCCGTTCGTCGCCACCAGATCGCGGAAGAATTTGAGACCCGCCTCCCCGCCCATTTCCCGGACCAGGGTGAAGAACCATTCCTGTTCTTTCGCTTCGACCGCGATCCGTCCCTTCCAACGCGGGTCGAGCAGGTCCCTGAAGGTTTTCGGCAGCTCCTCAGGCGCAACTCTGTCGGTGTTGTAGGCCTGGACGAAAATATAGACGCGAGGGCCGGCCCACTCGCGATGAGCTGCGACCGCCTCGGGAATCAACTCACGCTGGTAGGGCGAGCGGACTTCCTGGAGCAGGCGTTCGCGGTGCAGCAGCTCCATTTCCGGCGAGGGATTGTGCACGACGTCCACGTCGAAGCGGCCGGCGCGCGCCTCGGTCACCGCCCGCCGCAAGACGTTGTTCTTGCCCGAGCGCCAGATCTTGACCTTGATCCCGTAGCGGCGCTCGAACTCCGACACGAGGCGGATCAGGTCCTTCTCCGCCATGGATGCATACAGCGACAGCGAGCCCTCGCGCTTCGCGTTGGCGACGAGGCGCGCCGGGCGATCTGCGCTCTCGTCGAGCGCCGGAGACGGATTGTGCTGCGCGAAAGCGGCTGTCCCGGCGGCGCAGGCGAGGAGGAAGAGCGCCGGGCGCGACAGCATGCGACCGAAGCCCTACGCGGGCTCCTTGACTCTTCGCTTCAAGTATTTCTCGACCAGCTCGGCGCTGAGCACGATCTTGGCATCGTACTCGGGAGCATCCTCGATCTGCTCCAGGTCGTTCAGCCCGCAGTACTTGTAGATCCGGTTGATCGCCGAGATCAGCCGCACGGGCTTCTCCGTGCTCGCGTTGAAATGCTGGTGGATGGTGTTCGGCGGTATGTAGATCACGTCCCCCGCCTCCCACTCCCAGCGCTTCACCTCCGCTTGAGGCTTCCAGTGGTAGGTGTCGGTGATCTCCACCTCGCAGTCCTGGTGCAGGTCGTAGCCGCGGCCTTCCATCACGTACAAGCACTCCTCGGCCAGATGCCGGTGCTTGCCCGAGCGGCTCCCCGGCGGAATGATCTGCATGTAGGCGTCCACCGTCTCCATGCGCGTGTTCATCTGCTCGTTCAGCAGGTGCTTGAGCAGGCCCTGGCGCGACATCTCCCAGGGCATGTCTTCCGGATGGAGGATCTTCCTGCGCTTCGCGTTTCGCGCCGGCGCCTGCATCGCGTTCTCGAGCAGGCTCTGATAGAGCTTCTGGTGCGCGCTGCCGCGCATCCA
>DASPWT010000057.1:0-25578 GCA_035637655.1 Burkholderiales bacterium | reverse complement strand
CGTGCCGGAGAAGTTCGTGCCGCATTTCAAGGCGGGCAAGGAACTGCGCGAGAGGGTCGATCAAAAATAGGAGACTGGGCCGGCGGCATGCGGACGGCGGCATCGACGCGGTGCCGCCGTTTTGCTTTGGAGCGCGTGGTTGGCAGGCTGCTGAAAACGCTTCCCGAGAGGGAAGCGTTTTTCTGCAGACTCGGATTTTGGGGATATAAAGGGGGCGTGCCCCCTTTTCGACAATCTGTTAGATGAAGCTCATCAATCATCTGTCGTGGCTGTTGCGCGCGCTCTTGTTCCTCGCCGTATTCGCCTTCGCGCTCATGAATACGGATCCGGTGAGGCTGCGCTTCTTCCTCGGGCAGACCTGGGAGACCCCGATGATCCTGGCCCTGCTCCTCGCTTTCGCTTTCGGCGCCGCGATCGGGGTTCTCGCCTGCCTGTCGCGCCTGTTCGGGCAGCGCCGCGAAATCCACAAGCTCGAGCGCGAGCTGCGAGCGGCCGGCGATCGCACCTCGCCGCCGCAGGCGTAGGTCCGGACTCTCCATGGACTTCGAGCTCTGGTGGCTGTTCGGGTTCGCGCTGTTCTTCGGGCTGGGCTGGCTCGCGGCGCGCGTCGACATCAAGCAGCTGCTGTGGGAATCGCGGCAACTGCCGCGCTCGTACTTCAAAGGCCTCAATTTCCTGCTGAACGAGCAGCCGGACAAGGCGATCGAGGCGTTCATCGAGGTGGTCAAGGTCGATCCGGAGACGGTCGAGCTGCACTTTGCCCTGGGGAGCCTGTTCCGCCGCCGCGGCGAAACCGAGCGGGCGATCCGCATGCATCGGAACCTGCTCGAACGCCCGGATCTGGTCGGGGAGCAGCGGCTGCACGCGATGCTCGAGCTGGGGCAGGACTATCTCAAGGCCGGGCTTCTCGATCGCGCGGAAGAGATGTTTCTCAAGCTCAGGGGCTCGCCGCATCGCGCCGAGGCGCTGAAGTTCCTGCTCGAGATCTATCAGCAGGAAAAGGAGTGGATGAAGGCCGTCGGGATCGCGCTCGAGCTGGAAAAGGACTCCGGGCAGTCCGCGCAGAAAGAGATCGCGAATTACCACTGCGAGCTCGCGCTGTCGGAAACGACGCATTCGCGCCCGGAAGGGGCGAAGCCTCACCTGGAGGCGGCCCTGGCCGCGCACCGCAAATGCGTGCGCGCCAACATCATCCTGGGCGAGATCGCGGCGGCCTCGGGCGATCACGAGGCCGCCATCCAGGTCTGGAAGCGGATCGAGCAGCAAAACCCCGCCTATCTGGCGCTGGTCGCGCAGCGCCTGCTCGAGAGCCACCGTGCGCTCGGGCGCGCCGAGGAGGGGCTCACGCTCTTGCGCGGCTACCTGGCGAGCTTTCCTTCGCTCGACCTGCTCGATGTCGCTTTCCAGTCGACGCTGGACTCCGAAGGCCCCGAGACGGCATACAAGCTCGTGAAGGACGAGTTGCGCCGCAACCAGACCCTGCTCGGCCTGGACAAGCTGCTCGAAGCGCAGCTCCTGGTCGCGCCCGCCGAAAGGCGTCACGATCTGGAACTGGTCCGCAATCTCATACACAGCCATACGCAGCGCCTGGCGCGCTACCATTGCGAGAACTGCGGATTCAAGGCGCGGCAGTTCTACTGGCACTGTCCTGCCTGCGGCGGCTGGGAAACCTATCCGCCGAGGCGCAACGAGGAATTCGAGCTGACGCCGTGAAACACGGAGACAGAATTTGAAGATCACCGTCGTCGGCGCCGGCTATGTCGGTCTGGTCAGCGGCGCGTCCTTCGCCGAGGTCGGGAACGAGGTGCTTTGCCTGGACCTGGACGCCGCGAAGATCCGCACGCTCGAGCAAGGCGCAATCCCCATCCACGAGCCGGGACTGCTCGAAGTGGTCAAGCGCAACCGGGCAGCGGAGCGGCTGCACTTCACGACCGACGTCGAGCGCGCGGTGCGCTTCGGAACGGTGCAGTGCATCGCGGTCGGAACGCCGCCCGGCGAGGACGGTTCGGCCGATCTCCAGCACGTGCTGGACGCGGCACGGGCGATCGGCCGGCACATGACCGAGTACCGGGTGATAGTGAACAAGTCCACCGTGCCGGTCGGCACCGCGGACAAGGTGCGCAGCGCGCTTGCGGAAGAGCTCAAGAGGCGCGGCGTGGACACGCCCTTCGCCGTGGTATCGAACCCCGAGTTCCTCAAGGAAGGCGCCGCGGTGGAGGACTTCATGCGGCCGGACCGCGTCGTGGTGGGCGCCGACGACGAGCGGGCGATACAGATCATGCGGGCGCTCTACGCTCCGTTCCAGCGCAATCACGACCGCTTTTTCCTGATGGATGTGCGTTCGGCAGAGCTCACCAAATACGCGGCGAACGCGATGCTTGCGACGCGCATCTCGTTCATGAACGAGCTCGCCAATCTCGCCGAGCGCCTCGGAGCGGACATCGAGGAAGTGCGCAGAGGCATCGGATCGGACCCGCGCATCGGTTTTCACTTTCTGTACGCCGGCGCCGGTTACGGCGGTTCCTGTTTTCCGAAAGACGTGAAAGCGCTCATCCGCACGGCGACACAAGCCGGCGGCGCGCTGCCGATTCTCGAGGCGGTGGACCAGGTGAACGCGGCGCAGAAAAAGGTGCTCGCGAAGAAAATACTCGCGCGATTCGGCGGGAAACTCTCCGGACGGCATTTCGCCGTCTGGGGACTTGCATTCAAGCAGAATACCGACGACATGCGGGAAGCCTCGAGCCGCGTCCTGATCGAAGAGCTCGTGGCGAACGGCGCGACCGTGACCGCCTACGACCCGGTGGCGATGCCCGCGGCGAAGCGCGCGCTGGCCGGGCTCGCGGGCGTCCGTTACGCGGAATCGCCGCTCGCGGCGCTCGACGGCGCGGATGCGCTCGCGGTCGTCACCGAGTGGCAGGAGTTCCGCAGCCCCGATTTCGAGGCGATCCGCGCGCGGCTCAAGACGCCGGCGATCTTCGACGGGCGCAATCTCTACGATCCGGACGAGCTGAAGCGCTTCGGCCTGGAGTACTATCCGATCGGACGGGCCGCGGTGAGGGCGGGCCGGTGAAGGCGGAAAGTTTTTCGGAGCTGCACAAGGCGCGCGTCCTGGTGGTGGGCGACGTGATGCTCGACCGCTACTGGTATGGCGAGGTCAGCCGCATCTCCCCCGAAGCGCCGGTGCCCATCGTCAAGATCGAAAGCAAGCGCACCAGGGAAACACCGGGCGGGGCGGCGAACGTCGCGGCCAACGCGGCAGCCCTGGGCGCGAACGTGGCGCTGCTGTCGGTGGTCGGCGACGACGAGCCGGGTCGCAGGCTGGCGCAGCTCCTGGCGGAGACGCGCGTCCAGGCGAATCTTCATCGTGACAAGTCGATCGATACGACGGTCAAGCTGCGCGTGATCGGCGGGCGGCTGCAGCAGATGCTGCGCGTCGACTTCGAGACCGCGCCGAGTCACGAGGTCCTGCTCGACAAGCTCGACGACTACCGGCGCATGATTGCGGACCGCGATGTCGTGATCCTCTCCGACTACGGCAAGGGCGGACTCACGCACATCGCGCAAATGATCGGGATCGCGCTCGAACAGGGCAGGACCGTTCTGGTCGATCCCAAGGGCGATGATTACTCGCGCTACGCGGGCGCGACCGTGGTGACGCCGAACCGGGCCGAGCTGCGCGAAGTCGTGGGAAGCTGGAAGGACGAAAACGAGCTCACCGCGAAGGCGCAGGCGCTGCGCGAGCGGCTCGGGATTCGGGCGCTGCTCGTTACCCGCGGCGCCGAAGGCATGACGCTGTACGAGTCCGGCCGGACCCGGCACGAGCCGGCTCGCGAGGAGCACGAAGTGATCGACGTGAGCGGCGCCGGAGATACGGTCATCGCGACGCTCGGAGTGATGCTCGGGGTGGGGATGCCGCTCGCAGAGGCGGTCAGGGTCTCGAACGTCGCGGCCGGCATCAAGGTTCTCAAGTTCGGCACCGCCGTCGTGCAGCCGAAAGAGCTCCGCGACGCGCTGGCGCGAGGATAGGCGGACATGTACTTCGTAGTGACCGGCGCGGCGGGCTTCATCGGGTCGAACCTGGTCCGGGCGCTGAACGCGCGCGGCGAAACCCAGATCCTCGCCGTGGACGACCTGGAGCGCGGCGACAAGTTCCGCAATCTGGCGGGCTGCGAGATCGCCGATTTTCTCGACAAGGATGAATTCCGGAGGCGCCTCGAGGCGGGCGATTTTTCCGAGTCGATCGACGTCGTGTTCCATCAGGGCGCGTGTTCCGACACCATGGAGACCGACGGCCGCTTCATGATGGAAAACAATTACCGCTATTCGATGGCGCTGCTCGAGTTCTGCGTGGAGGACGAAGTCCCCCTCGTCTATGCGTCATCGGCGGCGGTGTACGGGGCGGGCACGGGCTTTCGCGAGGAGCGAAGGTTCGAGGCGCCCCTCAACATCTACGGCTACTCGAAATTCCTGTTCGATCAGGCGGTCCGGCGGCGCCTGGGCGAAGCGGGCTCGCAGATCGCCGGGTTCCGCTACTTCAACGTGTACGGTCCCAACGAATGGCACAAGGGCCGCATGGCGTCGGTGGCCTGGCATTTCTTCAACCAGTATTCGGCGGAGCGGCGCGTGCGTCCCTTCGCCGGGTCCGGGGGGTACGCGGACGGCGAGCAGCGCCGCGACTTCGTCTCGGTCGAGGACGTGATCCGGGTCAATCTGCATTTTCTCGACCATCCCGAGCTGTCGGGTATTTTCAATGTCGGGACCGGGCGGGCGCAGAGCTTCAACGACGTGGCGCTCGCGACGATCAACTGCTGCCGCAATGCAAAAGGCGATCAACCCGTGGACCTGGCGGAGGCGCGCGCTCAGGGTCTGATCGAGTACGCGCCCTTTCCGGATGCGCTGAAAGGCAAGTACCAGAATTTCACTCAGGCGGACGTCGGCGCGCTGCGCCGCGCGGGTTTCGCCGCGCCTTTCCTTGCGGTCGAGGAGGGCGTAGCACGCTACTGCAGCCAACTGCTCGACGAAGGGAAAGCCGCCGGCCCTGATGCTCAGCGCCATGAGATATCATAGAAACATGGACCGCAATCCGGAGCTGACCTACAAGACGATCGAGGATACGGTCGGCGACACGCCGCTGGTGAGGCTGAAGCGCCTTCCGGGAAAGACCTCCAACATCGTCCTCGCCAAGCTCGAGGGCAACAATCCCGCAGGCTCGGTCAAGGACCGGCCCGCGATGTGGATGATCGTGCGCGCGGAGAAGCGCGGGACGATCAAGCCGGGCGATGCATTGATCGAGGCGACGAGCGGCAACACCGGCATCGCGCTTGCGATGGCCGCGGCGATCCGCGGCTACCGCATGGTGCTCGTCATGCCCGAGCACCTGTCCGCCGAGCGGCGCCAGACCATGCGCGCCTTCGGCGCAGAGATCATCCTCACGCCCAAGGCGGGCGGCATGGAGGCCGCGCGCGACCTCGCCGAAAAGATGCAGCGCGAGGGCAGGGGGCGCATTCTCGACCAGTTCGCCAACCCCGACAATCCGCTGTCGCACTACGAGGGCACGGGGCCGGAAATCTGGCGCGACACCAAGGGGACGCTCACGCACTTCGTCAGCAGCATGGGCACCACCGGCACCATCATGGGCTGCTCGCGCTTCTTCAAGGAAAAGAACCCGAGAATCCAGATCGTCGGCTGCCAGCCCGAGGAGGGCTCGCAGATTCCCGGCATCCGCAAGTGGCCCGAGGCCTATCTGCCGAAGATCTACGACAAGGCGCGCGTGGACCGGCTGGAATACGTGAGCCAGGCCGACGCCGAGGAGATGGCGCGCCGCATGGCGCGCGAGGAAGGCATCTTCGCCGGCATATCATCGGGCGGCGCGCTCGCGGTCGCGTTGAGAATTTCGCGCGAAGCCGAGAACGCGACCATCGTGACCATCGTCTGTGACCGCGGCGACCGCTACCTCTCGACAGGCGTTTTCCCCGACTGACGGCGTTCACCGCGCGAGCGAATGACGCCGATCCTCGCATTCGATATCGAGACGGTGCCGGACATCGCCGGCCTGCGCCTGCTTCGCGACCTGGATGCGAAGCTCTCCGACCGGGACGTCGCGGAGCACGCTTTCCAGCAACGGCGCGCCCAGACCGGCCAGGACTTTCTGCCGTTGCACCTGCACCGGGTCGTCGCCATCGCGTGCGCGCTGCGCGAAGGGAAGACTTTCCGCTGCTGGTCGCTGGGCTCCGCCGCGGACGGCGAGGGAGAGCTGCTCCGGCGCTTCTTCGACGGCATCGAGAAATATACTCCGCAGCTGGTTTCGTGGAACGGCAAGGGATTCGACATGCCCGTGCTCCACTATCGCGGGCTCGTCCATGGAGTCTCCGCCCCGCGATACTGGGAACTGGGGGATGAGGACAAGGAGTTCCGCTACAGCAACTACCTCAGCCGGTATCACACGCGGCATCTCGATCTCATGGATCTGCTCGCCTTGTACCAGGCCCGGGGCTACGTCCAGCTCGACGAGCTCGCGCGCCTGCTCGGATTCCCCGGAAAAATGGGAATGGACGGTTCCGGCGTGTGGGACGCCTATCAAGCCGGGAAAATCGACGTGATCCGGAGCTATTGCGAAACCGATGCAGCCAACACCTACCTGGTCTTCCTGCGCTTCCAGCTCCTGCGCGGGGCCTACGACGAGGCGCGCTACCGCAAGGAGCTGGAACTGGTCCGGGACACGCTCGGCCATTCCAAAGACGCCCACTGGCGCGAGTTCGTCGGCCGGTGGAGCTGAAGCCCGCGGTCCCCGATGCCGATCGCCCTCATCGAGTCCCTCGACCGGGAGGGCCGCGGCGTGGCCCACGTCGGGGGAAAAGCCGTGTTCGTCGACAATGCCGTGCCGGGCGAACGCGTCGAATACTCCGCTTACCGCAAGAAACCCGCGTGGGAAGCCGCGCAGATCGTGCGGATCGAGCAAGAGGGCGCGGCGCGAATTTCCCCGCGCTGCGCCTTCTTCGGCACCTGCGGCGGATGTTCGATGCAGCATATCGAGGAACGCGCGCAGGTGGCGGCCAAGCAGCGCGTGCTCGAGGACGCGCTCTGGCACATCGCCCGTCTGCGCCCAGAGACGCTGATGCGGCCTCTCTACGGGCTTTCCTGGGGTTACCGGCATCGAGCTCGAATGTCGGTGCGCTGGGTACCGAAGAAGGGTGGATCGCTCGTGGGATTTCGGGAGCGTAAATCGCGCTACGTCACGGACATGACCAGTTGCGAGGTGCTGCCCCCCCGCATCTCGGATCTCCTGCAACCCTTGCGCGCGCTGGTCGATTCGCTCGAGATGCAGGCGCGACTGCCCCAGATCGAGGTTGCAGTCGGAGAGGAGCTGGTCGTGCTGGTGTTCCGGGTTCTGGTGCCGCCCGGGTCCGGCGACGCCGAGCGCCTCAAGGAGTTTGCCGACCGGCACGGCGTGCAGCTGTGGCTGCAGCCCGAAGGGCCCGACTCGGCGCGTCCATTCTGGCCGCTCGAGGCACCGGGCTTGTACTACACGCTGCCCGAATACGGGCTGCGCATCGCGTTCGGCCCGACCGATTTCACCCAGGTCAACCACGCGGTGAACCGGCTGCTGGTGCGCCGCGCGCTGTCGCTTCTGGATCCGCGGCCGGGCGAGAGAATCACCGATTTCTTCTGCGGGCTGGGCAATTTCACTCTGCCGATCGCCGGCCGCGGCGCCGAAGTGCTCGGGGTCGAAGGCAGCGCAGGGCTGGTTGCCCGCGCGCAGGAGAACGCCCGAGCCAACCGCCTCGCCGATCACTGCCGCTTCGCGGTTGCTGACCTTTTCGACGCCGCGGCATGCGCCGGTCTGCCGGCGTGCGACAAGGCGCTGCTCGATCCGCCCAGGGAAGGGGCAATCGAGCTGGTGAAATCATTTGCCGCGAAGCCCCCGTCCCGCATCGTGTACGTCGCGTGCGATCCGGCGACTCTGGCCCGCGACAGCGGCGTGCTCGTTCACACGCAGGGGTACCGGCTCGCCGCAGCCGGCGTGGTGAACATGTTCCCGCATACCTCGCACGTGGAGTCGATCGCGCTGTTCGAGCGGGAATAAAAAAGGGCGCTAGAGCGCCCTTCTTTCGGTGGAACGGAAGCGTCAGTCGCGGCTGCCGCCGAAGATGCCGAGCAATTGCAGCAGGCTGGAGAACAGGTTGTAGATCGAGACGTACAGCGTCAGCGTCGCCGACACATAGTTCGTCTCGCCGCCGCGCACGATCGCGTTGATCTGCCACAGCATCAGGAGCGACGAGAGCAGCACGAAGCCCGCCAGGATCACGAGGTACGCGGTCACGCTCTGGAAGAAGACGTTGGCGACTACCGCGAGCATGATGACGACTGCGCCCACCGCGAGAAAATTCGCCATGCCGCTCAGGTCGCGCTTGGTCGTGGTCGCGATTCCGGCCATCACGGCGAACACCGCGGCCGTGCCGCCGAAGGCCATCATCACGAGTTGGATGCCGTTCCTCAATCCAAGCACGGACTGAAGCAACGGCCCGAGCAGCAGCCCCATGAAGAGCGTGAACCCGAGCAGCAGGCCGACGCCGAGCGAGCTGTTGCGGTTGCGCTCGATCGCGAAAATCCATCCGTAGAAGATCGCGAGCACCGCGAAGAACGAGAGGATCGGGCTCGCGCGCATGAACCCGAAGTCGAGATTCGTTCCGATCGCCGCGCCGATGACAGTGGGAATGAGCGAGAGAGCGAGAAGCCAGTAGGTATTGCGCAGCACCCGGTGCTGCTGCACTGCATAGTCCTGCGCCGGTAGGGAACCGGTCCGAACGGGTTGAAGTTCAGGTTGCATTTTCAGCCTCCGTGAAACGTTGATGCGTCCTTAGACTCGGTCGATACTGCCCGAGTTTCTCGATTGGCGCCAGCAGTATAGCGAGACGATGCTCAAGACGCCATGACGGGAGGGTATATGGGGACCGGGTGATACAATTTCAAGCGGCGACAGGCACTTGCCGGTGGCATGCCGGAAGGTTGGCCGAGCGGTTTAAGGCACCGGTCTTGAAAACCGGCAGAGGCGCAAGCCCCTCGTGAGTTCGAATCTCACACCTTCCGCCAATCTCAAAAAAGGCGGCGGACATTTAGTCCGCCGCGTCGAACCCCCCTCGTTACAACCGCGCAACTGTCGCTGCGTCTTGGACCAGCCCGCCGGCCCAGCGATGGACATGTCGGGCTAGTGCTTGGATTCCTCGGGTTTCCTGCGCTTGTTTCGCGCCGCCTTGCGCAGGCTCTGATAGAGATCCGGATGGTGCGATTTCAGGTGGTCGATGATCTCGAAGTCTTCTTTTTTCACGCGGCTCAAGTCGATCCGCTCGACGTGGACCAGCCGCAGCAACTGGCGAACGGGCTTCGGCATCGGACGGCCGCTTTCGTAACGCGATCCGCCGCTTTGTGTCACGCCGATCCTGGTCCAGAATTCCTCCTGGTTCAGGCCCAGGCGCCTGCGGATTTCCCGCGGGTTGACGAGTTCAAACAGTTTCATGTTCGCTCCGGTACCGCTCGGACGTGGCGATGCGTATGCCAACCGCATAGACCGTGCCAGAGTGGAAATGCCCCCGGCCCGGGCAACGGCAGGGTTCGGCTGATCCTTACTTTTGCGAAGAATTTGCGATAAAATTCAATGCCTTTCTCAGAGGCTGGCATGGCGCTGATCGTTCAAAAATTCGGCGGGACTTCGGTGGGCACGACCGAGCGTATCAAGAGCGTCGCCGGTAGGATTACCGCATTCAAAGGCGCCGGGCATCAGCTCGTTGTCGTAGTTTCAGCGATGAGTGGGGAAACCAACAGGCTGGTGGCCCTGGCGAAGGATATCCAGCCTGATCCCGACCCGCGCGAATTTGACGTGGTCTTGGCGACCGGCGAGCAGGTCACGATCGGCCTCTTGTGCATGGCGCTGCTCGAGCGCGGCGTCAAGGCGCGCAGCTACACCGGAGGACAGGTCGGAATTCTCACCGACAGCTCGCATACCAAGGCGCGAATCCGGAAAATCGACGAGAAGCGCATGCGTGCGGACCTGGCCGAGGGAAGAGTCGTCGTGGTTGCCGGCTTTCAGGGCGTCGACGCCGAGGGCAATGTCACCACGCTCGGCCGCGGCGGATCGGACACCACAGCGGTCGCGCTCGCCGCCGCCTTGAAGGCCGACGAGTGCCAGATCTACACCGACGTGGACGGGGTCTACACCACCGACCCTCGCATCGTGCCGGAAGCGCGGCGCCTCAAATCCGTGACCTTCGAGGAAATGCTCGAAATGGCGAGTCTCGGCTCCAAGGTCCTGCAGATCCGATCGGTGGAATTCGCCGGCAAATACAAGGTGCCCTTGCGCGTGCTCTCAAGCTTCCAGGAACAAGGCGAGGGCACGCTGATCACCTTCGAGGAAGACGCAAAGATGGAAGAAGCCGCCATTTCAGGAATCGCCTTCAACCGCGATGAAGCGAAGATCACCGTGATGGGCGTGCCCGATCGACCCGGCATCGCCTACGCCATCCTCGGGCCGATCGGCGACGCCAACATCGATGTCGACATGATCATCCAGAACGCCGGCGTCGACGGCCTGACCGACTTGTCGTTTACCGTCCACCGCAACGAGTACCAGAAGGCGCTCGACGTGCTCAACCGGCAGGTGAAGGACCACATCAAAGCCGCCGACATTCGTGGTGACCCAAAGATCTGCAAGGTCTCGATGGTGGGCGTCGGCATGCGTACCCACGCGGGAATCGCAAGCCAGATGTTCCGCACTCTCGCCGAAGAGGGCATCAACATCCAGATGATCTCGACCTCGGAGATCAAGATTTCCGTCGTGATCGACGAGAAATACATGGAGCTCGCGGTGCGGGCGCTGCACAAGGCATTCGGTCTAGACCAACCGACCTGACGCGGGAAGGGAGCACGGACCCGTGTGATATAGTGCGCCGCACGACCGGAGAGATGCCCGAGCGGTCAACGCCGAAGGCGTTCGTACAACACGGGGCGCTCGGCGCACCCGAGACCGCACGGGCAGGATTAACGGTTGTACGAAGTCGCGATACTCTGTTGCGGTCTTGAGGTAAAGCGGAGAGATGCCCGAGCGGTCGAAGGGGGCGCCCTGCTAAGGCGTTATACGGATTAACCCCGTATCGAGGGTTCGAATCCCTCTCTCTCCGCCAAACAGTCCAATGCGAACCGGCCCATTCTCCGATATGCGGAGAAAGAGCCGAATTCTCAAAGCGTTGCCGCCAAGAATTTCATAGTAACGGGTCGCGGCCAACCTAAACTAGGATTTCGGCGCCGTATTCAACGACATTTTCTCCGCCAGCCGCCGCGTAAGTCCGGCTTTGCCTGGAGCGGACGCGACCCAGTGTGGCGTCGGAGGCTACAGACCCTCTATCACTCAGATGGCAGCGCGGCGGTACGCCCGTGATGACCGATCTGATGTTTCGTCCCGCCATGAAGTCGCTGCAGACCCTAGACGCATAGTGTCGTTGGTGATGACCCTCGCCGCTGGCCTAATCGTCACATTCTCGCGTCCTGTGCTCCGCAAAAACTCGATCTGTGCCGGCTCTGAGCTATGGGTACCGATGGCCGAAGTGTTCGAACCACAGGCCGAAGGTCGACGTTCTGCGAAGCCAGGTGAGATGAAACACTTCCGTAGTCACAACGCACGCAACTCCTCGGTGCGGTGTACTTCGCTACGAACCAATGTTCCAGAAGAATATCGGTTCCTTAAATCGATCGATGTCTTCATTCAGAAGCTCCCAAACTTTTAGGTCATAGTTCGGATGAGCCGGAAAAGGGCAATCAGTGGTAGAAATTGAATCATACGGCACTCTGGCGGGTTCGAGCACGAGCCAGGATGGAAGCCCTGAAACATAGCGTTCGATGCACGCCCTGATCTTTGCGAGCGAGCGACCAGAGGACAGGCCGATCAGTCGGCGAGGGGTTGCAGGGAGACCGCAAAGCAATCCGGCAAGCGTGACCCCGGAGCCACAACACAGGAGTACTGTCCCGTTAGCAAGTTCTGGAGGTGTTTTAGCCGCTTCTTGCGCTACCTCTCGAACGGCCTCGCTACATTCCAAGCCGAATGGCAACATCCGCCCCCCCCTTTCTTCGACATACTTCCGAGCTTGGGTATAACAAATTCCAACGTGATTGCCGCGAAGGGGTAGCACCTCAGCGCCGAGCGCCTGTGCCGCGTCGATTGACGGCGGGATTCCTGCCCCCTTTTTTGTTGGATAGGAGACAATCGGACGCATTCCAGGGAATTCTCTACACGCGGCCGCTAAGCCGTGTCCGAGCCGTGAAACGCGGGTATCCCAACATCCGACGAGCCGCACCTGCTTTTCGAACATGTCTTTCAGGACGACCCGCATCCCGCGAAGCTTACCTAAAGGAGGTGCTGGCGGCCTTGCGTACAGATCCTCGCGTTTAACGAAAACGCGGGTCCCTTTAACGAGGTACTCCTCGATCGGCGTTTCTTCTCGATAGAGCGACGTAGTCAAGAAAGTTTTCGAAAAACAAGAACTGGTTCCCAACGGTAGGGGTCAGCTCCGGCCGAGCGTTGCAGAGGTCGTGAGTGCATCATTAACTTTAAGACATGGCGTTTGCGAAGTAGAGCTCCAACCATGCCCTCGATGTCTTTCTCGATGGCGTGCCTCTGAGTATCGGCAACATTAATGATCAAGTGGCCCCCTCGGCGCAGAATCCGTTGCGAGGCTGATATGACGGCACATAGAAACTGCTCCTTCCAAACCTTGTAAGATGGGTAGCGGCGGTAGCTCTGTGTTTCCTCTGGGCTATATTTCTCTACATCGAAGTAGGGCGGGCTGGAGAAAACGAGATCTACACTGCTCGGGTAAAACTTAGGCATGAGGTCCTCGGCACACCCATGGAAGATTTCTACCTCTGTGTTGGTATAGCGATGGAGTGCGGTAACCATCTTCCGTAAGCCCCAAATCTGGGCTTCCGCGGGGTCAATCGCGAGGAAGCGACGTTGCAGAGTCAGGCAGCCTAGAAGTCTTCCCCCGAAACCGGCACTGAAGTCCAATACTGTTTCGCCTCGCTTAGAGTATTTAGAGATAATTGCTCGAGCCGCGGTTGGGCGAAAATTGGAGACTCGCCCGCCTGCGTAGATTCGAAGTACGCTTCGGAGGCATTGCGCATTCCAGCAACGGCGATCTGGCCAAAACCGCGCTGCGCGATCGAGTAACTTGATGAGCGTTTCACGATCCCAAAAATGATCCAGAGGTGAGTGAAGATGCCGCCTCGCTGGGATACTCCAAATCTGCGGGTGAAAATAGTTCGCCAGACGCAACCCAAGCGTGGAGGTTTTGATGTCTCGGCCCTGAATTACGTCGACGGCGCGAACGCGTTCGAGATGTCGGAATTCCTGCTCCTGCTCTTTACGACTGAGTTCTGGATACGGAAATCCGCGACTGCGCCAATAGCTTAGGGCGCCGTCAATCAAGCGACTTCGCTGTCTGGGCGTACGAGAAAGAACTTCCCGACCGAAGACTTGGAGAATGCCGTCGCTATCATTAAGATCATGTCTTGTCTCGCGCGACGTGTAGCACCGCTTCGACAGGCTCACGGGAAAACGTTACGATCTTGATCGACAGCGCGCTTGCGTTCGATCGTAGGCCGTCTATCCGAGATGTCACGTTGTTCAAGCGGGATAGCCAATACCTTGTCGAACAGCTCAATTGCTTTAGCAAACTGACCCTGCAAGCGGAGGATGCGTCCCATTTCATACATTGCGAATGGATACCCGGGTCGCAGGCGCGTAACAACAGTTTCTAGAATGCTGATCGCGTCGTCCCAGGACTTAGAGTGTTTTTTGTCGTAATAGCCGAGCCTCATTCTGGCTGATGCCATATCGCAATAGTTCGCCCAATTTTGAGGGCTAAGCTTATCGGCCAGGTCAAGCTCAGCAATCGCGTCATGCAATGTCTTGATGCGTCCCTCAGCCCAATCTGGCTCACTTTTTTTTGGAAAATGGTCTGAGGAGTACATCAGCGCCATGCCGCGCGCATTGTGAGCGGTCCATTCAATCTCATCTGCAGTTGGCTCCGGTATCGTTGGTTTTCTGAACCAGGTTCCGCGCTGGCGAGGCAGATCTCGCATCACCTTCTTCGACTCCGACAGCGCTTTCTCAAAATATTCCTGTATCTTCGTGAGCTCCGGTTCGTCAGGATTTTTTGGAATCATGTGCATAGCATTCGCTTGGGCGAATCCGGCACGAGCCAGCAACTGTAGTGCTGGATCCTTAGCGTCATTCATAACCTTAGAAAAGTGTTGGATTGCACGGTCAAGCGCTTCGTGCCCATAACCGTGGTATTCCGCGACCGCTAGGTTGTACCGAACTTCGTCAATAAATGGAGGTCGCTCATTCAACAACTTTGTGAATGTCTTGACAGCCTCCTTGGAACGTCCGGCTAAGTCGTCGACAATTGCAGAGTAATAGTGCGCGCGAAAGTAGTCCGGATCTTTCTCCAATGCTGAATCGAGTGTCTGTTTGACCGAAACAAGAACGCGTACGTCGCGTTGAGCACGGTACTCGTCCAAGTGCTGAAGTGCGTCCGAGACGAGTTCGAATGCTTCCCGCTTTGGTGATTCAAGGTGCATGTTCATCAGTATAAAGCTTGAGTTTCAAAAGGACCTCATACGCTAGATTCTGCTCCGCTAAAAAGCAACCGGCAATCGGGTGTGTTCTGTTCCATTGAGCGATCGTCTTACCTGCGTACTCGAGTTTTGCGCGAATATTAGTCTCTAATCTGGTCGCTCCGAACGTGCACGTTATACGGTAAGCTGGTTGATGCAGGAGACCGAGGATCCACTTTGCAAAAGGAACCGAGGACGCACTTACGCTGCCGACGAGCTCTGCTAATTGGGCTGTCTGGGATTGTACAAGCGTCGGCATTCGGTTCGTCTCGTTCCCGAGCAGCAAGCCTTGGGGACGGAAATGAGCAATCATCCGCTCATGCATTTCGGCGAGGACGCTGGCAAATCCATCTGTGGATTCACTCCCGAACCCTGATATCTCCAGCGCGTTTCTATGGCGATGCCGTCCATACGCCTTGAGTGGCCAGGGGAGAATGAGGAAGCCAACACCTAGAAGGAGGATAGGAACAATAGCCTTCGCAAATCCGTCCCATAGCGGTCGAATATGTTTGTGGTAAAAGCGTTCGCGGAGTTCGATCACATCTTTCATCCGTGAAAGGGCCTCATCTCTCATAATTGGCGTACCGCCCTCGAGCACCTTCCCATACGCCATTTCGGCGTCAGCTAGACGTCCCTCGCGTTCATAAGCCTTACCTAGGATCAGTTGTGACCCCGCCGCCGTGAGTGCGTGTAACGAAATCACACGCTTGAGTGCATCCTGCGCCGTACGTTTTGTTCCTACATCTCCGTCTTGGATTGCCTTTGAGTATGCGATTTCCGCCTCTCCATAGCGACCGCCGCCCTCGTAGGTTAGACCTATCTGAAGCTGGACCTTGGCACCTTTCTGAGCGGCAGGCGTGGCGGGCGACAACTTCTCGTTAGTTGCACCAGGCACGGGTTCTACAAAGAGCGCTATTGCAACAGACATTCCTATTACCAGGATCGGCTGCAAGGGGTGCCCGGGCAGTGGCATTCTCAATACCTACACTGTAGCGATAGTTGTGAGTAGAGGCCGCCGTGTTTTCTATTTGAGCGAATAGCAAACAACCAACTGAGAACTCTCATGCATTTGTTCTTATGAGCGTCGTCAATACCAAGAACATGCCCTAGGGCGCAAGTTCGGGAGCAGTGTGCCCACGATTGCTACGTTGTCCTGATCTCATGGTCCATCGAAGATACAGACAAGAGCGCTTTGGAGCAAGATTTCCCAAAGCCTCAGCTGACGTTCACGCGAACATATCGGCAACGTCGGTACTTTTCACCTAAGCTTCGATAAGTGGTGTTATCGAAGACGCTGCCCTCGATTGTTGCATTCATTGGGGTGTTAGCCCGTATTCACAACCCGCTGCTTGTCCCACTCAATCGGGATTTCTTTGAACAGCGCACCGATCGTAACGGAGGGTAGTTGCTTTCCGTTCATGACGCCCTCGACAATGGCAGGCGCGAGGAATGCGCAGCGGAGCACCCGGCTAACATATCGCTCATCCACCCCTGTGGCGGTCGCAATAGCGCGAAGTGACATTGCCTGGCCTGAGACGAGCATCTCGTACCATAGCCGAGCCTGAACAATGGCTTTGAGGAGTGCGGGATCCGGGCGGGTTGGGGGATTTTCTTGAGAGTCGCTCGGCGGAATAATTCGAATCTCACCCTTCACACGCTCGAAGTGTGCCTCGATCCGCAAAACGATTTCCTCGCGCGCGTTTCCCGGATCCCTGGAGCCGATGGATGCCCAGGACTTGGAAGGTTTCTCGTCAAGCAGCACCGCACGAACCCCTTGCGGGGAGAGACCAATCGTGACCTCGACCTGGGCAATCACGATTTTCGATACCATCCTTAAGAGGAGAATGCGTAGATCCGAAGGCGAGAGCTTTGACCAAGACGCTCCCTTCTCCTTTCCGGCTCGAACCATGGCCTGTCTCAGGGTGGAAGAGTCCTGCGGCACCGCGACCGCGTCAAGGAATTCGGCAGGGGAGCTCAAGAAAGTCTGCAGGCGCTTGGTCACCAGCCCTTCGATCTCGTGCGCCGGAATTCTCGCAACGCCATTGCCGCTGCCGGGGCCGTTTCGGATCACCGCCTGAGACGCGTAGTAGCGGTAGCGCTTGCCGCTCTTGGTGCTGTGCAGGGGAGTGAAACGGCAACCCTTTTCGTCGTAAAGAAGGCCTGCGAGGAGACTTGGCGCTTTTGCCTTGAGTCCTGCGCGCCGCTCCTGTCCGTTCGCTTCAAGGAGCGCCTGGACCTTGTCCCAGCCTTCTTTCGAGACAATGGCCGCCTGCTCGCCAGCGTACACCGCACCACGGTGGGCGATCTCCCCTAGATAGAGTCGATTTCGGAGGATGTCGTAGAGCGCACCGCGGGAGTAAAGGAAACCGCCGCTCGCGCGGCCGGCATGGCTTACTCGACGCTTGCTCCTGATGCCCGTCGCCTTGAGGTCGTTCATAAGTTTTCGGACGCACCCGAGCTCAAGATAGCGGCGATAGACTCTGCGAACAATGTCTGCCTCTCTGGGGTTGACGACGAGCTTCCGATCCTTCAGGTCATAGCCCAGGGGCACGTTTCCTCCCATCCACATCCCCTTCTTTTTAGAAGCGGCAATCTTGTCCCGGATGCGTTCGCCCGTGACTTCACGCTCGAATTGGGCAAAGGAGAGGAGCACGTCCATAAAAACTCTGTTGGTTGGAGTTTTCACACAGGCTGGGCCAATAGCTGCCGTTCGGTCGATCATCAAAAGCAATTGAAGAGTTGGCGTAGCCGGCGTGGACCGGCCCGCTGGCGCGGGCTGGGATCAACCGCTTCTTGTGCCAACTCGCAACGAGGCGGGACTTGGTGGTGCCCTTATCGCTCTTTCAGTGTCACACCGAGGAGGGTGGTCACTTGAAGGTAATCGTCGATCACCAATAGAAACACAGAGCTGGCGTAGCCGGAGTCGGCCGTCAGGCGGCCGCGGCGCCGGAAAGCGCCACCGATTTCGTGCTCAACGACCTTCGTCCCCGGCGGGCGGAATTGATTGCCCAGCAATTTACCACTAGACTCGCTCCGATTCGCCCGTTGAGGGGTGCCGAAGGAGGAGCCAAGTTAACATAAGACCGATGTGCGCCCTTCAGGACAGCTTCAAGCACTGGATTGCGGCGCGCCTGCGGGTCCTTCAGACTTCGCGGCTGGATTGATTCGCTTATCCCTTGACTGTTATCGGGACGACTTCGTCGCCGACGCGCACGGAGCCGCGTTTGGTTTCCTGAATGAGGTTCACGCCGAAATTGACGTTGGTCGGGTCATCCTTGTCGCGACGAAAGGTGGCGAGAGTCTTGAGCGGCTCTTTGCTGTCGCGCTCGCCGGTGAATTGGTCGGTGGTGGTGACGATGCAGCGGGCGCAGGGGCCGCCGTTGCGAAATACCGCGGCGCCGATCCGGACGCGCGTCCAGGTGTCCTCGGCGAAGGCGTCGCAACCATCCACCACGACGCTCGGCCGGAAGCGGTTCATGGGCACCGGCGCGCCCTGGTTTTCCTGGATGCGGTCGTTGAGGTCGGCGAGGGAGGCCTCGCTGATGGCAAGAAACGGATAGCCGTCGGCAAAGGAGACGAGGTCGCCCGGCTGGGCGGTGGATTTCAGGATCGGCCGCGAGAAGCGCGCGCCGAGGCGGACGAGGTGGCACGAAGAGCCGAGGAAGGCGGAGAGCCAGGCTGCCGCTTCCGCGCCGCAGTCCTCGGCCTGCAGGCCCTCGCTTTTCCACACGCTGACGGTGCGGAGCGGCGCGGCCGGGTCGGAGACAGTGGACACGGACACGCCGCCCGCGCCGTCGGCCGAAAGCGTGAGGGAGCCGGCCGTGGGCCGCGCGTCCACCTGCGCCATGCGAGGCATCGTGCGCTGGGTGAGAAATCTTCCCGTATCTTCCACGACGAGGAAACGACGGTCGCCGACGAAGCCTAGGGCGTCGAAGTCCGCCGCCGGCACGGCATGGCCGCGCAGGGATTTCACGGGGTATATGAAAAGTCCGGTGACGCGGGGCATGGGTGGGTCAGAGGATAAACGACAGAAGACAGAAAGTGTTGTAGGCCTTGTTGGCGGTCTCGAGCCCGCGGCCGACGTTTGACAGTCGCAGTGGCCAAGAACATGCTTCGCGTTTCCTAGGGAGAAAAGAGGGAGACGCAGATGCCATTGAGAGATAAGAGCCCGACGAGATTCTCAGGGGTGTGGCTTTCCGTCGTCACGCCGTTTCTGAACGGCGAGATCGACTACCCGAGCTACGAACGACTCGTCGACCATTATGTCCGGTGCGGAATTCACGGCATCATCCCGCTCGGGACCACGGGGGAGAGCCCCACCATTGACGAGGCGGAGGTCGACCGGCTGGTCGAACGCACGATCGCGACGGTCGCTGGTCGCGTGCCGATCCTCGTCGGAGTGGGCGGTAACGATACACGCAAGGTGGTCAAGGCCGTCGAACGCCTCGAGCGCCACGCCATTCAGGGGATTCTCTCGGTCTGCCCGTACTACAGCCGGCCGAGCCAGGACGGCATGCGCGAGCACTTCACTCGCATCGCCGAGGCCACCAGTCGGGCGATCCTCATCTACAACATCCCGTACCGTACAGGCGTCAATCTCGGCAACGAGACCCTGTTGGCGCTGGCCGAATTGCCCAATATAGCGGGCGTGAAAGACTCGACGGGCAACGTGCAGCAGTCGCTGGATCTCCTGCGGCGGCGGCCCAATGGCTTCGCCGTGCTCACCGGCGAGGACGCTTACTACTACACGATGCTGGCCAACGGTGCCGATGGCGGGATCCTCGCCTCGTCGCACCTCGAGACGGCCCGCTTCGTCGAGGTCCACGCGCGCATCGTCGCCAACGACCATCTCGGAGCCCGCGAGGCGTGGGGCCCGCTCGAGACCCTGATCCCCTTGCTGTTCCAGGAGCCCAACCCGATGCCGATCAAGCACTGTCTGTGGCGGCAGGGACTGCTCCGGTCCCCTGAGTGCCGGCTGCCCCTGACCCGCGTGTCCGAGGCGCTGGCCCGCCAGCTGGACGCCGTCGCGAGCGCACGGGCGGCCGAAGCGGCCTGAGCCCCGCGTATATCGAAGGATGAAATCCAGCGGCTTGCCGAGCGCCGCTGCATCGAGACCATCGACACCGGCGCGCCGAGAACGTCGTTCATGAAGGCGGGCGACCCGGTGGCGATCGAGATGACCGACGACGACAACAACAGCATTTTGGCCGCATTTTGCAGAAAGTGGTGAGGGCGCGATGAAACTCTATGGATACTGGCGCAGCAGCTCGGCGTGGCGGATTCGCATCGCTCTGGGTCTGAAGGGCATCCGCCACGAATACGAGGCGGTGAATTTGCTGCGCGACGGCGGCCAGCAGAACAAACCGCCGTTCACCACTTTGAACCCGCAGTCGCAGGTGCCGGTGCTGGAATTGGACCCCCGCCCGAGCGAATCGGCGCCGCGGCGGATCGCCCAGTCGATGGCGATCCTCGAATATCTCGAAGAGCAGTTTCCGACGCCGGCGTTGCTGCCGGCGGAGCCCTGGCTGCGCGCGCGCAGCCGTCAGCTGGCCGAGCTGGTGAACTCCGGCGTGCAGCCGTACCAGAACCTGCCTGTGCTGAACCACGTGAAGGACGTGCTGAAGAGCGACGAGCTTGCCTGGGTGAAACACTTTATCACCCGCGGCTTGAAGGCCCTGGAGACGCTGGCGGGCGAAACCGCCGGAAAGTTCCTGGTCGGCAACACACCGACGTTCGCCGACATTTATCTGGTGCCGCAGATGTACTTCGCGCGCCGGTTCACCGTCGACACGGCGCCGTTCCCGACGCTGCTGCGCGCGGAGGCGGCGTGCGCCGCCCTGCCCGCCTTTCACGCCGCGCACGCCGACCAGCAAGCGGACAAGCCGCCAGCCGGGGGGTAAATGTTCTCGGGGCGAAGAAAGAGCCGATGGCGTATCAGGAACTCATTCAGGCCGAGCCCAATAGTTTGAGCGCCCGCTCTTCGCGGGCCAGGGGCTCATCGCTTCAAATTGCCCCTCTTTTTTGATTGAAGAGCGCGCCGCGCGCCGCGCAGGGCGAGCGCTCTGAGCAGCACACGATCGAGATGCGGATCGCGCACGCCAACCTCGTGCATGTGGGCTAAGGTATTGCTCAGGTAGTCGATGTTGCGGCCGCGCTCGCCATGCGCTTGGGCAACCAGCCGCGCGGTGTGCTCAACGTCGAGGTCGCCTATGAAGAGCTGGTGCGCCGTGTCGGCGACAAATGCGAGCGCACGGACCTTGCCGCCGCCGCGGATGCGCACGCGCAAGAAGCGCGGCTGGTAAACGTGGTTAAACATCTCACGGCGCCACAGATAGGCCAGCACGCGCGTGGCCTGCGCGCTGGAAACGCGATACACCATGCCCCAGCAGGATCCGCCCCGGCATAGCCCCATCACGAGGCCGGGCCGCTTCTCGGTACCCCGATAACGGTCCGAGTACACGCAGAGCGAACGGTGGTAGCCGTGGACCTGGCCCACGGATTTTTGGCTCGAGCGGAACCCCGGCAACCACGTGAGCGATCCGTAGCCGAACACCCACAGATCGCCAAGTGGAGCCAGCTTCAGGAACTCGGATAGCACCGGGGACGTCTTCATCGTAAGTGATCACAAAGTTGGTGGCGAAGCTGATCGATGCGTTTATTGGCCGGGGCGTTTCTGCTTGCACTTTGCGCGGGTTCCCATGCGGAAGCGCTCAAGCCCTGGGGTGGCGGGGCCGCGCCGGCGCTTGAGCTCGCCGATCTCTGCATCATCCGATGATGGCCAGCAGGATCGGTGTGGTCAGCGCGGCCAGCGCGGTGGACAGCACCAGGCTGCCCGCCATCGCCCCCTGCAGGGCTTGGAACTGCACCGCCATCAGGTAGACGTTTGCACCCACCGACATCGACGCCATCAGGACCACGACGCGGGTCTCCAGCGCGGGCAGCTTCAACGCCAGCGCCAACCCCCAGACCACCAGCGGCTGCAGCACCAGCTTGACGAGACAGATGGTGAGGCTCTGTTGCCAACCCTTGCCAACGCCGTATTGGAGAAGACCCATGCCCAACACCAGCAGCGCCGCCGGCGCTGCCAGCTTGCCCAGCGCATCGAGACCGGTCGACACCGGGCCCGGCAAGTGCAAACCGGCGAGGCCGAACAGCGTGCCGCCAATGATGGAGGCGACGATGGGGTTGGTCAGCACGCCAAGGGCGGTCTTGCCCAGGCCGCGCGGCGTGAACGAGCCGTGGCGTGCCCACTCGACCGACACCGACACCAGCGTCCACAGCGTCAGCGCATTGAAGACCAGCACCAGCGCCACCGACGGTAGGGCGGCGCTGCCCAGCACCAGCTTGGCCAGCGGCAATCCCAGGAGCACGTGGTTCGAGTAGACGCCGCCCAGCGCGAACACCGACTGCGACACGCCGTCCAGGCGAAAAATCGAAGCCGCCAAAAAACGCCCGATCACGAACACGATCAAGCACCCGCCGAAAAACGCCACCAGCAGGCGGGCATCGACCACGGGCAGCGCGGACAGATCGCTCATCATGCGGAACAGCATTGCGGGCAGCGCCACCGCGAAGACGAACTTGTTACCAAGCTCTGTCCACGCCGTCCGCCAGAACGGCAAGTGCGCGATCAAGTAGCCGCCAAAGACGATGCCGAAGAAGGGCGCCGAGAGGACGAACGTCTGACCAACGGTGTTCATTTGCTCATGGCGGGCGGCTGTGATGCCTCCCAGCGACAGCATCGCAGATCTCGGCGCGAACGCGACTGCCTGTAAGCTGCTTGTCGGTGGCGTCGGCCTCGCTGTCGTAGTCGAAATTCGCCTGCACGGTCGCCGTCCGCTTCATCATGTCGTGGGCCAGGCGGCCCTTGCTGGGCAGATAGGCGCGCATCTGCGTGTAGCGCCGCTTGGGCAGCCAAGGGATCTCCTCCAGCGAGCCGAACGGCCACGCGCCCACCCTCAGGAAACGGATTCCCATCGGCTGGGCGATGGGGCCTTCACCTTAGCGACGTGACGAAGCAGGGCGTCGCGACAGGCGCTGGCGTCGCCCAGGGTGGCGCCCGACAGCTCCAGCTGACCACCCGGTTCAACCGTGATGCGTTCGCCCTGGCGTTCCAGGGCGATGATGTGTCCGTCCTCGCTCTGGGCGACAAACCCGCGGTCCAGCAGGCGCGCCAGGATGGCGGAGATCCGCCGTCGCCTTCGAAGGGCACGGCGCGCCCGTCGGGCAGCACCCCGATCTTCTCCTGCTCGATGACGATCCGAAACTGGGCCCGCGGCTTGGCGGCGCTCCGGAAATACGTCGTCAGATCGTCCGGGGACAGCGGGCGAGCAGGATCGGCGGCGTTGGATCTCTCAGGCATTGGAGAGGGATGGCCTAGAGCACCGGCGAAGCGAGCGTAGCGAGCGCAGCCCGTACGCGCGGCAGCGCTTCGGCGATGTCCGCCTCGGAGACGGCGCCGACGGAGATGCGGAACCAGCCGCTGTTGCCGCGCAGCCCGAAGGCCTGGAGCGGCATCACGGCAAAGCCGGCCTGGTCCAGCAGCAGCCTGCGGATCTCCTCGTTGGTGCGGCCGGGGACGGCCACGCGCACCGAAAGATAGATCGCCCCTTGCGGCGCGATCACCTCGACCGGAAAGCCATCGGCGCGCATCTTTTGGAACCCGTCGGCCAGCGCATCCAGGCGCAGCTTGATTCGCGCCAGCATGCCCGCGTGGTACGTGCGCACGGCCGCTTCGTCGTCCAGCAGCGCTGCCATGGCCACCTGCTCGGCTTTGGGGGCCCAGGCGCCGACGTGCCCCAGGATGTCCGACATGCGCTGGCGGGCGGCGGGCGGCATCACCGCCCAGCCCACGCGCATTCCGGTGGCGGCAAAGCTCTTCGAAGCGGCGTCCAGCATGATGGTATACGGCGCCACGTCTTCACACACCGTGGGCGGCGTGGCGTGGCGTGCGGACCCAAAAGTGAGTTGCCAGTAGACCTGGTCGTAACAGAGCCACAACGCCTTGCCGGCGTCACCGCCCGCCTTGGCCCGGCGGCGGTTTTCTTCCACCACCAGTTCGCTGATGGCGCGCAGCTCTTCGGGATCGATCACCGTGCCGGTGGGGTTCAGCGGCGAGTTGATCAGCAGCAGGCGCGCGGCTGAAAGGTGCGGGCGCAGTGTTTTCGCCGTGGGAAAAAAGTTGGTGTCGGCCGACACCGGCACCTCGATCGGCTTGGTGTTGCACAGGTACGCATAGTAGTGGTTGTTCCACGACGGCACCGGGTACACGACCACGTCACCGGGATCCAGCACCGTGCGACACGCGCCGTACAGCAGCGGCCGCGCCCCGCCGGTGATCAGCACCGATTCCACCGGGTAGACCAGGCCCAGCCGGCGCGCGTAGAACCGCGCCACCGCCTCGCGCAAGGCCAGCACACCGTCGGACGGCGGGTAGTTGGTGTGTCCGGCGGCCAGGGCGTCGCGCACGCCGTCCAGCAACAGTGCCGGCACGGGGAAATACGTCGGATCGAAATCGCCGACCGTCAGGTTGCAGATGGCGGCGCCCTTGGCCTTCAGCGCGCGAACCTGCGCGGCGATACGCAAGATCTCGCACCCGGCCACGCCGCGGGCCAGGTCCGACAGCGAGGCATCGACGGCCGCCGGATCGCCCAGGCGCCCTTTCATGTCGACGGGGTTCATGCTCGCTCGACAACGGCCCAGATGTCCGGCAGCGACTGGAACATCAAGAAGTTGCAAAAGTAGGTGTCGGTCAACGCGCGCTCGAGACCCTGCATCACTGTACCCGGAACAATTGTCAGTGCCGTCACTTTCATCAAGGCACACAATCGTCTCATTTTTGTCTCCATGATCAGATCAGCCGCGAGGAAGGGTTCGCCTCTTCGATTGGCAGTTCCGGTGCGCGTCCCCATTCGTTCCACGACGCAAAATAATTGCGAACGTCGGTAAAGCCGGCCCGCTCCAGGGCGACCAACGTGCTCGCGGCCCGTGCTCCCTTGAAGCAGTAAATGAACACCCGCGACCGGGGATCTAAACCGATGCCGCGACAAAGTTCGAGCACCTCCGCCGCGGACCGGAAGCGCGTCTGGCCGGGCGGCCCCGAAAGCATTCGCCGCCATGGCAGTGGCCGAGCGCCGGGAATCCGTCCCTTCCGTAGCGATGGATCTTCTGAGCCGGGGGGCGCGGACGCCTGCCCCAGCCATTCCGGTTCGTCACGCACGTCCAGCGTGGTCACCCGGGCGTCGCCAAGCGCCGCCAGCATTTCGTCCCTGGTCACCATCAGGCGCTCATCGACAGCGGTCGGGAACAACGCGGGCCTCGCCGTCGTTGACCGCGTCGTGACCGGATAACCTGCTGCCAACCAACCCTGAAGCCCGCCGTGCAGAACCGACACCTTCGAATAGCCGAGATATCGCAACAAGAAATACCCGCGACAAGACTGACCGTTGCCGGTGTCCATGGAATCTTCATAGACGATGGCTCGCTCGGCGCCGGAGAGACCGGCGGCCCCGAACAGGCGTGCAAAGGTATCGCGTAGCGTGGCCAACCCCGGCCCGCTGGACATGGCCAGGGTCGTGAACACCTCGCGAATACTGACGCTGTCCGCGATGTGTCCGGCGGCGTAGTCTGCCGGAGCACGGGTGTCGATGAAGACGTGCGGCTCGTCGAGCGCCGCCGCCTGGTCGGGTTCGATCAAGATGGGAGTTGGCATGGCGGCTACTCAAGGCGCATGCGCGCGGTGACCAGACAGCCGTCGAGGGAAAACCTCGGGTGCACGTCGAGGCCGATCCACGAATGCAGCATGTCTGCCCACAGGCTGATGCCCTCCAGCGCCTTGGCAATAAGCCTCATCCCGTCGGGCGAGCCACCATCACGAGGTTTGATGTGGGCTAGCCCCATGATGCTGTGGTGTTC
>DASPWT010000056.1:0-4005 GCA_035637655.1 Burkholderiales bacterium | reverse complement strand
TGGGGGTGAGCGGTCAACTCATTCATCGTTCCCATTACTTCTCCTCGATGTTGTGATTAGCGAAATGATTGAGCGCATGTTATTGAGCGCCTGATGGCCGGTCTATCGGTGTTTTACCGGTGCGGACTAGGGGATTTCCCTATCCCCTCGCTTTTTCGACTGCTGCGGGTGCCGGAAGCCTCCGCCCTGCGCGAGCGGAACGAGCCGGGTGAACGCGTTGCGCGTCAGCCCGTCGCCGCCGCCACCTGCAGCCGCGGCCCGAACGGCCTCGGCTTGGCCACGCCATAGCCTTGAGCGAAATCCACGCCGATCTCGCGTAACAGCGCTATGACGCGGTCGCCGTCCACGAATTCCGCGATGGTCTGCTTGCCGGTGATATGACCGACGCTGTTGATCGCCTCGACCATCGCGCGGTCGATCGGATCGTCGGCCATGTTCTTGACGAACCCGCCGTCGATCTTGAGGAAATCCACGGGCAGATGCTTCAGATAGGCGAACGAGGACATGCCGGCGCCGAAGTCGTCCAGAGAGAAGCGGCAGCCGAGCGACTTCATCTCATTGATGAAGTGGGTCGCTTTGTCGAGCCTGGCGATGGCGGCGGTCTCGGTGATCTCGAAGCAGATTGACTGAGGCCGCACCGCCGGGAAGTGAGCGAACTGTTCGCGCACATATCCGAGGAAGCCCTCGTCGCCGATCGAGCCGCCGGAGAGATTGATGGCGCATATCTCGAAAACGGCACCGCCTTCGGCTTGCTCCCTGGAAATGGTGGCGAATGCGGTGCGAATGACCCAGCGATCGATCGCGGGCATGAGATTGTAGCGTTCCGCCGCCGGGATGAACGCCATGGGCGGCACCAGCTCGCCGCGTTCATCGAGCAAGCGGATCAGGATTTCGCAGTGGGTGTCGTGCTTGCGCCCGGAGTCCAGGGCCTTGATTTCCTGCGTGTAGAGCACAAATCGATCTTCCTTGAGCGCCTTCTGCAGCCGGCTGATCCATTCCATCTCGCCGTGGCGCAGCGACAGCTCGCTGTCTTCCGCGTGATACACCTGCACGCGGTTGCGGCCCTTTTCCTTGGCCATGTAGCAGGCCGCGTCGGCCGCGCTCATCACGTCGGTCAACGTGAACGGGCGGTCTTTCAGATTCACCAGCCCGATACTGACACCGGTGCCGAAGGAACGGGTCTCCCAGGCGAAATGGAAGTCCGTGACGGTCCGCCGTAACTGGTCGGCAATGCGCAGCGCGTGATCCGGCGGGCAGTTCTCGAGCAGCACGCCGAACTCGTCGCCGCCCAGGCGAGCGAGCGTATCGCCCTCGCGCAGGCGCTTGAGCAGCACGGCGCTGACCTGGCGCATGAGCTGGTCGCCGGCGGCGTGTCCGCAGGTGTCATTGACGACCTTGAACTGGTCCAGATCGAGATACATCACCGCGTGGTGCCGGCTCAGTTCCGCCGCACTTTTGAGCGCGAGGCTCAGGCGACGCTCGAATTCGGTGCGATTTATCAAGCCGGTCAACGCGTCGTGGCTCGCCTGGTGGGAAAGCTTGGCGACGTACTGGCGTTCACGGCTGACATCGCGCATGACCAGGACCACACCCATGATCTTGCCGGTGCGGGCCCGTATCGAGGCGGCAGACTGTACGATCGGAATTTCCGAGCCGTCGTTGCGCACCAGCAGCATGGGGGCCGAGACCTCGATGGTGCGCTCCTCGCGCAGCACCATTTCGATCGGGTTGGGCGTGACTTTGCGCGTGGTTTCGTCAACGGTGCGGAGAATGGCGTACAGCGGCAACCCCCGCGCCGAAGCCGTGGTCCAGCCGGTCAACGCCTCCGCCACCGGATTGAGGTATTCCACCCAGCCGCCGGTGTCGGTCGTGATCACGCCGTCGGCGATGGACGCCAGGGTGACCTGGGCGCGCTCCTTCTCGGCGAACAGCTCCGCTGCAGTCAGCCGGCGGTCGGTCGTGTCGGTCATTGCACCGGCCATGCGCATCGCCCGTCCTGCGGTCGTGCGCAGCGCCTGCCCGCGGAAATGGAACCAGCGGTATTCCCCGGCCTTGGTCTGCAACCGCATTTCGATGTCGAACGGCCCGCCGCGCTGCAGATGCCCGGCGATGGCCTGCTCGTGGGCCGGCTTGTCCTCCGGATGCAAGCGCGAGTTGAATGCCTCCACGTTGTCGTCCATTTCCCGCTCTGTGAAACCCAGCAGCTGCTTGAAGCGCGGCGAGTAGTAGACCTCTCCGGTATCGATGTTCCAATCCCAGAGCCCGTCGTTGCTGCCGGTCACAGCAAGATTGAACCGCTCCTCGCTCAGCTTGAGCGCCCGCTCGGCCTGCTCTCTGCGCCGGACCAGCCGGTACGAGAGGTAGATACCCACCGGGACCAGGGTACCTGCGACCGCCAGGTTCGCCAGCAGAAGAATGAACCTGGTCTTGCGGGTCGCTTCGCCCAGGGTGCTTGAAAACTTGTCCGTCAAGGGCGTCAGGCGCGTGTCGATATCCAGGATCCTGTCGCGGAACGGGAGCACGCGTTCCTGGGACGTCTGGCCGGAGGCGACGCGCATATGGAGCTGATCGGCGATCCGGGTCAGGTCGGCGATATACCGGTCCCCCTCCGCCCAAAGATCGATGACCGCCGCCATGAAGTCGAGGTGCCGAAAGCGACGGAACAGCATGATCATGCCGGGAATATCGTCGGGGTGATTTCGCCCTTCGATGAAACCTCGCCACACTACGGCATAGTCCGGATCCGGCTTTTCCAGCTCCAGCCGCGCCTTCTTGTCACCCAGCGGTACTGAAATGGTCTCCAGGTATTTTTGATAATCATCTTCGGACTGAGTTTCGGAGTAACGCACGAGGTGGAACATGGCGCGCTTTTGCCCTTTGGACCAGAGACTCTCTCCTTCCGAGTACGCACGGGCCGCGGACAGGATGTTCATGCTCTCATTCGCCAACAGCAACATCACCAAAACGATGACGAGGAACGGCCAGATGATCTGCAATAGGCGGCCGCTCCCGGGAAGGAGGGCGAACGTCCTTTGCAGCGGGTTTTTCCCCCGGCGAGCGCCGTCGCTTTCTATTGGATTGATAAGCCAGCTCCTCTTTTGACTTTGGAACGCGCTTCGAAGCGCGAAACCCAGAATTTCGAGCGCATGCGTGAGCCACGGCCCGCACCGCGCGCAGCTCGTGAGCTAGCATAACCCCTCCGTGGGGAGCGGAGGGACCGCGCTTGGGATGTCAGTCAAACCCTACACGGCGCGTCAGGTAATCCCTTTGGAACGCAGGCGGCCGATTCGCCAAAAACGACGTTGGCCACCAACTCAGGCAGGTTTGTAGCCAACGATCTCGTAGTCTGTTCCGCGCGCCTGCAGGTCGGTGAGTTCGACCGGCGAGACCCGTTCCTTGTACCAGAGATCCACTTTGCGGCCCGGCGCGAACCACCCGGAAGGCAGCACCAGTTGGTGGGGCGTCGATTGGCCGAGCACGAACGCCGGCCCGATAGTCTGGTATTGGCCAGGCATCAAGCCGAACACCCGAACCAGGGCTACTTCCGCACGCAAAGACACGAACTGAACACCGGCCGCTATCCCGCCGGCTTCGCTGTCGGTGAATTGCTGCAGCCAGCGCACCTCGGCGAGCACGAACCCGGAACCTCTTTCCATGTCCTTGAAGCCCAACAGCTGGCCGCGGCGAAGTTGTACTCCCGGCCGGGAGCGCGTCGCGCGCAGCCCGGAGGCGCTGAGGTCCAGGGTCTGCCAGCTCTCGACCGGATTCGCCTGCCGACTTAACGTCGGCAGGCGCCCGGATTTGCCATAGCTGACTTCCGGACTCGCGCCATAGACGTCGAATTCCCTCGGTATGACCGGTGGTCCGGGGCTTGCAAACTCATAAATTTCGCGAAACCCGATGGCGACAGCCGACTGTTCCTGACGCGGCCGACGTTCCGACTCCCTGATATCCCCGGCACCACACCAAATTCGGCGCAGGCGCGGCAGCAGACCCGCCAAATCG
>DASPWT010000055.1:0-8930 GCA_035637655.1 Burkholderiales bacterium | reverse complement strand
GGCAGCCCAAACTCCGTGCTGGAAATGGGCGAGGCTCAGGCGGCGGCCCGCACGCTCGGCCTCCCTGTGGTCACATCGGAGGTGCGGAGAGCCGAGGATCTCGCGCCCGCGTTCGACGCGCTCAAGGGCCGCGTAGATGCGCTCTATGTTGCCGCCGCCCCGCTTCTGACGACCAACCGGGTCGGCATCAATACGTTGGCGCTCGCCGCGCGACTGCCGACCATGCACAATTCTCGGGCATGGGTCGAGGCGGGAGGTCTGATGACTTATGGAGCGAACTTCCCGGATTTGTTCCGGCGCGCCGCCGACCTTGTCGATAAGATTCTGCGCGGAGCGAAGGCAGCCGATATCCCAGTCGAGCAGCCAACCAAATTCGATCTCGTCGTCAATCTGACGACCGCCAAAGCGCTCGGCCTCGAAATCCCTGCGACGCTGCTCGCGCGCGCCGACGAGGTGATCGAATGAAGGAAGGCGCCAGGCAAAGCTGGCGCGATCAGTCGGTGCAAGTCCGACCCAGGTAAGGCCGTAGCGGGCCGCCTGGAAGCGAGTGTTGCGTGAGGCGGCGGTGACGCCGAACACGAAGCGTACACAGCGAGTGCGTGGGGTGTGGGAGTGAGCCACGAAATGATCTACTCGCGGGAGCGGAGACTGTCTTCATGGTCGAACGCAACATGAGCAATGCCGCTATGCGAGGCATTGTCGTCCCGCCGGGGTCGAGGGCCACATCACGCGCACAAGGATCGCGTTGGAACCTGGGAGGTCCCGCGTCTGACCACAGGCCATGTGCCGACCTGGTCCGCATCGGGAAGGCGAGGAGCCGTAGCCGATGATGCATGGGCGCGGGAAGTCGGACTTCGCCATAGTGTGTGCCTGACAGTTGACGCGTCAGGTGGGTTGAAGTCCCGCTCGGCTCGAGGCCCCGAGCCGATATCCGAAGGTGGGGGTAACGCCTCACCGGCCAGAGAAGATGGAAGGTATGGAGAGGCTACTGAGGCACAACGGCGAAAGCCGGGAAACGGATAGGCTGACCTGGAGCCACCATCGACGATTCTCTGGAGGGCAGGGCGCCTGCCGCGAGGCGGGGTCCGAAAGGCTTGAGGAGAACCACCGGGTCGTAATCAACGGGAGCGATCCCGACAGATGAACCGGTCGGCCAAAGACGGAGCAAGGTCGAGCCCGCACTATGGGGGCGAAGACATTTGGGTTCCACTCCGTCGCACCAAGGTGTGTGCGGACGACACGGTGGGGAAGATGCGTCAATGACTCAGGGAGGCCTGGTATCGTCCAACGGAAAGGTATGGCTGGAATAGTGCGACACTCGCAGACGAAAGGGCGAGCAACGGGAAACGCAAAGCCCGGCCTGAAGCCACCTGACGGTAGGCGCGGATATAAGCGTGAGCGAAATTCCGGCCGATGCGGTGCCAGGAGTCGGATCGGGGCGAGGTACTCTTGAACGAGATCAGAGCAAAAGGTCTCGGATCGTCATCTTGGAATGACGACGCCGGACGGACCCAAAAGGCCGAGCGGAGGGGGAAGGCCCCGTACTGTGTGACAGAGCCGAATGACGAGGAACGGGCAAGTACATGACGGAAGTGCGGATAAGTTCGCTCTGCGAAAGACCCTGCGCCGGCATCGAGGATACCCTGGAGGCGTCGATTGGCACTGGAGGACGAGGAGAGCAGAGGTACAGGAAAGTCCATTCGTTGATCGACAAGGTCTATGGTCGGACCAATCTGACCGAAGCCTGGAAACATGTCAGGGAGAACAAGGGCAGTGCCGGCATCGATGGCCTGACGATTGCCGCGTTCGCGGAACGAGAGGATGAACTGCTCGCGAGGCTGCATGAGCAGTTGCGCGACCGGAGCTATCGACCGCGAGCGGTGAAGCGGGTCGCGATACCGAAGGCGGGCGGAGGTACCAGAAATTTAGGTATCCCATCTGTCGCCGATCGCGTGGTTCAGCAGGCACTGGTGCAGAAGATGACACCCATCTTCGAACCATTGTTTGCGGACTGCTCGTTCGGATACCGCCCCGGCCGTTCGCCACACATGGCGATGCGGAAGGTGTGGCGCGAGATCAACGAGGGCAACCTGTGGATCTTAGACGCCGACTTGAGATCCTATTTTGACAAAATAGACCAGGAGCGATTGGTTGGTCTGATTGCCGAGGAAATCAGCGACGGACGAGTTCTGCGACTGATCCGCAGTTTTCTCGAAGCCGGAGTGATTGTTGACGGTGCGTGGGAGCCGACCAAGACCGGAGTTCCGCAAGGCGGAGTTGCCAGTCCGTTGTGGTCGAACATTTATCTCACGCCGTTTGATCACGCGATGACCAAAGCCGGCTATCGGCTGACGCGCTGGGCGGACGACTTCGTCATCGTTTGTCGCACGCGTCAAGAAGCCGAGGCAGCGCTGGCGACGGCGCGCGCATTCCTGCACGAGAGGCTCGGTGTCAGTCTGCATCCGGAGAAGACCCGCATCGTGCACATCACGAACGGGTTCGAGTTCCTCGGCTACAAGATTCGTAAGGGAAAAGGGCTCAAGCTGCCCGCACACAAGCGCACAGCTCGAACCAACCCATTGAATCTTTACGCCGTTCCAAGGCAAAAATCGGTGGATAGGTTCAAGGATCAAGTCCGTAGCCTAACCCGCCGAAATGCTCCGGTCCGGCTCCGCGATGTGATCGAGGCGATCAACCCGGTCATACGCGGCTGGGGAAACTATTACCGGAAGGCGCACGTACGAAAACTGTTCCATCGGATGGATGGCTGGATTGAACGTCGGCTACGTTCGTTCGTCGCCAAGAAATGGCGAAACACGGTGTGGCGACAATATCCACTTCCACGGCTGGTGCAGGAGTTCGGACTTGTGCGGCTGATCTATCTTGCGCCCGGCATCAATTCGTCCTCGACGCCACAATGGCGTCCACATAGGAAAGCGGCTTGCGGGAAAACTGCACGAGCCGTTTGAGCGAGCGGGCGGAGGCAGGGCGCAAGCCCCACCTCTCCCGACTCTACAGCTGTGAAGCCGGCGAACAAGGCGGAGCAATCCGCTACGGAGTCGGGGGAGCCAAGGGCGGAGACCGAGGGGAATGCGGGCCAGCAAAGCACGTACTGGGCACAGAGCCAGGTAAACGTGTCACAAGCGCTGGAGCGCATACGGCGAGTAGCGAAGGAAAGGAAGAAGGAGAAGTTCACCTCGCTCCTCCACCACATCAGCATCGATTTGCTCGATGAGGCGTTCAGCGAACTCAAACAAGACGCCGCACCGGGGATAGATGGCCTGACGTGGCGGGACTACGAGCGGAACCTCGAGCGCAATCTCGAGGACCTGCATGCTCGCGTCCATCGGGGAGCATATCGGGCACTGCCGTCACGGCGAACGTACATACCCAGGCCGGATGGCCGGCAGCGCCCGCTCGCGATTGCTGCCCTTGAGGACAAGATCGTCCAACGGGCAACAGCTGCGGTGCTCAACGCGATTTACGAGGAAGACTTCCTCGGGCTCTCGTACGGATTTCGACCCGGGCGCAGCACGCACGATGCGCTGGATGCGCTCGATGTCGGGATCAACAGCACGAAGGTGAACTGGATATTGGACGCCGACATCCGATCATTCTTCGACGAGATTAGCCAGGAATGGCTAGTCCGTTTTCTGAAACATCGGATCGGCGACCGGCGCATCATCCGCCTGATCCAGAAATGGCTCAAGGTGGGCGTCCTGGAAGATGGGATCGTGACGGTCAGTGGCAGGGGGACGGGACAGGGTTCGGTGATCTCACCGCTCCTAGCCAACATCTACCTGCACTATGTTCTCGATCTCTGGGCCGAACGCTGGCGACGGCGCGAAGCCACGGGCGACATGATCATTGTGCGCTATGCTGACGACTTCATCGTCGGATTCCAGCACAAGGTCGACGCTCAGCGCTTCCTGGACGAAATGCGTAAGCGGTTGCGAGAGTTCGCGCTGTCGCCTCACCCCGAGAAGACCCGGTTCATTGAGTTCGGACGCTTTGCGGCAAGAGACCGCAAGGAGCGAGGGCTCGGTAAACCGGAGACCTTCAACTTTCTGGGCTTCACCATCATTTGCGGCAAATCCCGCGCGGGTAAATTCCAGCTCAAACGGAAGACCCGGCGAGACCGCATGCGAGCGAAGCTGCGGATGGTCAAGGAAGAGATGCGGCGGCGCATGCACCAGCCGATTCCTGTCCAAGGAAACTGGCTGCACAAGCTCGTCAAAGGCTACTTCAACTACCATGCGGTGCCGACCAACTTTCGTGCACTCGCGGCGTTCCGGGCGGCGATTGCCAAACGCTGGCTAAGGATACTCACCCGACGCAGCGACACGGCCAATCTCAACTGGACCCGGATGAACAAGCTGATTGACGACTGGCTCCCACAACCGCGTATTCTCCACCCTTGGCCCAGCCAGCGTTTCGCGCCGTTACACACCTGAGGTAGGAGAAGCTATGGGGCGGGGCGGCGGAGGTTGTGGCACCTTCATCGTCCATACGAACTGATGGAGGCTGCCCCGTGCTGCAAGTCAATGATCTCAGCCGAAGCCTGGCCGCGTTTGATCCGATCTCGACCTTGGTGGTGGTCGTCGAGATGAGCAAGATGAGCTGGCTAGTGAGCGGCGTTGTTCCCGGCGTCGAGCGCCAGCCGTTGAAGAAGCTGGAGCCGGACGCGACGGCACTGTTGCGATTGATCGAGCGGTGGCGCATCGAGGCGGTGCGTGCTGGCCGGCCGATCAGGCGGATTGCACTAGCCTATGAAGCTGGTCGCGACGGCTTCTGGCTGGCGCGCTGGCTCATTGCTCGCGGGATCGAGGCGCATGTCATCCATTCGGCGAGCGTTGCGGTGTCCCGCGAGCGCAAGCGGGCGAAGACGGATCGTCTGGATGCGGCGATATTGAGGCGCGTATTCCTGGGCTGGTTGCGCGGTGAGCGGGGGCACTGCGGGATGGTGGCAATCCCGACGATGGAGGAAGAGGATGCGAGGCGCCCGAGCCGCGAGCGCGAGAGTCTTGTCAACGAGCGTTCACGCATCGTCAACCGCATGAAGAGTGCGCTTGCCCGTCTCGGGATCCGGGGATTCAAGCCACATCTGCGCAGAGCGCCAGAGCGTCTAGCATGTCTGCGGACAGCGGAGGGCACGGGCCTACCGGCAAACATCATCGAGGAGCTCCGGCGCGACATGGCACGGCTGGCATTGGTCCGTGAGCAGATCAGCTCGATCGAGAAGACACGTGCCGAGCGGCTCGAGCGGGCACCGGATACGGGGCCGCATGCGATGGTGCGCCTGCTCTCCAGGGTGATCGGTATCGGCATCGAGACGGCGGATATGCTGGTGCGGGAGATCCTGTCGCGGAAGCTTCGAGATCGAAGAGCGGTGGCGCGCTACGCCGGGCTCACGGGATCGCCCGACGAGAGCGGTTTGACAAGCCGAGAGAAGGGCCTGGCCAAGGCCGGCAACGCGCGGGTACGACGTGGGCTGATCCAGTTGGCGTGGCGCTTCCTAATGTTCCAGAAAGACAGTGCGCTGGCGCGGTGGTATCGCACGCGGACCGAGGGGCCCAGCGGCGCGCGCAAGACGACAATGATCGTGGCACTGGCGCGCAAGCTGCTGATAGCGCTGTGGCGCCTGGTCACGACCGGTGAGGTACCGGACGGTGTCGAGTTGCGGCCGGCGGCGTGAGCAATATTGTAGAACGAGAAAGGACAAACAGGGTTCGGCACCTGACTGCGCTTGATGCGCGGTAGCCGATGACGATCCGAGGTGGCGGCAATCCGTATACGGCTATGGCTGCAATGCCGCTGGGAGAATGGACCCGCCGCCTCGGAGCCTTGCCCGCAGAAGCGTATGACTGCTTCATGGTCGGGACCCTATATGGGTTCAACCGAATACAAGCGTGGTTCGCGCGCGATTGCTCGTGGCCAATGGCAGGCTCCCCTCGGATCATCGCGTGGCAAACCACCCGATCACGGGCAGCCTGCCGCCGTGCTCGCGTTGGTCAAGGACAAGCCTTTAAAGAATGAAGCAACAAAGCACGACAAAAATAGCGTGATGCACCCTTGACAAAGAAAGTCCCATACAAGCCGTATGCGGGAAAGCCGCACGTACGGATCTGGGCGGGGGGCTTGCGATGAAACGCAGGTCCCTACCGCTACGAAAGCGAACGAATGACGAATCCAAAGTGTCTGGGCGGGGACTTCCCAGACACTTTTAGTGCAAGAAGTGCCCATTTGACGGGGCTAAAAATGATCCGAATAACTCGCGCCGCTTCATTCGATCACCTCATCAGCGCGGGCGAGCAGCGTCGGCGGCACTTCGAGGCCGAGCGCTTTGGCAGTCTGCAGGTTAATGGTGAAGTTGAATTTGGTCGAACGCTCGACCGGTAGATCGGCGGCTTTCGCCCCCTTAAGTATCTTGTCCACGAAGGCCGCGGCACGATAATCAGTGTCGGGGAAGTTAATCCCGTAGGCGAGCAGACCGCCTGCCCGCACGAACTCCGGAAATCCGCTGGAGGGAAGCTGCCGCACGGCTGCAAAGATGGCAAGCGCGTTGGCGTTTGCGTTCAGCATGGTATCCTCGTGAATCACAAGCGCGCCGACCTGCTGATCGGCCATGGCTGCGAAGACCCGGGCGAAATCGGTGGCCTGACGCGCCTCGAGGGCGCGCAATTCTACGCCCGCCGCCTTTGCGGTCGCCTCGGTTTCCGAGAGCACGAATTGGGTAGATGCGTTTCCCGGATTCAACAGGATGGCCACCCGTGTCACTGACGGGACCGCTTCCTTGATCAATTCAAGGCGCTTAGCAGTGAGCTCCGCGGCGAAAAGCGACAGCCCCGTGACATTGCCTCCTGGCCGCGACAAGCTCGAGACCAGACCGAGGGCCAGCATGTCGCCGACCGCCGTAATGACGATCGGGATCGTCGATGTGGCCTTCTTGGCAGCCAAGGCGCCCGTGGCCCCATGGGTGACGAGCACGTCGATGTTGAGCCGAAGGAGCTCCTCGGCCAATGCCGGCAACCGGTCGTAATTGCCCTCCGCCCAACGGAACTCGATGACGAGATTGCGACCTTCGATCCACCCGAGATCGCGAAGTCCGGCGCGAAACGCCGCAACGCGACTTGCGTGACTGGACGAGGACACCAGACCGAGGAAGCCGATACGAGCGACCTTCGCCGGTTGCGCCCTCGCCGCAAGCGGCCACGCCGCCGCACCGCCGACAAGCGTGATGAACTCGCGTCTTCCAATGTGACCTGTCACGCTTCCCTCCCTCGGAGGCATGCCTAGTCAAACAATATTACATCGTTATTCGATCATTCGCGTCAGTCGCACCCTGGCCGCGATACATCCTCTTAGCCTTCGACATCCGGCTAGGCTCTGTTCGCGCTTATAGGCAGACGTGACGCCGCTCAAGCTCAATCCGCAACGTCGGTGATAAATCGTATTGATGCCGTGCAAGATATTCGGCGATTTCGTCCGCAGCCGTCCGCGGGGGTCCCTCGATCATCGTATCGATGATCTCATGCCAAATTGATCGGCTGCGCGCCACAATGGCCGGTGCCTGCACGAACTGCGTGACCGACATGTTCATGGCCCATCTCCGTGTTGAGGCATCACGATGCCTGCCACCTTGTGGTCGACTGTGCCGCCAACCGCGGACTAAGTCCTTGGGACAGATCTGAATTGTTCTGAATCGCGTTGAAGTCACGGCTATTAAGGCGGACCCATCTCTTAGAAAACGGACGATTAAAGAGCTGGTTGCATCACAGCAAAATTAGGGTGCCCCGCGTCGGCGGGGCTTTACGCTCATTGATGCTACTGATCGATAGCTTTTGGCTATTCGACAAAAAAGTGACGGCCAACACAGAGTCTCCCCGTGTCAGAGGACGCGCATCCACCACGAGGACGCCATGACCATTCGCGTCGCCGCGATCGAGGTAAGTCACTGGCACGCGCTCAATGACGCTGCCTACCTCCGCCACCTCGTCGCCATGCCGGACGTGGAGCTGGTCGCCATCCAAGACTCCGACCCGGGTCTCGTCGCGAGACGAGCAGCCGAGGTAGGGAACCCCCCAACGTTCACGAATTACCGAAAGATGCTGGCCACCACCGATCCTGACTTCGTCCTGGCACTCGGGCGGCACCGGCAGATGGCCGCGATCGCGCACGACCTGCTCGATCAGGGCTATCCGTTCCTGATGGAGAAGCCGATGGGGATCAACGCGCCCGAGGTGGCGGGGGTAGCTGCCAAGGCGGCGCGCCTCAATGCGTTCGTTGCGGTTCCGCTGGCCCAGCGCTACGCACCGTTCGCCATGCGCGCCCGCGAGCTGCTCGCCGCGGGACGCTTCGGCCCACTGTCGCACATCTACGTCCGGATCAACCGGCCGGGACCGGCACGCTACCCAGCGTGGGATTGCGCGTGGATGCTCGATCCTGCCGAGGCGGGCGGTGGCTGTCTCCGGAACCTGGGCCCGCACGGGCTGGACATGTTCCTTTACCTGGCCGGAGAGGAGGCTGAGGTAACGGGCGCGCAACTAAGCCGGCGCGCGCATGAGCGCCCGGTCGAGGACTACGCTTCAGTAATGCTGCGCTCGGAGAGTGGCATTCTCGGCACCGTCGAAGTCGGCAATGGCTTCCCCCGTGATGGCACTGACGGTGAGTGGAAGATCGCTGGCCGGGACGCCATTCTCACCATGAAAGACGGGATCACAAAGCTCGCCACCGCCGAGGGCGACGAGACGTTCCCAGGCGCCACCGTCACCTCGCCCTATTTCACCGCGCTGCGCGATGCGCTCGACCACTGGGGACGAGGCACGGCGCCACCGATTAGCGTGCACGACTGCGCGCGGGCCGTGCAGTTGATCGACCAGGCGTACAAGCGCGCATCTTGAGCACCAACGAGGCTCGAATGCTTGCTGAAT
>DASPWT010000054.1:0-6071 GCA_035637655.1 Burkholderiales bacterium | reverse complement strand
GTAGTCATCGGCACCCAGTGGGGTGACGAAGGCAAGGGGAAGGTGGTGGACTGGCTCACCGACCATGCGCAGGGGGTGGTGCGCTTCCAAGGCGGACACAACGCCGGACATACGCTGGTGATCGGCGGCAAGAAGACCGTGCTGCACCTCGTTCCCTCGGGCATCTTGAGGAACGGCGTGACCTGCTATATCGGCAACGGCGTGGTGCTTTCGCCGCAGGCGCTGATCGAGGAGATGGACCAGCTCGAGCGTGTCGGCGCGGACGTCGCAGCCCGCCTGCGGATCTCCGAGGCCTGCCCCCTGATTCTCCCGTACCACGCGGCGATCGACATCGCGCGCGAATCGGCGCAAGGCGCCGCAAAAATCGGCACCACCGGCCGCGGCATCGGGCCCGCGTACGAGGACAAGGTCGCGCGCCGCGCGATCCGTGTCCGGGACCTTCTGGTACCCGAGCGCTTTGCAGCGAAGCTCGAGACGCTCCTCGATTTCCATAACTTCGTGCTGACGAAATACCTGGGCGCGAAGCCGGTCGATTTTGCGAAGACGCGGGACGACGCGCTTGCGTTCGCGCCGCGGCTGAAACCGCTGGTCGCAGACGTTTCGCGCGCGCTCTACGACGCGAATCGCGCCGGAAAGAACCTGCTGTTCGAGGGGGCGCAAGGCGCGCTGCTCGACGTCGATCACGGCACCTACCCGTACGTGACTTCGAGCAACTGCGTAGCCGGGGCAGCCGCGGCGGGGGCCGGCATCGGGCCGCAGATGCTCCATTACGTGCTCGGCATCACCAAGGCGTACACGACCCGCGTCGGCTCGGGTCCCTTTCCCACCGAGCTCGATGACAGCACCGGCGAGCTGCTGCGCACTCGCGGCCAGGAATTCGGCGCCACCACTGGGCGAGCGCGCCGCTGCGGCTGGTTTGACGCCGCGGCGCTCCGGCGCTCGATCCAGATCAATGGGGTGTCCGGTCTTTGCATCACCAAGCTGGACGTGCTCGACGGCATGGAGAAGATCCGGCTCTGCACCGGCTACCGCATCGACGGGGCGCTGCATGAGCTGCTGCCGCTCGCGGCAGAAGACGCCGCGCGCTGCGAACCCGTATACGAAGAGCTGCCGGGATGGCAGGAAAGCACGGTGGGCTTGAGCGCCTACGACAAGCTGCCCGCGCGGGCGCGCGCCTATCTCGAGTGCCTGCAATCGGTCTGCGGTGTGCCGGTGGACATGATCTCGACCGGGGCCGATCGAAACGAGACCATCGTCCTGCGTCACCCGTTTCATTGAAAGGAGAGAGAGCGTGCTGGACGGGGTCGTGCCGTTCCCGCCGGAGTTCGCGAGGTGCTACCGGGAGAAGGGCTATTGGCGCGACCTCTCGCTCGCCGAGGAGTTCGCCCCGGTTTTCAGGCGCTACGCAAAGGGCGTCGCGGTCATCGACCGCGACGCGCACATTACCTACACCGAAATCGATCGCGTCTCCGACCGCCTCGCGCTGAATCTGCTCGACGCGGGACTCGCGCCCCTCGACCGGGTGGTCGTGCAGCTTCCGAATGTCATCGAGTTCGTGTTCCTCTATTTCGCTCTGCAGAAAATCGGCTGCGTCCCGATCGCGGCTCTCGTCACGCACCGCTTTCTCGAAGTGAGCCAGTTCGCTAAGCTCTCGGGTGCCGCCGCCTGCGTTACGCCCGACCGTTATGGTGACTTTGACTTCAGGGAGATGGTCCGTCGGGTGCGCAACGAAACGCCATCGGTCAGGCTGGGAATCGTGTTCGGCGAGGCGCCCGCCGGTTTCCTCTCTCTCGCAGACCTGATCTCCCGCGAGCCGAAGAAACGGCGGGCAGACTTGCGCGCGCTCAAGATCGATCCGACCGACCCTGCGATTTTCCAGCTCTCGGGCGGCACGACTGGAGTGCCCAAGCTGATACCGCGCACCCACAACGATTACGCCTACAACTCGAAGATCGCGGCGGAGGTCTGCGGGGTCACGGGCACCTCCGTGTTGCTGCTTGCACTTCCCATCGCGCACAACCTACCGCTAGCCTGCCCAGGTATGCAGGGCTACCTGTTCAGCGGTGGAAAGGTAGTGCTTTCCGCGAGTACGCGGCCCGAGGATCTCTTCCCTCTCATCGAACGGCACCGGGTTACGCATTTGAAGGTGGTGCCGGCGCTCCTTATCCGGCTGATCAACGATCCGTCCATCGGAGATTACGACCTTTCCTCGCTGCGCGTGATTCAGAGCGGCGGGCAGCGCATGCAACCCGAGGTTAGGCTGCGCACGCAGCGGTTGATTCCAAGTGCGTTCGTTCAGGAAAACTTCGGAATGTCCGAGGGGATGCTCTTCTTCGTGCGCCCGGAAGATCCGGAGGAGGTACGGCGGGAAACCTGCGGGCGGCCGATTTCTCCGGATGACGAGGTGAGGCTCGTCGACGACGAGGACAGGGAAGTCGCCCCCGGGGAGGTCGGCGAGCTCACCTGCCGCGGGCCCTACACCCTGCGCGGCTACTACGGCGTGCCGGAATACAACGCGCGGCAGTTTACGCCCGACGGCTTCTACCGTTCCGGCGACCTGATGCGCAGGCACCCTTCGGGCAACTATGTCGTCGAAGGCCGCAAGAAGGACCTCATCAACCGCGGCGGCGAGAAGATCAGCGCCGAGGAAATCGAGAACCTGATTCTTTCGCACCCCTCGGTCCAGAACATCGCCTGCGTGCCCATGCCCGATCCGCACCTGGGCGAGAGGATGTGCGCCTGCGTGATCTTGAAAAGGAACTGTGCTCTCACGCTCAAAGAGCTGGTCGCGTTCCTCATGGACAAGGAAATCGCCAAGTTCAAGCTGCCCGAGCGCCTCGAGGTGCTTTCCGATTTCCCGGCGTCCACCTTTGGCAAGGTGTCGAAGAAGGCCCTCGTGGAAATGGTGACGAGGAATCTGGAGCAGGAAAAAGCGGCGTGAGAATCATCGATCTGCACTGCTACCCCGGCACCAAGGAATGGATCGCATGCCAGGGCCCTTATGTGGACGCGCTCGCCAAGTACTGGAACCGCGGCTGGACCGCTAAGAGCGAGGACGAGGTCATCCGCGAATTCACCGACGCCGGGGTCGAAGCGCTGCTGGTTGCGCTCGACCTCGAGACGACGATCAAGACGCCGCCCGTTACCAATGAGTACGTGCACGCGATGTGGAAGCGCCATCCGAAGCGCATCATCCAGGCCTGGGGCGCGCTCGAGCCGGCGAAGGGCGAGGTCGCGATGACGCAGGCGAGGAAGGCGGTGAGGGAACTTGGGCTCATAGGCTTTCACTTCCACCCGATCATGCAGCACTTCGCGGTGAACGACAGTCGCTACTACCCGCTGTTCGAGCTCATCGACGAGCTCAAGGCCGTGGTGATGATCGACGTCGGTACAACCGGCATGGGTGCGGGCACGCCCGGCGGCATGGGCGCAAGGGTCCGGCACGCGCACCCTTCCGCGATCGACGAGCTCGCGGCGGATTTTCCGAACCTGAAGATCGTCATGGCGCATCCCGGGTGGCCCTGGGTCGACGAGACCACTGCGGTCGCGCTGCACAAGGGGAACGTCTACTGGGAGATGTCGGGTTGGGCTCCGAAATATTTTCCGGCTCAGCTCAAGGTCGACATGCGCGCGAGGCTGCAGGACAAGGTCATGTTCGGCAGCGACTACCCGAGCCTGCCTTATGCGCGCATCCTCAAGGAATGGCGGGAGCTCGGCTACCCCGACGCCGTGATGGAGAAGATCTTCCACGCGAACGCCGAGCGCGCTCTCGGATTGTAGGAAACCAAACACATGCCCACTACAAAACGCGCAGCGCTGGTGACCGGAGCAGCGAGCGGCATCGGTCGCGCGGCGGCGCTCGCGCTCGCGCGCGCCGGCTACGATGTCGCGATCAACTACAGCAAGAGCGAAAAGGAAGCCCAGGCGGTCGCCGAGGAAGCCGGCCGCAGCGGGGTGCGCACGCTGCTTTGCCGCTGCGACGTCGCCGACGAGGCTGGTGTGCGTGTAATGCTGAAGACGGTCGGGGATCAATTCGGCCGGCTCGATGTGCTCATCAACAACGCGGGGACCACCGCGGCGTGGAAGCCCAAGGACCTGGAGAGCCTCTCGCTCGAGGACTGGGACCGCGTTTTCGCGGTGAACGTGCGCGGCCTTTTCCAGGTGACGCGCGCCGCGGTGCCGCTCCTGCGCGTCTCCAAGGGCTGCATCGTCAACACCGCGAGCATCGTCGGCCTTCGGCCGGGGCCGCAACCGCTGCCTTATGCGGCGAGCAAGGCGGCGGTAGTCAACCTGACCAAGACGCTTGCCTACAATCTGGGTCCGGAAATCCGCGTGAACGCCGTTGCGCCGGGCTGGATGGAAGGCGATTGGATGCGGCGGATGCTGAAGGACAAATACGAAGAGCTCATGGGGCGCCGCGCCAAGCTCACCCCGTTGAAGCGCTGTGTCACCGCGGAGGACGTGGCCGAAACCATGATGTCGCTCGTCCAGTCGAACCGCTTCGTTACCGGCGAGGTGATCGTGATCGACGGCGGATTTTCCAGCTCGACGTGACCGAACGGCCCATTGGCCGGCCGGCCGAATCGAAGAGCTATAATAGCGGTCGCTTGATGGGACGAAATGGGGAATATGAACGAGCCCGCGATGAAAGAGACTCTGTCGAACAACGCGCTCACCGCCGAAGAGCTCAAGCTGGCCCAATTGATCGTCTCCTCGCTCAATCTGGAGACGCAAGCCGCGGAAGTCGACCCGACCGCCCCGCTGTACGGGGAGGGCATGGGGCTGGATTCGATCGATATCCTGGAGGTCGCTCTTGCGATCTCCAAGGCCTACGGCGTCAAGCTGCGTTCCGACGACGAGGTCAACCGCAAGATCTTCAGCTCCCTGCGCAGCCTGAGCCAGCACATTCAGCAGCATCGGACCAAATAAACGGCAGCTTCCCGTCCGGCGGGCGCATCATGGCTGATATTCCGCTGATTCGCAATTTCGACGCGGGCGCGGTTTTCGCGTTTCGCAACAGGCGCCCCATACGCGTCGGGGAGTTTCTCGGCGACGTCCGGCGACTGGCCGACTTACTTCCGGATCGGCGCTACGTCGTGAATCTGTGCTCCGACCGCTACCAATTTACGGTGGGCCTTTGCGCTGCCCTTTTGCGCCGTCAGGTCAATTTGTTGCCGCCGAACGTGACGCCCGATCTGCTGAAACGGCTGAGCCTCGAATATCCCGACGCCTATTGCCTGGGCGATGAAGCGGTGCAGCCGCCGCTGCAGATCGAGACATTTCTCTATCGGCCAACCGGGAACACGGTGAGCGCCTCGGTACCTCACATTCCCGAGGAACAAATCGCCGTCATCGGCTTCACCTCGGGATCGACGGGGCAGCCCACGCCAAATCCAAAATCCTGGGGTGCGCTCGCGAAAAGCGGCTTGGCCGAATTCGAGCGCCTTGGCGTCGCCGCCCATCGGAACATGAGCGTGCTCGGCACCGTCCCTCAGCAGCACAGTTACGGCCTTGAGTCGACGGTGTTGATGGTGATGCAGGGTGGCCTGGCGATGCACGCGGGCCGGCCGTTCTTCCCCTCCGACATCTGTGCCGAGCTCGAGGCCCTGCCTCGGCCGCGCGGCCTGGTCACGACGCCCGTTCACTTGCGGGTGCTGCTCGCCGAAGCGAGCGAGCTGCCCGCGGTGGACTTCCTGCTTTGCGCCACTGCGCCGCTTTCTCCCCAGCTGGCGATCGAAGCCGAGACGCGCTTCGCGGCGCCGCTTCACGAGATCTACGGCTGCACCGAGGCCGGGCAGATCGCGGCCCGTCGCCCAACCCAGACCCAGGAGTGGCGCACCTTGCCCGGCGTGAGCTTGCATGCCGACGAGAAGGGGACTTGGGTAAGGGGCCACGTGGAGCGGGAAGTCCTGCTCGCCGATGTGATTGAGCTGCGCGGTCGAAACACCTTCCTGCTGCACGGACGGACTGCCGATCTCGTCAACATCGCGGGAAAGCGGACTTCGCTCGCGCATCTCAACTTTCATCTCAATTCCATCGAAGGCGTAAGGGACGGTGCTTTTGTCATGCCT
>DASPWT010000053.1:0-12467 GCA_035637655.1 Burkholderiales bacterium | reverse complement strand
GGCAAGACCACCACGCTCAAGGCGATCTCCAACCTGCTTCGCGCCGAGCGCGGCGAGGTCACCAAGGGGTCGATCGAATTCCGCGGCGCTCGAGTGGACCGGCTGAGCCCCGATGAGCTGGTGAGGCGCGGCGTGGTGCAGGTCATGGAAGGGCGCCACTGCTTCGCGCATCTCAGCGTCGAGGAAAATCTCCTCACCGGGGCCTACACGCGCAGCGCGGGCCGGGCGCAGCTCAAGCAGGACCTGGAAAAGGTGTACGGCTACTTTCCGCAGCTGAAAGAGCGGCGCGGCGCGCTCGCCGGTTACACCTCGGGCGGCGAGCAGCAGATGACCGCCCTCGGGCGCGCGCTCATGGCCCATCCGAGCATGATCCTGCTCGACGAGCCTTCGATGGGGCTCGCGCCGCAGATCGTCGAGGAGATCTTCGAGATCGTGAAGAGCCTCAATCAAAAGGAGAAGGTGAGTTTTCTGCTCGCCGAGCAGAACACCAACGTCGCGCTGCGCTACGCCGACCACGGCTACATCCTCGAGAACGGCCGCGTGGTGATGGACGGCGCCGCCGCAGAACTCGCCGCGAACGAGGACGTCAAGGAGTTCTATCTCGGCATTTCTTCCGGCGCGCGCAGGAGCTTCAAGGACGTGAAGCACTACCGCCGCAGAAAGCGGTGGCTAGCTTGATCAGAGGCTATGGTGAATGCACCAACGCAAGAACGAAAGCTACCCTCATCCATGCTCAACATCTAGCCGCCGCCGATTTTCGGACCCTCGAGCCCTAGCCTCCAGGTGCCGCCGAATTCAAACGTTGAGCGCAAAGAAACGGTGACAACCCGCATTTCATGCTTCAAGCCAAGCCCGCGGAGTCCGCCGCTCGGGTGCAGGCATTCGCGCGCGAGCTTGGTCTTGTGCCTTAACAGAGTCGTGGTCGAACGGGTATTATTGGCGTTCATGACCGGCGGTTGAGGGTGACTCGCCGCTCCAGATAAAGGTCTCTTGTATGAAATCTGACCTCGTTGCTGAAATTCTCGCACTCCCCGTTACGGAACGTATGCGCTTGGTCGAAGCCATATGGGACAGCATTTCTGCTGTTCCCGACGCGCTGCCGCTCACGCAGTGGCAGAAGGATGAGCTTGATCGCAGGCTTGCAGAGTTCGAGGCCGATCCGGACTCCGGTGCTACTCTAGAAGAGGTCTTCGCGAGAATCCGCCGGGCGGCATGACTCGGCGGTTCATTCTTCGTCCTCGCGCTGAACGTGACATCCAATCCACTTTCGAGTGGTACGAGTCACAACGGCCTGGCCTCGGGGACGAGTTCTTGGTGTCGCTGCGCGAGCGACTCGAAATGGTCCGCAGTTTTCCCGAAGCATTCCCTATTCTTTATCGCGACGTACGGCGAGCGGTGGTATCGCGATTTCCCTATGTCGTTTTCTATGTTGTACGACCAACTCGTGTCGCGGTGCTCGCGGTCCTACACCAATCCCGTAACCCGGAAATCTGGCCGCGTCGCGCACGTGGAGCATAAACTGCGCATGAAGATCGCGCTGGCTATCCTGCTGAGCGCGTGCGCGACGGTGTCAGCACAGTCGTACCCCACCAAGCCGATCCGCCTCGTGGTCGGCTTTGCCCCGGGCGGCGCCGCCGACATCATCGCGCGCGCGATGAGCGAACCGCTGACGCGCGCGCTGGGCCAGGGCATCATCGTCGACAACAAGCCGGGGGCGGGGTCGAGCCTCGCCGCGGAGTACGTGGCCAAGGTCGCGCCCGACGGCTACACCATCATGATCGCGAGCCAGAGCGGCATGATCATCAATCCGATCGTCAATAAGAACATCTCGTACGACACCGAGCGTGATTTCGTGGCCATCACGCAGGTGACGAGCTCGCCGCTGGTGGTCGCGGTCAACCCGTCCCTGCCGGTGAGCTCGATCCGGGAGCTCATCGCCGAGGCGAAGAAAGCCCCAGGAAAGCTCAACTTCGCCACCTCCGGCAACGGTTCGCTGCCGCACCTCGCGACGGCGCTCTTCGACGCGCTTGCCGGCGTGGAGATGGTCCACATTCCCTACAAAAGTGGTGGCCTCTCGGTACAGTCGGTGCTCGCCGGCGACACGCAGGTGACCTTCGCGACAGCGCCTTCGGTGATGCCGCACGTGCATACCGGCAAGCTGCGCGGGCTCGCCGTCACGACGCGCGGGCGCTCGCCGCTGGTCGAAGGCCTGCCGGGAATGGAGGAAGCGGGACTCGCGAACTACGACGTTTCCATCTGGTACGGATTTTTCGCGCCGAAAGCGACGCCGCGGGACATCGTCGCGCGGCTGTTCGAGGCGACGACGCAGGCGCTGCAGGATCCGAAACTGAAAGCCGTGCTCGCGCCCGCTGGCACCGAGGCGGTTGCGTCCCAGTCGCCTGCGGACTTCCGCGCATTCCTGCGCCGGGACGCGGATGCGCTTGCGCGCGTGATCCGCGAGGCGGGCGTGAAGTTCGAGTAAGCGGCCTCGCTCAGCTTCGCGTCGCGAAAATCAGGATCACCAGCAGCACCAGCCCTATCCCTAAGCTCCACCCGATCAGTTTCTTCTCGACCGGCAGCAGGGGCTCGACCGGCATCTTGCGCATTTCTTCGCCGACTTTGGGTTGTTCCATGGTCTTTCTCCCTTTCAACCGGCCGCGAGCGGCGGCTTCACCCCCGCGAAAAACACCCAGGAAATCACCAGGCCCACCCAGATGACGAAGCCGAACAGGCACACGACGTAGACCGCGGCGAGCTTGCCGATGCCTTCCTCCCAGAGTTTGCTGAAGTTGGACATCACTCCGATGGTGAAGAAGGTCATGATGAAGAAGATCACGCGGAAAGTATTCGCCTCACCCATCGCCGCGCGGACCTTGACCGTGGTCTCCGGCTGCGCACCGAACGCGAGGAGCAGGACCGCGACGAAAGTCAGCACGTAGCCGATGATGAATTTCGGGAAGCGCTCCCAGATCTCGCCGATCTTCGCCTTGTCCCCGCTAGGGCGCACCTCGATGTGGTTGGTCCAGATATAGGCGAGGATGAAAGCCCAGATGCCGATGAAGACGTCGATGAAGATCTTCACCGTCGCGGCGGTCCCGAGTATCCAGCCTTTTGCGTAGTTGACGCCCTCGGCTGCGGCGCTGGCGAGGATCAGCGACTCGGTGATCGCCCCGCTCGCTACCGCCGCGCCGTCGGTTTTCACCGCAAGTCCCATCCAGGCGCCCGCGACCATGGGTTCACGCGAGAGGAATGCGTTTGCGGCAAACGGCAGAATGAGCAGCTCGACCACGGCGAAAATCACCACCAGCGAGGCCACCATGATCGGAACGATCGGCCGGGCGCGGATCGCGCCGCCGGTGGCGATCGCGGCCGATACGCCGCAGATCGAGATTCCCGAGGCGAGCGGCGCTGCCCATTCGCGGCTGAAACCGAACCATTTGCGCGCGACGAAGTACACCACCGCCCAGTAGATCAGGTAAGCCTCGATGATGGCCGCAAGACCCCGGAGCAAGACCGACTTCGCCAGGACCGGCTGCGTGGCCGCCATGATGCCGAGGAATCCGCCGAGGAGAACGATTGCGGCCTTGATGTACAGCTCGGGCCGCACCGCCTCCTTCATCCATGCGGCGAAGCGCGGAAAGAAATTCCCGACGACGAGGCCGGCGACGAGCGCGAGGATGAACCCGCCCTCGTTGGTGAGCTTGAGCGACCAGCTGATGCCGAATCGCTGCATGTCGGCGGGCGTGGTCACGGCGAAATTCGCGTAGCTGCCCGCGATCCAGGATAGATAGCTGATCCAGAACACCGCGGTGAAGCCGAGCGCGAAGCGCTTCAAGTCGGCTTTCAGCGCCGCCGCGCCCGCCGTCATCACCACGAGCAAGGCGACGTAGGTGGCGATCAGAGCGCCCACTCCGCCCAGGCTGGAATAGGCTTTGGAGACGGGGTTGAGGGCTTTGGATACGTCGGTCCAGACGCCCGTCGTGACGACCCAGCCGAGAATATCCGCTCCGCCGAGAGCGCCGAGGGCGAGCACGAAAATTAACAAGCCGATCCAGACCGACAGCCAGTCTTCGCTCATGCCCTTGGAAACTGGATTCATGATCTCCCCCTTGAGGGCAAGAAATTACCGGCTCGCCGCAGAAACGGGAACAAACCAAAGATTAGTTTCTTATAACCAATTCTGATTTTGTGTGCTATGTTGCCTTGGCCAAAGTCCCGCTCTGGCCCGTTCTGCGCTCGCCCACCGATTCGATGCCGCAGTACTACGACAGCCTTGAAACCCGCGACCCCGAGGAGCGGGAACGTATTCTGCTGGCCGCGCTTTCCGGCCAGATCGCGCACGCGAAGCGGAAAGCTCCGGGCTGGGCGCGGATTCTCGCCGACGTCGATCCCGCGGGTGTCACCAGCCGCGCAGCGCTGGCAAAGCTTCCGGTGACGCGCAAGTCGGATCTGGCGAAGCTGCAAAAGGCCGAGCGCCCGCTCGGCGGCCTGAACGCAACGCTCGCGCAGCTCGGCAAACTCTTCGTCTCGCCGGGACCGATCTACGATCCGGAAGGGCGCGGCCACGATTGGTGGCGCACGGCCCGAGCCCTCTTTGCAGCGGGATTCCGCCCGGGCGACCTGGCGATCAACACCTTCGCCTACCATTTCACGCCGGCGGGCTCGATGCTCGAATCAGGCGCGCTCGCGCTCGGCTGCATGGTGGTGCCGACCGGGACAGGGCACACCGAGATGCAGGCCGCGACCATCGCCGACCTGCGGGCAAGCGCTTATATCGGCACCCCTTCGTTCCTGAAGCTGATCGTCGAGAGGGCCGATGAATTGAAAACGGACATCGGTTCGCTCAAAAAAGCAGCCGTCGGCGCCGAGTATCTTCCGCCCGCGCTGCGCGCCGCGATGGGCGAACGCGGGATCCGGGTACTGCAATCGTACGCGTCGGCGGACCTCGGCCTGATCGCCTACGAATCCGAGGCGCTCGGAGGCATGATCCTCGATGAAGCGCTGATACTGGAGATTGTGGGACCCGGCACGGGCGATCCCGTGCCGGAAGGCGAAGTCGGCGAGGTCGTCGTCACCACATTCAATCCGGATTACCCGCTGATCCGCTTCGCCACCGGCGACCTGTCGGCGATACTGCCGGGGCAAAGCCCCTGCGGCCGCACCAATGTCCGCATCCGCGGGTGGATGGGCCGTGCCGATCAGGCCACCAAGGTCAAAGGCATGTTCGTTCATCCCTCCCAGGTGGCGGCAATCGTCAAACGCCATCCGGAAATCCTGAATGCCCGGCTCGTCGTCGACAATCCGGACGGAAACGACCGCATGACCTTGCGCTGCGAGGTGCGCGGCGAGAGCGCCGGCCTCGCCGAGAAAATCGCAGACAGCATCCGCAGCATCGCCAAACTGCGCGGCGAGGTGGCGTTTGCGAGGCCCGGCGAGCTGCCGAACGACGGCAAGGTGATCGAGGACGCGAGAAAATATGAGTAGGACGGGTTACTTCGGCAAGGAACCCGAAACGGTCGCCGCCATCAGGAGACAGCCTTTCCCGAAAACGGTCGAATAGATGCGCGCGAAACCGCTTTCCGGCATCCGCGTCCTGGATCTGACGCGGCTCCTTCCCGGCCCGATGGCGACGCTGCACCTCGCCGACATGGGCGCGGACGTCATCAAGATCGAGGACACGGGCAGCGGCGACTACGCCCGCGAGATGGGCCGCACACGGGAGGGGATGTCGGATTTTTTCCGGCTGGTCAACCGCAACAAGCGCGCCGTCCGCCTCGACCTGAAGCAACCGCAAGGACGGGAAGTCTTTTTGCGCCTTGCGAAAGGCGCCGACGTCGTGGTCGAGGGATTCCGTCCCGGCGTCATGGCGAAGCTCGGCCTCGGCTACGCTGCGCTCGCCGCGGTGAATCCGCGTCTGGTGTATTGCTCGATCACCGGTTACGGGCAGGACGGACCTTACGCGGACCGCGCTGGCCACGATATCAACTACATCGGCTACGCCGGCGTCGGCGACCAGATCGGAACTGCGGGTGCGCCGGTCGTCCCAAACTTCCAGATTGCCGATCTGCTCGGCGGGGGGCTCAGCCCGGTGATGGGAATTCTCGCTGCGCTGATCGACGCAAAATCATCCGGGCGCGGCCGGCATGTAGACGTCGCCATGACCGATGCCGTCTTTGCGCACGCGATCTTTCCTCTTCTGGGATTTCTCGAGCACGGAAAGACGCCGGGCCGCGGGTCGGGCATGCTCGACGGGGGCCTCGCCTGCTACAACGTCTACCGGACGCGGGACGCTCGCTGGATGGCGGTGGGGGCGCTCGAGCGAGAATTCTGGGAAACGCTGTGCGATATACTCGGATGCCCCGAATTGAAAGGAAAACATATCGTGTACGGCGAGGAGGCAAGCCCGGTGAAAGAACGCTTGGCGGCGGTCTTTGCCTCGCGCACCCAGCATGAATGGTCCGAGCTCTTCGCCCGCGCGGATTGTTGCGTGAGTCCGATTTTGACCGTGGACGAGGCGCTGGAGAACGAGCAGTTGCGCGCCCGCAAGATGATCGCAACCGATGACGGACTCACGCAGCTCGCCTTCCCGCTGAAATTCAGCGAGTTCGAGTTCAGGATCGGGCGCCCGGCACCGAGCCGCGGGGAGCACACGGAGGAGATCCTGCGCGAAGCCGGATATCGCGACGCCGAGATCGCGGCGCTGCGCGGCGACGGAGTGATTTGAGAGATGACACGGGTCGAAACCCTTCGCAGGCGGATCGCCGAACTGGCGTGGGTTGCAGCCGTGCTCGTGTGTCCCTGCACCGTAATCGCTCAAGGCCAGGGGAAGGAACTCGACACGCCGTACGTGCCCACGCCGCAGGCAGTCGTCGACAAGATGCTCGACATGGCGCAGGTAAAGGCGGGCGATGTGGTGATCGACCTCGGCTCGGGCGACGGCCGCATCATGATCACCGCCGCGCGACGACACGGCGCACAAGGGTTCGGCGTCGAGATCGACCCGCGCCTGGTGCAGCGCTCCAATGAGGAAGCGCGTCGCCTGGGCATTGCCGACCGCGTGAAATTTCTACGGCAGGATTTGTTCAACACCGATTTCCACGAGGCGAACGTCCTGACGCTCTATCTTCTGCCCGACGTCAACATCGCGCTGCGCCCGAAAATCCTGGCGGAGCTGAAACCGGGCACGCGCGTGCTCTCGCACGACTACGACATGCGCGAGTGGCGTCCGGACGCGGAGGAAACCATCCCCGCCCCGGACAAGACGGTCGGCATGCGCAAGGAGAGCATGGTGTATCTGTGGATCGTCCCGGCCCGGGTCGAAGGCGAATGGACTTTCGAGTTGAGTTCGGGGGGAAAAACACGGCGAACCCGGCTCGTTCTCCAGCAACGTTTCCAATTTGTGTCCGGGTCGGTCGAGCTGACCGGGCAAGGCGATGTCCCGGTTTCTCATGGCAGGCTTCGCGGTGAGGAACTGCGCCTGTTACTGCCTCCCGGAGCGCTCGACCGCGGATCGGTGGAATTGGTCGGGCGCGTGAGAGGGGATTCCCTCAGCGGCACGGTCCGCAGGGCCGACCGCGAAGTGGCAAGCTGGAATGCGCGTCGGCGCAACTAATTTCCGGTCGCGTACAGCATGCCGTCGTTTCGGCGCACCGCGCCGCTCCGTTCGAGGTCGCCGACGAGCCACTCGGAGAAAGCCGCGGCTGTCATTCGGAGGTAGTGCCGGTTGATGTCTGCGAGGATGGGCACGCGCGCGACGTAGGCCGGCAATTCGGCGAGCGGCATGGAGCGCTTTTCCAGCAGCGCAAAAGAGAGCATCACCTTGGCGCAGTGGCGCGCAAGCCGCGTGATGTCCTCTTCGTATCCCTCCAGGCGATAGAGCGCGCGCTCGAGCGCCGCGCCGGCGTCGCCGAAGGGCCGGCCGTGGCCGGGAATCACCACGTTCACGCGCAGCCGGCCGATGGCTTCGAGCGTCGCGCGCGTTTCGGCGAGCGCGGTATCGCGGCCGAAGAGCTGCGGGAACACCACGCCGAAGCCGTTTTCCCAAAGCGCGTCGCCGGAAATCAGAACGCGCAGCTCGGGCGAATAAAAGATCATTGCGTGGGTGTCGTGGCCGGGCGCGGCGATCACCTCCCAGTCGAACCCGCCCATCCGCAGCGTGTCGCCATCGCGAAAAGTATCGTCGTAGCGGAAACGCTCGGCGCGCTGGTCGGCGATCGCGAGGATCAGCGCCCGCTCGTCCCAGCCATCGATGAGCGCCGCCTCGCCTTCCGGAATGCTCGTCCGGCAGCCGTATCTGGCCTGGATCGCGGCGTTGCCGCCCATGTGATCGGAATGGCAGTGCGTATTGACGAGGCGCGCGAGCCTCCTTCCGGCAAGCGCCGTTTCGAGCAAGGCAAGCGTCTGCGACACGTGGGCGCCGTAGCCTGAATCGACGACTACGGCGCCCGCGCGCGCGTGCAGCACGATATTGTTTGCCGACAGCCAGCCCCGCTCGATGACCTGGATGCTATCTGGCAGGTTCATCGCGGTGTCTTTCTCGCGGACAACTGCGCCAGCACCGTGCGTTTCTCTGCGTCGCTCATGACTGACCAGGTCGCGATCTCGTCGAGCGTGCGAAGGCAGCCTTCGCACAGACCCGTATCCGGATTCATTCGACACACGTTGTTGCAAGGGGAGGGAACGTCGCCAGCGGGCCGTGTGTCCGGGTTCATGAGTCCTTCGCCGCGAGCGCCCGCGCCACCTTCGAGCTCGGCTCGCGCCCGAGCTCGCGGCAGATGAACTGGCCGGTCCGCAGGACCTTCATCAGGTCGACGCCTGTTTCTATCCCGAGGCCATCGAGCATGTAGACCAGGTCCTCGGTCGCGACGTTGCCGGTCGCCCCCTTGGCGTATGGGCAGCCGCCGAGACCCGCCACCGAGCTGTCGAAGGTTCTCACGCCCGCCTCGAGCGACGCGTAGATGTTCGCCAGCGCCTGTCCGTAGGTGTCGTGGTAGTGACCGGCGAGCCGGCCGATCGGCACCCTTTTTGCGACGGCCTCGATCATCGCGCGGACGCGTCCCGGTGTTCCGACGCCGATCGTGTCGCCGAGCGAAATCTCGTAGCAGCCCATCCTGTAGAGTTTTTCCGCCACGGCCGCGACCGCCTGAGGCTTCACTTCGCCTTCGTAGGGACAGCCCGCCGCGCAGGAAATGTAGCCGCGGACGCGCATCTTGCGCGCGCGCGCGGCCTTGACGACCGGCGCGAAGCGTTCGAGGCTCTGGGCGATGCTGCAGTTGATGTTCTTTCGGCTGAACGTTTCGGAGGCAGCGCCGAAGACGGCAATTTCCTCGGCGCCCGCGGCGCGCGCCGCTTCGAAGCCCTTCACGTTGGGAACCAGTACCGGATAGGCGACCCCCGCTTTCCTGCGGAGGCCCGCCATCACCTGCGCATGATCGGCCATCTGTGGAACCCATTTGGGCGAGACGAACGCGGTCGCCTCGACCGCCGGCAGCCCTGCGTCGGCGAGGCGGTTGATGAGCTCGATCTTGACCGCGGTAGGAACGCTCTTCGGCTCGTTCTGTAAGCCGTCGCGAGGTCCCACCTCGACGATCCTCACTTTCCTCGGGAGGCTCATGCCTCGGCCTCGAACTCGATCAACTCTGTCCCTTCGTCGACCTGCTCGCCCACCCCGCAAAGGATCCGCGCGATCCGGCCCCGCGCGGGTGCCCGGATGGTGTGCTCCATCTTCATCGCTTCGAGAATGAGCAGGGGCGCGTCCTTCGCGACCTTGTCGCCGGCTCCGACGAGGATCGCGATGATCTTACCGGGCATCGGGGCGGCAAGCTCGCCCGGACGTGCCTCCGCCTCCAGTTCCTGAAGCAGCGGGTCGTACAGATGCAGCGTGTGGTGCTCGCCGGGCAGGAACACGTCGATGCGTTCGCCCAGGCGGACCACGCCGCCTGCGACGGCGGCGCCGTCGAGCTCCAGGATCAATTTGCTGCCTTTTCGCTCGCAGCGACCGACGTGGCGTCGCCTGCCGCCGAATTCGAGTTCGATGCCTTTGCCGCGGCGATGCGCAGTGACCGCGTGCCGGTTTTCGCCTTCCAGAAAGACGAAGACCTGGCCGCCGTCCCGGCCCGCGCGCCAGCCGTCGCCGGCGCTCCACGGGGAGAAGGGCTCGCCCGAGCGCGAAGCCCGGTCGCGCAAGCCGGCTTCGAGATCCAACAAGGCCGTCAGCGTCGCAAGCCCCAATGCCTCCTCGCCTGCCGGAGCGAAAGGCGCGAGGAGTTCCCCGCGGTGGCGTTCGATCAGGCCCGTGTCGAAGTCGGCGCCGACGAAATCGCGATCTTGTACGAGCCGGTAGAGGAATCCGAGATTGGTGGCGAGGCCCGCGACCTCGAATTCCCCGAGCCCCTCGCGCATTCGCTCGAGCGCTGCGGGTCGGTCCCGGTCCCAGACGATGAGCTTGGCGATCATGGGGTCGTAGTAGGCCGTGATCTCATCGCCCGATCTCACGCCCGTATCCACGCGCACGTTCTCGGACTCCGCGGGCAGTCCCAGATGCACGATGCGGCCCGAAGCCGGGAGGAAGTCGCGGCGCGGATCCTCGGCGTAGACGCGCGCTTCGATCGCGTGGCCGCTCAAGCGCAGATCCTTCTGGGCGATCGGGAGCTCACCGCCCGCGGCGATCCGAATCTGCCATTCGACCAGATCGAGGCCGGTGATCATTTCGGTGACCGGGTGCTCGACCTGAAGCCGTGTATTCATCTCCATGAAAAAGAACGCGCCCGTGCGATCGACGAGGAACTCCACCGTTCCCGCGCCGACGTAGCCGACGGCCCGGGACGCGAGCAGGGCAGCTTCGCCCATCTTTTGGCGGCGATCTTCTGCCATGCCTGGAGCCGGAGCTTCCTCGAGCACTTTCTGATGGCGTCTTTGCACCGAGCAGTCGCGCTCGAAAAGGTGGACGCAGCCTCCGTGCCGGTCGGCGAACACCTGGATCTCGATATGCCGCGGGCGCTCGAGGTATTTTTCCAGCAACACGCGCTCGTCACCGAAAGCCGATGAGGCTTCGCGCCGGCAGGCGGCGAGCGCCGCGTCGAAATCCGCCTTGTGCTCGACCGCGCGCATGCCCTTGCCGCCGCCGCCCGCAGTGGCTTTGATGAGAACCGGAAACCCGAGGCGCACGGCTTGATCGAGAAGGAACTCGGGAGCCTGATTGCCGCCGTGATAGCCGGGAACGAGCGGCACTCCGGCCTTTTCCATGATGGCCTTCGCCGCGGACTTGTTCCCCATCGCGCGGATCGCCTCCGGCGGGGGGCCGAGGAAGGTGATTCCCGCGCGCTCGCAGCGCTCGGCGAAGTCCGCGTTCTCCGAGAGGAAGCCGTAGCCCGGGTGGATGGCCGAGGCACCCGAGCTTTTCGCCACCTCGACGATCCGATCGCCGCGCAGGTAGCTGTCGTTTGCCTCCGGCGGGCCGATGCGAAACGCTTCGTCGGCGAGCGCGACGTGACGCGATTGCGCGTCGGCGTCCGAGTACACGGCGACCGTTGCTATGCCCATGCGCCGCGCGGTCCTCGCCACGCGGCAGGCGATCTCACCGCGGTTGGCGATCAGGATTTTGGCGAACACGGGACGCACCCTATTTCTTCTTCTTGGCGCCCTTTTTGATCACCTGCGGCAACCAAGCGGGTTTTCGCTTCTCGAGAAAGGCGCGCACGCCCTCCTTGCCCTCCGCGGATGCCCGGGCGGTGGCGATGCGCGCGGCCATGTCGTCCATCAGTTCGGGGTCGACGGGCCGCCTTGCGACCGCATGGATCAGGTCCTTGGTGACCGCGTGCGCCCCCGGCGCGCCCTGGACGATCTCGCCCAGGATCGCGTTCACCTTCGCATCCAGCTCCGAGGGCTGCGCGAGCTCTTGCACGAACCCGATTCGGTACGCCTCCGCAGCCGTAAAGCGCTCGGCGGTGAGGAAATAGCGGCGGGCGGCGCGCTCGCCCATCGCGGCGAGAACATAGGGACCGATAGTGGCCGGCGTGAGGCCCAGCCGTACCTCGGATACGCTGAACTCTGTGTCGGTGGACGCGACCGCCATGTCACACGCTGCGATGAGCCCCATGCCCCCTGCGAAGGCGGCGCCGTGCACGCGTGCGATCGTCGGCTTCTTCATCGCATGCAGCCGGTTGAGCATGGCGCCGAAGGCCATTGCGTCGTTCCGGTTCTCGTCGAAATCCAGCTCGCCCATTCTCTTCATCCAGTTCAGATCGGCGCCGGCACAGAACACCTTGCCGCGGCCCGCAAGCACCACCGCGCGCACCGCCGCATCCCGCTCCAGCTCGCCGAAGGCAGCGGTGATCTCGGCGATCATCGTTTCGTTGAAGGCGTTGCGCACGTCGGGCCGGTTGTGCCAGAGGACGGCAACGCCCAGGCCGGCTTGGATTTCGATGGTTTCCTGCGTCATGCCTCTTCCTCCCGAATCCGAGCTCTTG
>DASPWT010000052.1:0-10283 GCA_035637655.1 Burkholderiales bacterium | reverse complement strand
ACTTCCCGAGCGCGGCTTCGACCGCCTTGTGCAGGCGTTCCAATCCGAAGGACACGTCCTCCACCGCGCCGTTGACGAAAAACCCGGGCGTGGACCGCACGCCGCTCTTCGCGCCGCCGTCGATGTGCTCGTGCACCCGCTGCAGGTAGAGGTGCTCCTTCATCTCGTAGTCGTACCGATCCAGGTCCAGCTCGGCCTGCAGCGCGTACTGCCTCAGGCTGTTGGCCTTCAGGTGCAGCTGGTGCCCGAACAGCAGGTCGTGCATCGGCCAGAACTTGTGCTGCGCGCCCGCCGCCTCGGCGGCCTCCGCCGCGAGCTCGGCGTGAGGATGCACTTCCACCAGCGGGAACTGCCGGAACACGAAGCGCATGCGGTCCCCGAAGTGCTTGAGCAGCATTTTCACGGCGGGATAAGCCTGGCCGCACGACGGGCACTCGAAATCCCCGTATTCGACGACGGTCACCTTCGCCGAGATCGGTCCGAGGACGTGATCGGTGTGATTGACCGGGACGGCGAGCGTAAACGGCTGGGATCGCTGCATGGGGGTCTTCCTTCGGGTCGAAGCGGGATGATATTGCATTCACAGGATAACCGCCGGCGCGAAAACCTGCCGCGGCACTCAGTGAAACCTGGTTTGTCTCCCGTCCGTCGCCGGGGTTTGAGTTAGGATCGTCCGAGCGGTCGAGCGCGCCGTTCCGCGTACAATGCGCGCCTTGCGAATTGAAATCCCATGATCCGCCTCTCCCAAGTCACGCTCCGCCGCGCATCGCGGCCGCGCTTGACTCGCCTCGCGCGCAGGTGTTACCTTCGTGTTACTCGAGAGAATTTTCATGGCCGCGTCCACCACGCTCAAGCTCTCCGAGCGACTGAAGCAGCGCATCGCGCCGCTCGCGAAATCCGCGGGCAAGACGCCGCACGCGTGGATGATCGAGGCGCTGGAAGCGCATACCGCGCTCGCGGAGAAGCGCAGGGCCTTTGTGGGTGACGCGCTTGCCGCGGAGAAGGAAGTCGAACGCAGCGGCAGGGCTTACCGGGCCGAAGACGTACACCGCTACATCCGCGCCCGCGCCGCGGGGAAGAAAGTCGATCGGCCGAAACCGGTGCGATGGTAGCGCCCCGCGATGGCGTCCGTGAGCTACGCGCCGCGGGCGCTCACCGATCTGGAAAGGCTTAGCGACTTTCTTGCCGAAACCGATCTCCGCGCCGCGGCGCATACGGTCGATCTGATAGCCGACGCCGTCGCGGTCCTGGAGGAGCACCCCTTGATCGGCCGTCGGGCGGAGGCGGATCTGCGCGAACTCGTCATCTCTCGGGGCAGATCGGGATATATCGCACTTTACCGCTACGACGGCGAACGTGATCGCGTTCTCGTGCTCGCCGTCCGCCATCAACGCGAAGCGGGATACTTCGGTTAAGTCCGGCGAAATACGAAAACTCCACGGCGCGGCAGCCCCGAGACAGTCAATCCGCGGCGGAACGGACCCGGCCCCGCAGCTTCTTGACTTCGCCGCGCCGGGTCTTCCCTTCGAGGCGCTTTTTCTGTGAGCTTCGGGTCGGCCGGGTCGGCCTGCGCTGCCGCGGAACGACCGCCGCGCGCGCCACCAGCTGGTGCAGCCGGGCGAGCGCCTCTTCGCGGTTGCGCTCCAGGCTGCGGTGCTGCTGCGATTTGATGACGAGCACGCCCTCGCGCGTGATGCGCTGATCGCGAGAGCCCAGAAGCCGCGACTTGATGGGCTCGGGGAGCGAGGAGGCGCGGATGTCGAAGCGCAGGTGCACCGCCGAAGACACCTTGTTGACGTTCTGGCCGCCCGCCCCTTGCGCGCGGATCGCGCTGAGCTCGATCTCGGACTCGGGGATCGCGATCGCGGTGGAAGAGCTGGCCATAGCCTCTATTCTGCCTTCCAGCGGCAGCCGAGCGGGGGCAATCTCGGGCCGGATTGGCGGCTTGCGCGCCGCGTCCGCGTCCGTTAACCTGAACCGGCCTGCCCGAGGCTCCCCAAAACAGGAGAAGTCATGAACGAGGCTCACTACCCGCCCAGACTGCTGTTCCCGGCCCTCAGGCCTCTCTACGTGCTCCTCGAGCCGCTGTCGTGGCTGCTCATCCGCTGCGCTTGCGGCTTGATTCTCGCCGTGCACGGCTGGGGCAAGATCTCCCGCGGCGCGGAGGCGATGGCGCCGACGTTCGCGAAGCTGGGGTACGAGCACCCCGTCGCTCTCGTCTATCTCCTCATCTTCGTCGAGTTCTTCGGCGGAGTCGCCATCGCCGCCGGATTGTTCACGCGCTTCTTCGCGGCTGCGGTCGCGATCGAGATGGCGGTGATCACCTTCGTCCATTATTGGACCAACGGATTCTCCTGGCTCAACCGCGGCTACGAGTACACCTTGTTGTGGGGGCTGGTCGCGCTCGCCATATGCTGGCGCGGCGGCGGGCCCTACTCGCTCGACCGGAGAATCGGCATCGAGCTGTAGCCTTGAAAGTCTGAGTTGACCGACCCGCATCGCCGCGGAGCGCCACCCTCCGCCCCGCCGCAATCCTTCGCCGCGCTCCGGCATCCCGGCTACCGCGCCTATTTCGCCGGCTCGGCGCTGGCGATGATGGCCGATTCGATCGAGCACGTGATCAGCTACTGGATCATTTTCCAGAAATTCCATTCGCCGGCGCTGGGCGGCTTCGCGATGCTCTCGCACTGGCTGCCGTTTCTTTTCTTCTCGGTGCTCTCGGGCGCGCTCGCCGACCGCTTCGATCCGCGGCGCATCATCCAGATCGGCATGCTCCTCTTCATGGCGGCCTCGCTCGGCTGGGGCGTGCTGTTCCTCACCGGCAGGCTGGAGATGTGGCACGCCGCGGCGCTTCTCGTCATACACGGATTCGCCGGCGTGTTCTGGCACCCTTCCGCGCAGGTTTTGATCCACGACATCGTCGGCACGCCGAATCTCCAGAGCGCGGTGCGGCTCTCCGCCACCGGCCGGTATCTCGGGCTGCTCTTCGGCCCTGCGGTGGGCGGGGCTTTCCTTCTCGTCTTCGGGCCGGCCTACGGATTGCTGCTGAACGCGCTCATCTATCTACCGCTCGCGTGGTGGCTGTGGAAAGCGCCCTACGGGCCGCGCTTCAGGAAAGGCGCACCTGCGCCGGTGCGCGCCGTGAAGGGCTTGAGCGATGTCGTTTCGACGATCCGCGACATTTCCGGCAGCCGCACCATCGTCTCGATGATCCTGCTCGCGGGCCTCACCTCGTTCTTCGTCGGCAACGGCTACCAGCCGCAGATGCCGGAATTCGCGCACGACCTCGGCCACGGCGATCCCGACCTTTCCTACAGCATGCTGCTCGCAGCCGACGCGGCGGGAGCTCTGTTCGCGGGATTCCTGCTCGAGAGCCGCGGCCTTCTGCAGGCCAAGCCGCGAACGGCGCTGCTCCTCGCGATGCTGTGGTGCTGCGCCATCGGCGGCTTCGCCGCCTCGAAGTCCTACGCGCTCGCGCTCGCGGTTCTGTTCGCCGTGGGCTTCCTCGAGCTTTCGTTCAACGCCATGGCGCAAACGCTGGTGCAGCTGCACGCGCCTGCGCCGATCCGCGGCCGCGTGATCGGGCTCTATATCCTGTGCGCTCTGGGCATGCGCGCCTTCTCTGGCATCACCATCGGCGTCGTGGGCGGGCTCATCGGCATCCACTGGTCGCTCGCCCTTTCCGCCCTGCTGCTGCTCGCGGTGACCACGGCATTGTTCGCGTTTACGCTGGGCCGGGCGCGCCCGACATGAAAACGCTCCATGCATCGCACGACGCCGATTCTCCGTACGCCTGGACCCGCTCGCGCGGGGAGCCGGGTCCCTCGCGGAGCTTGACCTGTCTTGAAGGAGAACCCCATGCGCTACGAGCTCTATTACTGGCCTTCGATACAAGGACGCGGAGAATTCGTGCGGCTCGCCCTGGAGGAAGCGGGCGCCGACTACATCGATGTCGCACGAACGCCGCTGCGCGGCGGTCCGATGTTGACGCGTTTCCTGGAAGGCAAGGCCGGCGGACACCTGCCGTTCGCTCCGCCGTTTCTGAAAGCGGGGAAACTCGTGATCGCGCAGACGGCGAACATCCTCCTATGGCTCGCCCCGCGCCACGGCCTGGTGCCAAAGAGCGAGGCGTTCCGGCTCTGGGCGCACCAGCTCCAGCTCACGATCTCCGACTGGCTCGTCGAAGTGCACGATGCACACCACCCGCTTGGCGGAACGTTTTATTACGAGGACCAGAAGCCGGAGGCCAAGCGCCGCGCCGCGAACTTCACCACCGAGCGCCTGCCGAAATTCCTCGGCTACTTCGAGCGGGTGCTCGAACGTGAAAAAGGCGGCTGGCTTCTCGGCAAGGCGTTTTGCTACGCGGACTTGTCGCTTTTCCAGATGATCGCGGGATTGCGCTACGCTTTTCCCGGCGCGATGCACAGGTTTGCGCCGAAATACCCGCGCCAGCTCGCGTTGCACGATCGCGTCGCGGCGCGAAAGCCCATCGCCGCTTACCTCGCGTCGAAGCGGCGCATCGCCTTCAACCAGCACGGCATCTTCAGGCATTATCCGGAACTCGACGTTTAGCCGGAGCTAGCGTCTTGCGATGATGATCCGGCGCGCGTCGCGCGCCACGATGCGCCCGGGCAGCCCTTTCTTTCGCAGCCTCTCGTAGAGAAGCGGCGTCATGATCGCAAAGGCTTCCGGGTGCCCCTGCCAGCGTTCCAGGAACTCGTCGACCGATCCGACGTATTTCCCCGGCTCGACCGCGATGCCCGGCGCGAGCTCGTCCTTGTAGCCGACCAGCGTCACGGGGCGCCCGAGATAGAAGGGAACGCTCTGATCGAAGCTCGCCACGCTGTAGAAGGGCGATTCCGGCGGAAACCGCAATTTTTCCCCGACCACGGTTTCCATGAGCCGCTCCGAAGAGTAGCGCTCGTCGAGAACGTGCGTGCCCGAGAGCGCGAGCTGGACGGCGAGCAGGCTGCCCAGCCCGAGAACCGCGAGGGACGCTTCCTGCAGCGAGCGCCGCAGCAGCCGGAGCGCGGCCAAACCTGCCGCCGACATTGCCAGTCCGGCCGCGAGAAGCCAGATCGAATACCCGGCGTTGAATCCCGTCCACGACAAGCGTGCGCTCAGAATCGGAAGCGCAGCGGCCAGCAGCGCCAAGGCGAGGCCGGCCGCGACGCAGGCAACAGCAGGCGCCCGGCGCGCGCGCTCGGACAAGGCCGGGTAATGCCGCGCGAACAGCAGAAGGATCGCCGGAACCGCGGGCAGCACGTAGCCGGGCAGCTTCGAGTGCGACGCGCTGAAAAAAACGACCACCACGCCGGCCCAGACGACGAGAAAGCGGTCGAGTTTGAATCCCGAAAGAGCCGAAGCTCTCCACGCCCTTGCGAACGCTGCCGGGATGCTCGGCGTCCAGGGCAGCAGCCCGACGAGCAGCACGGGACCGAAGTACCACCATGGACCGGGCCGGTGGTGATCGGGCAGCAGGTAGCGTTCGAAATGCTCGCGGATGAAAAAGAAATGAAAGAATTCGGGGTTCCTCTGCTGCGCCAGGACGAACCACGGCAGGACGATCGCACCGAACACGCACAAGCCCGGGACCCAATGCAGCCGCCGAAGGAGCGACAGGTCACGCTCGACCGCGAGATACACGAGCAGCGACAGGCCCGGGATCGCGATCCCCACGATGCCCTTGCTCAAGACGGCGCACGCCACCGCAGCCCACGCGAGGAGCATCCAGCCCCGCTCCGCGCGCAGGGAAATGTCCGGGCGCCGGCTCAAAAGAAAACCCAGCATCGCGACGGTCAGAAAGAACGTCAGCCCCATGTCCAGAGTCAGGAACTGTCCGCCGAGAAAGTATCCCCAGCAGCCGGCGAACGTCAGCGCGGTCGGGAGCCACGGCGAGCGGGGCGCGAGGCGATATCCCGCGAACGCCGTGAGCAAGATCCCGAGGAAGCCGGTGTAGGCCGGCCACAGACGCGCCGTCCACTCGTCCACCCCGAGCACTGCGAACGCACTCGCGGTCGCCCAGTACTGCAGCGGGGGCTTCTCCAGGTACTTGATCCCGTTGAGCCGCGGCGTCACCCAGTCGTTCGAATCCAGCATCTCGCGCGCAATGTCGGCGTAGCGCCCTTCGTCGGGAGTGAACAGTCCGCGGTACTCGAGCCCCGCGAACCATAGCAAGGCGCAGATCAGGAAGGCGCTCGCGATCCATCGGGACCGGGAGCCGGAGGCGGCAAACATCATGGGTGTCCGCGGAGCGTCAGCATGAACCGCTCCGCCTTGCGGGGCGCTGACGCGGAGCTGTCGGTTGCCTGTCGGGATCGCTATACAATCGCTGCTCCTTCCCTAAAACTCTGCTCCCGAAAAATGACAGGAGTCTTTCGACTTGCCGTCGCGCTGTTCGCGGTGCTCGCCGCTTCGGAGGGAGCCGTTTCGCAAACCTACCCGGTCCGCCCGATCCGTTTCCTGGTCGGTTCGCCGCCCGGCTCGGGCAACGATCTGGTCAGCCGGCTCCTTGCGCAGAAACTCGCCCAGCGCTTCGGCCAGCCCGTCATCGTCGAGCAAAGGCCGGGCGGCGCGGGCCTGCTCGCGAACGACGCCCTCGCGAAATCGCCGCCGGACGGCCACACCCTGGTACTGCTCTCCGGGGCGCACCCGGCGACCGCGGCTCTCAACCGGGCGCTTCCCTACGATCCGGTGCGCGACTTCGGCATGGTGGGAACGGTGGTCGCCTATCCGCTGGTGATCTCGGTCGCGCCGAATTCGGAGATACGTTCGTTCCCGGACCTGATCGCGCGCGCGAGAGACGCGCCGGGCAAACTCACGTATTCGATGACCCCGGGCACTCTGGTGCACCTGCTGGGCGAGTGGATCAACATCGAGGCGGGCACCGCGATACTCGGCGTGCCTTACAAGGGCAGCGCGAACGCCCTGGTGGACGTGCTCGCGGGCCGCGTCGATGCGACCATCGAAACGGGGACGGCCTCCTTCGGGCACATCCGCTCGGGAAAGCTGCGCGCGCTCGCGCTGTCCTCGCCGGCGCGGCATCCGGCCATGCCCGGACTGCAGACGATCTCCGAGACGCTTCCCGGCGTGGAAATGAGCTCGTGGCTCGGCCTCGCGGTCCCCGCGGCGACGCCGCGCGCGATCATCGAGCGCCTGAACCGCGAAATACGCTCGATTCTCACGGAGCCGGAGGTGCGGCAGCGCCTCGCCGACCTGAGCGGCGTGCCGGCGCCCTCCAGCCCCGAGGAAATGCGCGCGCTCGTCGAGCGCGAGATCGCGCGCTGGAAGCGCGTCGTCGAGCTGAAGAACATCGAGCGGCAGAACTGATCCGCCCGAAAAACCGATTTGTGCCCGCAGATGCTATCTTAGGCGGGCGCACATGACGACCCCGGAGCACCCCATGATCCCAATTTCAAGACGCTGGCCGGCGGTGGCGCTGTTCGCGACACTTTTCAACGCCGCTCCGCTGTGGGCCGCGAGCGCGCTCGAGAACGCCTATGTCCTCGTCAGCCGCGACGACGCGCCTTGCGCCCAGGGCTCGACACCGGGGTGCGCGGAGCGCGTGATCGTGGCGATGGGCGAGGTCCAGCTGCGCTTCGGCAAGGTGCTGCGCGCGATGCGGCGCGGCGAGGTCGCGGTGTTCAAGGCGGGCGAATCCTACCAACCCCCGACGGGCGGCGCCTTCTTCGAAGTGGCGATCAAGCCCAACCACCCGCCGGTCAAGTCGCCCGCCGAGATCATCCCGCCGGCGAAGAACACGATCGTGTACGAAGGCGAGCGTTTCTTCATCTACGAGGAGCGGCTCGCGCCGGGGGACACGCGCGAGCGCCACAGCCACGGCCAGCGCGTCGAGATCCGCATCAACCAGGGGCCTTTGCTCCGGCAGATCATCGACGGCAAGGACGCGCCACAGGAACCGCCGAGCGTGGTGAACTTCCGCGAGCCGATCATCCACAGCGTGACCAACGTCGGCGACATGGCGCTGTGGAACTTCATCCTCGAATTCCGGCCGGCGGGCCGGTGAGTGCATTACCTATTGCGGGAGTAATCAAACCCATGGCAGCCAGGGACAGACCCTTCGTCATCGCGCTCGAAGAGCATTACTGGGACGCAGACGTGGCGAAAACCTTCGGGAGCGGCGAGGCGCGCAGCCCCGAGCTGCGCCGGCGCCTGGACGACCTGGGCGCGCTGCGCATCAAGGAAATGGACGAGGCCGGAATCGACGTGCAGGTGATCTCGCACGGCGCGCCTTCTACGCAGCGTCTCGACGCAGCGACCGCGGTCCCGCTCGCGAAGCGCGCGAACGACCGTTTGCACGAGGCGGTGCGCGCTCATCCCGGGCGCTTCGCCGGCTTCGCCGCGCTGCCCACCGCCGACCCGAAAGCGGCGGCGGACGAACTGGAGCGCGCGGTCGCCAAGCTCGGCTTCAAGGGAGCGATGGTGCACGGGCCGACGAACGGGGTCTTTTTCGACGACAAGCGATTCTGGCCGATATTCGAGCGCGCGCAGGCGCTCGACGTGCCGCTCTACATCCATCCGTCGTCGCCGGTGCAGGCGGTCGCCGATGCCTACTACAAGGATTACCTGAAGGACTTTCCCCAGCTCCTCACCGCGGCCTGGGGCTACACCGTGGAGACCGCCACGCACGGCATCCGCATGATCCTCTCGGGCGCGTTCGACAAGTATCCGCGCCTGAAGATCATCCTCGGGCACCTCGGCGAATCACTGCCGTTCTCGGCCTGGCGCATCAACATGGCGCTGTCGCGCGGCGCCGACAAACCCAGCACCTTCCGCGACACCTTCTGTGAGCACTTCTGGATCACCACGAGCGGCAATTTCTCCACGCCCGCGCTCATGTGCTGCATCATGGAGATGGGCGTGGACCGGATCCTCTTCTCGGTGGACTACCCGTTCGTTCCCAATCCGCCCGGGACCAAATGGATGGCGGACCTGCCGCTCTCCCTCGAGGACCGCACGAAAATCCTCTCCGGGAACGTGAAGCGGCTGCTGAAGATGTAACCCGCCGCCGAAGGGCCTCGGCGCTGGCGCTGCTGGTCCGGGCGTTCATTGCGTCAAGTTACCGATTTGCCGTCGCCCTTCCTTCCTTATCCGTCGGGAACCGAATCTATTTCGCTACCGAGGAAGTCGCGGCTCTCGAGTTGCTCCGCGATTTTCCGGGCGTGATCGATGAACAGCTTCGCTACCGGCGTCAAACTACGGTGCTTCACCGTGGTGATCCCCATCGGTCCGCTCGTCTCGGGAACGTCCGTCGGCAGCACGCGCAGCGAGCTTCGCACCGGTGCGAATGCCAGCAGCGATCCGGGCAGCATGCTCACGAACCTGCCGGTATCGAGCAGCGCGCAGGTGACATGAACCGACGTCGAAGAGACCACGGCGGGAGGAACGGGAATCTTCATGTCCCGGAAGAACGTCTCCACCATCTGCCCTGGCGCCGTGTCCGCCGTGGGCAATATCCAATCCTGGGACGCCAGCTCGCTCGGGGCGATGCGGCGGCGGCAATTCGAAAGCGGATGGCTTGCTCCGGCCACGACAAAAAGCCTTTCCTCGTAAAGCGCGTCGAACTCCAGGTCGCTCCCTGCTTCTTCGACGGACGGTCGCGCCACTACAATATCCACCTCGCGCTCGCGCAGCGCGCGGAATATCTGCGCCCGTTCCGCTTCCAGAACCCTGTACCGGATACCCGGGTGCGCGCGGTTTAGCGCTTCTGGTGATCACGCATCGGGAAAACCCGGGCGGCACCGGACCCATGCCGCCGGAAGAAGAGTACCTGGACGAGATCGCGCGTTTCTACAGCGGCCGCGTCGTGATCGGGCACGACATGGACGTCTATTGATCGGCCATCCAGCGGTAAGAATACAAAGGGTCGGGTTGGAGATTATTTTTCCTTTGACGTCTTCCGCGGCTATTTACGAGTCCCTATTCGAATGATCGGACTTCGTTTCAGCCCGCAGGCGTTGCGGCGCAATGAGCCGAACTTCGCTTTGGCTCGATCGCGCGGAAGCAATCCGGCGCACAGCGTCCGGCATTACTACTTCTTCTTGTTGAGCTCCTTCCAGGGATCCTTGACCGCAGTGCCGACGGTCTCGATCTCGACGTTGGCGAGCTTGCCGCCGACCCGGCGCACTTCGCGCAGATACTCGTTCTGCACGATGTCGCGGGTGGCCGGGTCGACCGAGATCGGCCCGCGCGGGCTGTTCGGGTCCTTGAAGTTCTTCAAGAGCTCCATGGTCCGGTCGGGATCGAGCTTGCCTTTCTGCTCC
>DASPWT010000051.1:0-8922 GCA_035637655.1 Burkholderiales bacterium | reverse complement strand
CCCGCTACAGGAAATGTTCCGATGTATTGCTCACCCGTTCGCCACTCTACTCGGGGTTGCCCCCTTTCGCGTTCGACTTGCATGTGTAAGGCATGCCGCCAGCGTTCAATCTGAGCCAGGATCAAACTCTTCAATTCAAATCCTGATCAATCGCTAATCGCGATTGCGCGAGCCCCGCGTTTTACCGCGGAGCCCACTACTCACTCAAAGTCATTGCAAAGGTAAATAAAAAACCTTGCTAGACCTGGTGTGAGCTTGGGTTAATGCCTTGTGTGACACCCCACGCGCTTGTACGCGTTAAAGCCGGTGTCACTGGCTTCACCCAGCGCCCACACCTATCGGCTGTTCAATTGTTAAAGAGCGTTCCCCGGGCGGGGATCCTGCACACCCCAGGAGGGGTTGGTTGCGGGGATAGGATTTGAACCTATGACCTTCGGGTTATGAGCCCGACGAGCTGCCAGACTGCTCCACCCCGCGCCCGGTACAGAAGCGGAATTATAGCGGTCGGCGTGAAGTAGTGTCAAACCATTTTGCACCGTAACAGAGTCTTGATTAGACACGCTCGGTCTCTCCGGAGCGCGGTTGCCAAACCATGAGACGCTTTTCCGCAAGACCTACTGCCCAATCCAGAACAAGAGCGAATGCGGTCAGCAGCAGGATGCCGGCCACCACCGTATTCATATCGAAAAAACCCTCGGCCTGATGAATCAGATAGCCGACACCCCTCGCCGATCCGAGATATTCGCCGACGACCGCACCGACGAAGGCGAGCCCGACCGCATTATGCAGGCTCGCGAATACCCAGCTCATTGCGCTCGGCACATAGACGTAACGCAGCAGCTGGCGCGGACTCGCACCGAGCATGCGCGCATTGGCGAGCACCACCGGGCTCACCTCGCGTACCCCCTGGTATACATTGAAGAACACGATGAAGAAGACGAGCGTCACACCCAAAGCGACCTTCGAGGCGATATCGAGTCCAAACCAGACGAAGAAGATCGGCGCCAGGATCACGCGCGGCATCGCGTTCGCGGCCTTGATGTAGGGATCGAGGATGGCCGAGGTCATGGGCGACAGTGCAAGCCACAACCCGACCGCGACGCCCAGCACGGTACCGATGAGAAACGCGAGCAGCGTCTCGACCAGCGTCACCCAGAGATGCTGATAGATGTCTCCGGAAGCAAACCACTGCCACAGGCGCGCCAGCACCTTGACGGGCTCGCCGAAGAAGAATGCTGCCTGGTCCGGATTCGAAAAATAGAAGGGCGGCAACAGCGTCGGGCTCGTCAGGACGTACCAGACGGCAAAGCCCAGGATCACCAGCAGTCCTTGATGGATCCGCAGTTTCAGCCGATTGTTTCCTGCCTTATTGTTTGAGCTGTTGGACATAGCCTTTCAGCACTTCTTCCTTCATTGCGTGCCATATCTTTGTGTGAATTTCGATGAAGCGCGGCACAAGGCGTATCTCCGCCACGTCGCGCGGGCGCGGCAGGTCGATCGCGTAGTCTCCGATCGGATGCGACGCGGGGCCCGCGGAAAGCACCACGACTCTGTCGGATAGCGAAATCGCCTCCTCGAGATCGTGTGTGATGAATACCACCGACTTGCGGTCGGCGGACCACAGCTCGAGCAACTCGTTCTCCATCAGCTGCCGCGTCTGAACGTCGAGCGCCGAAAACGGCTCGTCCATGAGCAGAATCTGCGGATTCAGGATGAGCATCTGCGCGAGCGCGACGCGCTTGCGCATTCCACCGGAGAGCTGGTGGGGGTAGCGCTTGTCGAATCCGCTGAGGCCAACGCGCGCGAGCCAGCCGTCACCCCGTTCAAGAGCCTCTTTCCGAGCCACACCGCGAAATTCCAGGCCGGCGACGACATTTTCCATAGTGTTGCGCCAAGGCATGAGCGCCTCGGTCTGGAACATGTAGCCCGCGCGCGTGTTGATCCCGCCGAGCGCGCGTCCGAGCACGGTTACCGTGCCGGTAGAGGGCTTGAGCAACCCGGCAGCGACATTGAGCAAAGTCGTCTTGCCGCAGCCCGTGGGGCCCACCACCGAAACGAATTCACCCTCACCGATGACGAGCGTGGTATCGCTGACGGCGGTATAGCGCTCCGACGGATCGTCTCGCGACAGGAAGGTGCAGCTGACGCGCTCGAGCGCAAGGACGGGAGTCATCCTTTATTTGTACTTCGCGTTCGCTTTCTTCACGAACTCGTTCGTGTAGGTGAGCTCGAGTTTGATTTCCTTTGCCTTCACCTCGGGATTGAAGGTCGGTATGACTTTGAGCGCGTTTCTCGCGCCGGCATCCGAGATGACTCCGTCCGGCGAGATGGCTTCCTTCACCTTGTTGAACGAGAACAGGTACAGCGCCTTGTCGGCGAGCAGATAAGACTCGGGAACCGTGCGGAGCACGTCCTGGGGAGAAGCGGACTGGATCCACCGGTCGGCGCGGACGATGGCGTTGGTGAGCGCCTGGACCGTGCCCGGGTTCTTTCGAATGAAATCGACCGGTGCATAGAGGCAACCCGCGGGCATCGGACCGCCCAAGACTTGCTCGGTTCCCCGCAAGGTGCGGGTGTCGGCGATGATCCTGATGTCCCCATCCTGCTCGAGTTTGGTCATGACCGGATCGGTGTTGGAAACGGCGTCGATCTGGCCGCTCTTCAGAGCGCCGATGGCCGTCGCTCCGAGGCCGACGCCGATGACGGAGACATCGGACGGCTTGAGGCCGCCTGTGGAAATGAAGTGATTGAGGATCATGTGCGTGCTCGAGCCCGGCGCGGAAACGCCGACCTTCAGGCCTTTCAGGTCTTTCGGCGACTTGTAGTCCTTCGCTCTGGCCGTGGCGATTCCGATTGCGATCTGCGGCGCCCGGCCTTGCTGCACGAAGCATTGGAGGTACTGGCCCTTGGGCTGCATGTTGAGCGTGTGCTCGTAGGCTCCCGATACGACATCGGCGCTTCCGCCCACGACCGCCCTCAGCGCCTGCGAGCCCCCGGAAAAGTCGCTGATCGTCAAGCTCAGACCTTCGTCCTTGAAGTAGCCGAGTTGCTCGGCGATGGTGAGCGGCAGGTAGTACAGCGAGGCTTTTCCCCCGACGGCGATATGCACGTCCTTCTTCTCGAGCGCGCCTTGCGCGCCGGCGAACACGGGCCAGCCCGCGATCAAGATGGAAAGCGCGAAGTTCTCTAGAATATACATTGATAACCTCCTGTAACTACCTAATTATAAATTTAGAATAGATTCCCCTGCAGAGGGCTAGGACGACGGAATTTCGTGGTGTCCAGGCGCTCGCGTCCACCCCCGTTCAAGCCCAGCCGCTTGCAGGCAAGCTCGAAGCGCTTGCGCAGCAGTTCCGCGTACTGCCCCTCCCCCTTCATGCGGCTGCCGAACTGCGGGTCGTTTTCGCGTCCGCCGCGCATGTCGCGGATGCGCGCCATGACATGTTTCGCCTTGAGCGGAGTGTGCCGCTCCAGCCAGTCCTTGAAAAGGCCTTTCACTTCCCAGGGAAGCCGCAGCAGCGTGTACCCCGCCATGCGTGCTCCGGCCTCGCTCACGGCCTCGAGAACCGCTTCCATGTCCTTGTCGTTCAGGAACGGGATGATCGGCGCTACCAACGTGCCGCAGGGCACGCCGCGCTCGCTCAAGCGACGGACGGTTTCGACGCGCCGATAAGGTGCCGCAGCCCGCGGCTCCAGGGTGCGGGCGATCTCGCCGTCGAGCGAACCGATCGAGATGAACACCTGTACCAGGCCTTCGCGCGCCATGGGTTCGAGCAGATCGAGATCGCGCTCGATAAGCGACCCCTTGGTGACGATTCCGGCGGGGTGCCGAAATTCCCATAGCACTTCGAGAACGCGGCGGGTAATGCGGTGCTCGCGCTCGATCGGTTGATACGGATCGGTATTCGCGCCCAGCGATATGAGCTCGCAGCGATAGCCCGGCCGGGACAGTTCTGCGCGCAGCAGCTCCGCCGCGTTTTCCTTGGCGAAGAGGCGTGTCTCGAAATCCAGACCGGGGGAGAGTCCGAGGTAGGCGTGACTGGGACGCGCGTAACAGTAGATGCAGCCGTGTTCGCAACCTTGATAGGGGTTGATCGACTGCGTGAAGGGGAGGTCCGGCGAGTCGTTGCGCGCGATGATCGAGCGCGCCAGCTGCAGCGTCACCATCGTTTCGGGTCGGGACTGGACCTCGGCTTCCGTCTCGCGGCTGCGCGCGAGCGTCTCGAAGCGCCCTCGCGGGTTGTCCGCGGCGCCGCGTCCCTTGATGCTCACGGGGCGCCCATATCGAATCAGTGAAGGCCGCCGGGAATCGGGTGCAGGTCGGTCGCTTTCCCGGCCTTGACGACCTGCCCGGGCAAATCGTGGCTGACAATCGCGCCGAGGCGCTTCGACACCGCGAGAAGCTTGTCGAGGTTCACCCCGGCCGTATAGCCCATGCATTCGAGCATGTGCACCAGATCCTCGGTGCAGATGTTTCCCGTCGCCCCCGGGGCGAACGGACAACCGCCCAGTCCGCCCAGGCAGGCCTCGTAATGCTGGACACCCGCCGCCAGTCCCGAGAGGACATTGGCGAGCCCCATCCCCCGGGTATTGTGGAAATGCAGGGCGAGCTCCAATCCGGGCCAGCGGTCCCTCACCTCGGTGCACAAATCCAGGACCTGCTTCGGATGCCCCATTCCGGTGGTGTCGGCAAGAGTGACGCTCCGGACTCCGAGCTCGACGTAGCGGCCGACGAATTGCATCACCCGCCCCGACGCCTGCTCGCCTTCGAACGGACAACCGAACGCAGTGGAAAGCGCGCCGGTCACGGCGATGCCAGTTCTCTCGAGCTCGCGCATGATTTCACTGAATCCTTCGAATGAAGCGTCGGTCGAACGGCGCACATTGGCCCGATTGTGGGTTTCAGAAACGGAAACGACGAAGTTGACCTCGTCCGCGCGCGAGGCAATTGCGCGCTCCGCTCCTTTCAGATTGGCGATCAGGGCGACGTACTTCACCAAAGGGTTGCGCTTGATGCCCGCCATCACCGTCTCCGCATCGCGCAGGTTCGGCACCGCCTTGGGTGAAACGAATGAAGTGACTTCGATCTTCGCCAGCCCCGTTTCCGACAGCGCATCGATCAGTTCGATTTTTTGTTCCGTCGGAACGAACTGCGGCTCGATCTGCAGGCCGTCACGGGCGACCACTTCATGTATGTAGGTATGCTGCATGTGCGCGCGCTATATGGCCTTGCGCTCCCTGAGGCCGGCAATTTCCGTCTCGCTGTAGCCATGGGCGGCGAGCACTGCTGCGGTGTGCTCGCCGAGCTCGGGGCCTGTCGAATCGATGTCGCCCGGCGTGGACGAGAGTTTGGGTACGACGCCCGGCACCTTGATCGGCGTGCCGTCCTTGAGTCTGACTTCGCGGATCATGTCCCGGGCCAGATACTGCGCGTCGCTGACGATGTCGGCCATGCTGTAGATCTTGCCGTTCGGAACTTGCGCATCATTGAGAATTCGCAACAAGTCCCCGGCGTCGTATCTGGCCGTCCACTCCCCGATCGCCCGATCGAGCTCCTCGGCGCGCTTCGCCCGCCCGGCATTGTCGGAAAGCGACGGGTCCCCGGCAAGATCGGCGCGCTCCATCACGTTCATCAGGCGCTTGAAGATGCTGTCGGCGTTTGCGCCGATCACCACGTGCTGCCCGTCGCGCGTGAGATAGGTGTTCGACGGGACGATGCCGGTGAGATTGCTTCCGGTGCGCTCGCGCAGCTCCTTGAACACGTCGTACTCGGGCAGTGCTCCCTCCATCATGTTGAAGACAGCTTCGTACAGCGCGACATCCACGACCTGACCCTTGCCCCCATCGGCTTCCCGATGGCGCAAGGCCATGAGCACGCCGATGACGCCATGCAGCGCGGCCAGCGCATCGCCGATCGAAAGGTTGGGCCGCACCGGAGGCCGGTCGGGGAAACCGGTGACATAGCGCAGTCCGCCCATCGATTCGCCGATCGCGCCGAACCCGGCCTGATCGCGGTACGGCCCGGTCTGTCCGAATCCGGAAAGCCGCAGCATGACGAGCCCGGGGTTCTGAGCCGCGAGCTGTTCGTAGCCTAGCCCCCATTTCTCCAGCGTCCCGGGGCGAAAGTTCTCGATGACGACGTCGGCGCCCCGCGCGATCCTGCGAACCACGTCTTGCCCCTCGGGGGTCCGCAGATTGACGGTGATCGATTTCTTGTTGCGGTTCTGCACGTGCCACCACAGCGACGTGCCCTGGTGGACTTTTCTCCATTTGCGCAGCGGGTCGCCCTCGGGCGGCTCGATCTTGATCACTTCGGCGCCGAACTCCGCGAAGAATTTCCCGGCAAAGGGCCCGGCGATCAGCTGTCCCAGCTCGATCACCTTCAACCCTTCCAGGGGTTTTGTCACAGCAGCCTGCGCTCGACGAAAGCCTGCGCCAGAGTCCCGGTGTCGACGTACTCCAGCTCGCCGCCAACCGGAACGCCACGCGCAATCCGGGTAACGCGCAGGTCGCGGCCCTTGAGCATTTCGCTGATGTAGTGGGCGGTCGCCTCGCCTTCATTGGTGAAATTGGTCGCGACGATGACTTCCTTGACCTCCCCGTCGGCCAGGCGCCGTTGCATGACGTCGAGCCCGATCTCACGGGGCCCGATGCCGTCGAGCGGCGAAAGACGGCCCATGAGCACGAAATAGAGGCCGCGATACGCCAGGGTCTGCTCCATCATGAGCAGATCCCCCGGAGTTTCGACCACGCAAAGCTGGGAAGGATCGCGCCGGGGAGACCCGCACAACGCGCACAGCTCAAGCTCCGTGAAGCTGTTGCACTTGGCGCAGCGGCGAATGCTCTGCAGCGCCCCGTTCAGCGACTGCGCGAGCTTCGCCGCCCCCGTCTTGTCGTACTGCAGCAGATGATAGGCGATGCGCTGCGCAGACTTGGGCCCGACTCCCGGGAGGCAGCGCAGCGCCTCGATCAGCTCTTCCAGAGCGGTGGGCGACTTCATCTGGTTCGGTCAGAACGGCAGCTGCATCCCGGGAGGCAGACCGAGACCGCCGGTCAAGGCCGACATCCTTTCCTGGACCGCCGCCTCGACTTTGCGTGCGGCGTCGTTGACCGCCGCGGCGACGAGATCCTCGAGCATGTCCTTGTCGTCGGCCAGCAAGGACGGATCGATGTTGACCCGCTTGACATCGTGCCTGCAGGTCATCGTCACCTTGACCATGCCCGCGCCCGACTGCCCCTCCACCTCGATCGAGGCGAGCTCGTCTTGGAGCTTGCGCATGTTCTCCTGCATTTGCTGGGCTTGCTTCATCAAGCCCGCAAGTTGTGCCTTCATCGAAATGTCTCCGTCACTGTACGGGCTTGATCGAGGACTCGACGATGGTCGCGTCGAAATTCTCGATCAGGTCGCGCACGAATGCATCTTGGTTGACTGCGGCAGCCGCTCGATCGCGGGCGGTGTTGCCGGTTGTTTCTCTTATCGTCACGGTCAGGCGCACGGGCTTGCCGAAGCGCTCCTGCAGGGCCCCGCGAAGCTTTTCCTGGTAGCTCTTTTCCGCGAGGTGCTTCGCCGCCGGAGGCACGCAAAGCTCGATCGCTTCGCCGTCGAAACTCCCGAGCTCGCTTGCCTGAGCGAGCTGTTTCGCGATACCGCCGAGATCGAGCGAATTGGCGAGCTTGGGCCAATCGCCGTCGAACGACGCCCGGGCAACCGCCTGCCGATCCCCCGTCGGCGTTGCCGCTTCAGGGGGCTCGCCCCCTGCCGAGCCGCTGCGCTGCGATTCGCCGGCTTCGCGCATTCCCGGAGCAAAGGCGAGCATGCGCAGGAGCGCCATCGTGAAACCGGCGAATTCATCGGGCGCAAACGGAAGATCCTGCCGTCCGTGAATCGCGATTTGATAGCAGAGCTGGACCTCCTCCGGATCGAGCCTCCGGCCGAGAGCGACCAATCGCTCGCGCAACCCTCCCTCTGCGTCAACGGCCTCCGGCGCCGCCTGAGCGAGAGCGACGCGATGCAAGAGCGCGCCGAGATCGGCAAGCGCGCCGTCGAACCCGATGCTACGGGACCTCATGTCCTCTGCAATCGCCAGCACGGCGGCCGAATCGCCGCGCGCGAGCCCTTCGAGGATCGAGTACAGGAAGCTGTCATCGATCGTGCCGAGCATGGCGCGCACGGCCTGCTCCGTGACGTTTCCGGCGCTGTACGCGATCGCCTGATCGAGAAGCGACAGGGCGTCGCGCATGCTCCCGCGCGCGCACTCGGCCAGCAGCCTGAGCGCGCCGGCCTCGGCTGGGAACTTTTCCTCCGCGAGTATGGCCTCGAGGTGAGCCGCGATCGCCCGCGAAGGCATCTGCTTGAGGTTGAATTGCAGGCAGCGGGAGAGCACCGTCACCGGGATTTTCTGGGGATCGGTCGTCGCGAGAATGAACTTGATGTGTTCGGGCGGCTCCTCGAGAGTCTTCAGCATCGCGTTGAACGCCGAGGTGGAGAGCATGTGGACTTCGTCGATGACGTATACCTTGAATCGCCCGCGGGTCGGTGCGTACACCGAGTTCTCCAGAAGCTGGCGCATCTCGTCCACCCGGGTGTTGGTTGCCGCGTCGACTTCTATCAGGTCGATGAAGCGGCCCGCGTCGATTTCCACGCAGGCCGAACACTTCCCGCAGGGACTGGAGCTGATTCCCGCCTCGCAGTTCAGGCATTTGGCGAGGATGCGAGCGAGGGTCGTCTTGCCCACACCGCGGGTTCCGGAAAATAAGTACGCGTGATGCAGGCGCTTCTGATCCAGCGCGTTGCGCAGCGCTTTGACGACGTGCTCCTGCCCGACCAGCGACTCGAACGTGCGCGGACGCCACTTGCGAGCGAGAACCTGGTAGGACATGACGGCTTTCTCTCGATCCTCGATGCCAAATAGGTGGCGAGCC
>DASPWT010000050.1:0-23351 GCA_035637655.1 Burkholderiales bacterium | reverse complement strand
ACTTCCTCTCCCAATTTCGTGACGCGCGCCCCGCCTCCGCCGTCACCGCCGGTGAGCGTCTCGATCAGCGGCCGCCGGAAAGCGGCGTTCATCGCCTCGACGAGCAGCCAGGCGCGCCGGTACGACATTTTCATCTCGCGTGCAGCCGCCGAGATCGATCCGGTGCGGGCGATGGCGCCGAGCAGGTCGGCCCTCCCGGGACCGATCGCTACGACCGCGCCGATGAGAATGCGAATTTTGGGAACGAGTCGTGCCGATTTCATTCTCTGGCCGGGAAAATTGGCGGGTTCAGGTAAGGGTCAAGTATAGTCCAGCACCATGAGCGACCGCGCGCAGTCCAGGCCCTCCCCGGTATCCTTTTCCGAGGCTTTCCTCTACTGGCTGAAGCTCGGCTTCATCAGCTTCGGCGGCCCGACCGGGCAGATCGCGATCATGCACCAGGACCTCGTCGAGCGGAAACGCTGGATCTCGGAGAAGCGTTTTCTGCACGCACTCAACTACTGCATGCTGTTACCGGGGCCCGAGGCGACGCAGCTCGCCACCTATATCGGCTGGATGATGCACCGTACCTGGGGCGGCGTGATCGCAGGAACCCTTTTCGTGCTTCCATCGCTCGTCATTCTGGCCGCGCTCACGTGGATCTACCAGGCCTTCGGCAACGTCCCCGTGATTGCCGGGTTGTTCTACGGAATCAAACCGGCGGTCACGGCGATGGTCCTGTTCGCCGCGTACCGCATCGGCTCGCGCGCCCTGAAGAATGCCGTGCTGTGGACCATCAGCTTGGCGGCGTTCGTCGCGATTTTCGCATTCGACGTGCCGTTTCCCTATATCGTGCTCGTCGCGGGCATCGTCGGCTACCTCGGCGGACGCATCGCTCCTGAAAAGTTTTCCACCGGTGGTCACGAAGGCGCCGGGAAAAGCTACGGGCCGGCATTGATCGACGACGCCACGCCCACCCCTTCGCACGCGCTGTTCCGCTGGGCGCATTTTGCGCTCGTCGTCGCGATTTTCCTCGCGATCTGGATCGGCGCGCTGGGCGCGCTCGTCGCCCTGTTCGGCTGGGACAGCGCGTTCGCACAAATGGGCTGGTTCTTCACCAAGGCGGCGCTGCTCACCTTCGGCGGCGCCTACGCGGTCCTGCCCTACGTCTACCAGGGCGCGGTGGAGCACTACCACTGGCTGACGGCGACACAGATGATCGACGGGCTCGCGCTGGGAGAAACGACGCCGGGGCCGCTCATCATGGTGGTCGCCTTCGTCGGTTTTGTCGGTGCCTGGACGAAGGCGGCGCTCGGTCCCGAAACGCTGGCGCTCGCCGGGTGCGCGGGCGCCGCGGTGGCGACCTTCTTCACCTTCCTGCCCTCGTTCCTTTTCATCCTCCTCGGCGGCCCGCTGGTGGAATCCACGCACGGCAAGCTGCAGTTCACCGCGCCGCTCACCGGGATCACCGCCGCGGTGGTCGGCGTGATTCTCAACCTCGCATTGTTCTTCGCCTGGCACGTGTTCTGGCCGGAAGGTTTCTCGGGCCGGTTCGAGTGGTTCTCGCTGCTCGTCGGCCTCGCGGCGACGATTGCGCTGTGGCGCTACAGGAGCGGGATGATCCCTGTGATCCTCGGCTGCGGCGCGTCCGGACTGACCTACCGCTTGATCGCGGGCTGAACGCGACTGTTGCCGCAAAACAAAAAAGGCGCCGAGGCGCCCCTTTTCTACACCCCTACTTCTTGGGCACGGGTCCCCTGATGCCCTTGTTCTTGCGATAGTTGGCTACCGCCTTGTCCTGGTACTTGCCGAGCAGGTCGGCGTCTTTCTTCGCCGCTTCGTCCGCTTTCGCCTTGGCTTCCGCGGCCTTGGCCGGATCGGCCGGAGCAGCGGGCAGCTTCGCCCAGACCGCGCCTGCACTCGCCGCCATCGCGACGCTCATGATCAGGATACGAACATTCATGGCGCTTCCCCTCCTCAATGCTGGGCCTGCGGCGCGTCGGGCTGGCCTATCGCCGTCCCGGCCTTGACCTTCCCGGACTTCACGTCGTTGTACCAGTACTCGTGGTGTTCCCTGGCCCAGGTCTCATCGACGTAGCCGGTGCGCATCGCCTCGTACGCCCCCTCCAGGCCGATCGTGCCGAGATAGATATGGCCCAGAGAAATGGCCGTCACCGCGCCGGCCGTAACCGCGTGCACCACGTTCGCCTCGATCATGACCGCGCGCACCTGGTCGAAATTGGGGAACAGCAGCACCAGACCCGATGCGCTCACGATCAGGCTCAACACCACCACGCCGGCCCAGAACCAGACCTTCTCGCCCGCGTTGAATCTGCCGGACGGGACGTGCCCGCCTGAGATCATTCCGCCCAGGTTCGCGAACCACTTGATGTCGTAGAGGCGCGGGAGGTTGTCCCTGACGAACATGACGATGAACATCAGCAGGCTCACGACGAACACCGGCCCGACGAAATTGTGCAGATGCTTCGAAAGCTGCGCGAGCCAGGCGAACAGCGTGTAGCCGATCACCGGCAGCAGCACGTATTTCCCCACCATCATGACGAGGCCGCTCACGCCGAGAATGACGAAGCTGATCGCGACCACCCAATGCGTATAGCGCTCGAACGGGGTGAAGCGCTCGATCAGCCGGCCGGAAGGCTCGCCGTGGACCTTGATGCTGCCGCGCCACTTGTAGAACGCACCGATGACGACCACGACCGCGGCGATCAGCCAGCCGGCGATGGGCGTGATCCAGCCGTTCTTCAGCTGTCTCCAGGTTTCACCGTAGGTCTGGACGAGCACGCCCGTCTCGCGGCCCTTGATCGAGGTGTACTCCTCCTTGCCGGAGCGCACCTCGCGCCACACGGGAGCGTTGTTGTAGGGCTGCGACTGCGCGCGCTGCTGCTGGGTTTCCTGCTGCTGCGCGGTTGCGGCGAGCGGCAGGAACAGCAAGAGCGCGAGCCCAAGAACCGCGGCCGGTTTCATGAGCGGCTCCTCCTCATTCGACGCGGGTGTATTCGTTCTGCGCGAGGTTGCGGGTCCTGACGGCGCTTTCCCAACTAGTTTTGTCGCCCTTGTTCCACTTGGAGCTGGTGTAGAGGCTCGCGCCCGGATCATTCTCCCAGGGCTTGGTGTCGGGCTTGCCCTGGTACTGGCCCTGTTTGTAAACGGTCACCTGATCGCGTTCGCCACAGGCGCTCAAGCCGACAGCGACGGCGGCGACCGCGAGCATGAGCCTGCGGGCTGTCGTCATGACTTCGCTCCCGCCGGAGCCGCCTTGGGCTGGTCTGGCTTGCCGTAGGCGGTGCCCCAGCCCCATACTTCCGAGCCCTTGCCGCGCTTGAACACTCGCTGGCGATAAATGTCGGCGATCACGTCTCCGTCCCCGCCCAGCAGCGCCTTGGTCGAGCACATCTCGGCGCAGGCCGGGAGCTTGCCTTGCGCGAGTCGGTTCGATCCGTACTTGGCGAATTCTTCCTTCGACAGGTCTTTTTCCGGGCCGCCCGCGCAGAAGGTGCACTTGTCCATCTTGCCGCGCAGGCCGAAGGCTCCGGCCTGAGGGAACTGCGGCGCCCCGAACGGACAGGCGTAAAAGCAGTAGCCGCAGCCGATGCACAGGTCCTTGTCGTGCAACACCACGCCTTCTTCGGTGCGGTAGAAGCAGTCCACCGGGCACACCGCCATGCACGGCGCGTCCGAGCAGTGCATGCAGGCGACCGAGATCGACTTCTCGGCGCCCACGACACCGTCGTTGATGGTCACGACGCGGCGGCGGTTGACGCCCCAGGGAACCTCGTTCTCGTTCTTGCAGGCGGTCACGCAGCCGTTGCACTCGATGCAGCGCTCGGCGTCGCACAGGAATTTCATTCGCGCCATGGTTGTCTCCTCCTCGCTATGCCCGCTCGATCTGGCAGACGGTGGTCTTGGATTCCTGCATCATCGTCACGCGGTCGTAGCCGTAGGTCGTCGCGGTGTTGACCGCCTCGCCGCGCACGATCGGCTCCGCGCCGTCCGGGTAGTAGGGCAGCATGTCCTTGCCCTGCCACCAGCCCGAAAAATGGAACGGGATGAAGGCATGATCCGGACCCACGCGCTCGGTAACCAGCGCCGAGACTTTCAGGCGAGCGCCCGTCGGCGTCTTGACCCACACCTGTTCGCCGTTGCGGATACCGCGGTCGGCCGCCGCCTTGGGGTTGATCTCGACGAAGTTTTCCTGCATCAGCTCGGCGAGCCACGGATTGGAGCGAGTCTCCTCGCCGCCGCCCTCGTACTCGACCAGGCGTCCGCTCGTGAGAACGATCGGGAAGTCCTTGCCGATGTTCTTGTTCCTGTCCTGCACCGACTTGAACAGCGTCGGCAGCCGCCAGAGCACCTTGACGTCGTCGTGCGTCGGGTACTTGTCGACCAGATCCGCGCGGATGCCGTAGAGCGGCTCGCGGTGCTGCGGGATGCCGTCGGGGAAGTTCCACACGATGGCGCGCGCCTTGGCGTTGCCCCACGGATGGCAGCCGTGGTTCTTCATGGCGACCCGGATGATGCCGCCGGAGAGGTCGGTCGCCCAGGTCTTGCCCTCGGCTTCCTTCTTCTCCTCGTCGGTCAGCTCATCCCACCAGCCGAGCTTCTTCAGCAGCACGTGGTCGAACTGCGGATGGCCGGTGGTGATGTCCGAGCCCTTGGGGTGCGAGCCGTCCTCGGCGAGCAGGTTCACGCCGTCCTTCTCCATGCCAAAGAGCGCGCGGAAGCAACCGCCGCCTTCCATCATGGGCTTGGAGGTGTCGTAGAGGTTCGGCGTACCCGGATGCTTCAGGGCCGCGTTGCCGTAGCAAGGCCACGGCAGGCCGAAGTAGTCGCCCGTCAGGTCGTAGCCCGTCTTCGCGTCCTTGCCGCCCCTGGCGCGCAGCGTCTTCACGTCGAACACGTGCATGTTACGCATGTGCGCCTGCAGCCGCTCGGGCGACTGCCCGGTGTAGCCGATGGTCCAGCTTCCGCGGTTGATTTCGTTCCTGAGCGTGTCCTCCATCGAGGGCTCGTCGTAGCCGCCTTTCGCCTTCATCACACGCAGGTTCTGCTTGCCGTCCTTCCTGCCGAGGAACTGGTCCTCGAAGCCGAGCTTCCTGGCGAAGGCCAGCATGATCGCCTGGTCGGAGCGCGATTCGAACAGCGGGTCGATCACCTTCTCGCGCCACTGGAGCGAGCGGTTCGACGCGGTCACCGAGCCCTCGGTTTCGAATTGCGTGCACGCGGGCAACAGGTACACGCCCCGGCCCGCCTTCTCCTGCACACCCTCGACCGGCATCGCGGCCATCGCCGCGGTGGCCGACGGGTACGGATCGATCACGACGAGGAGATCGAGCATCTTCATCGCCTTGATCATCTCGAGGCCGCGCGTCTGCGAGTTCGGTGCATGCCCCCAGTAGAACAACGCGCGGAGGTTCGAGTCCTGGTCGATGTTCTCGTTCTTCTCCATCACCCCGTCGATCCAGCGCGACACCGTCATTCCCGGCTTGCCCATCATCCCCGGTGCGAAGCGGTCCTGCAGCCACTCGAGGTCGACGTTCCATACGCGCGCCCAGTGCGTCCAGGATCCGGGCACCCCGACCGGGTAGTAGCCCGGCAGCGTATCCGGATTGGGGCCGACGTCGGTCGCGCCCTGCACGTTGTCATGACCGCGGTAGATGTTGCAGCCGCCCCCCGAGCGCCCGACGTTGCCAAGCGCAAGCATCAGAATGTTGCTCGCTCGCACCATGGCGTTACCGGTGGTGTGTTGCGTTTGCCCCATCGCCCAGATCATGAAGCCCGGCCGGTTCTCGGCCAGGGTCTTGGCAACGTGGAAGACCTCTGCTTCCGGGACGCCCGTAACGTCGGTGACGTTGGCCGGCGTCCACTTCTTCAGCACTTCTTCCTTGACCTTGTCCATGCCGTAAACGCGGTCGTGGATGTATTTCTTGTCCTCCCAGCCGTTCTTGAAGATGTGGTGAAGAATCCCGAAGATGAACGCGATATCGCTCCCCGAGCGGATGCGCACGTAGGTGTCGGCCTTCGCAGCCGTGCGCGTGAAGCGCGGGTCGGCGACGATCACCTTGCAGCCGTTCTCCTTTGCGTGCAGCGTATGCAGCATCGAGACCGGGTGCGCCTCGGCCGCGTTCGAGCCGAGAAAGAGCAGGCTCTTTGAGTTTTGCTCGTCGTTGTACGAGTTGGTCATCGCGCCGTAGCCCCAGGTCTGGGCCGTGCCCGCGACCGTGGTCGAGTGGCAGATGCGCGCCTGGTGGTCGCAGTTGTTCGAGCCCCACAGCGAGACCCATTTGCGGAGCAGCATCGACTGCTCGTTGTTGTGCTTGGAGGAGCCGACGATGTAGATCGCATCGGGACCGGACTCCTTGCGCAGCGCGAGCATACGGTCGCCGATCTCGTTGATCGCCGTATCCCAGGAGATCCGCTGGTATTTGCCGTTCACCAGCTTCATCGGATATTTCAGCCGGTGCGAGTGCTCGGTCATGCCGTGCTCGCGCACCGAAGCGCCCTTGGCGCAGTGCGCGCCGAGGTTGAGCGGAGAATCGAACACCGGCTCCTGGCGCACCCACACGCCGTTCTGCACCACCGCGTCGATGGCGCACCCTACCGAACAGTGCGTGCACACCGAGCGCTTGACCTCGATGCTGCCGTCTTTTTCGGCGGCGGCGTCGGCCTTGCCGATCATGCTGAACGGCAGCTGCGAAGCGAACGCGCCCGCTCCGGCGGCGACGCCGGAGCGCTGCAGGAACGTGCGGCGGTCGATCGTCTTCGCGAGCATCCCGGAGAGGCTGTGCGACAGACGGCCGGAAGAGAGATGAGCGGGGGCTCCAGCGGATTTCCTGGTCAGCATCATGGTGGTCGCGCCTCCTCGGGTCAGACTTTTGCGGTGTTGTAGTAGGTGCGGACGTGCGCGGTTTCTTGGTAACCCTTGCCGCGCCGCTTGTCGTTGCTTGCGACTGTGTGGGGCTCCTCTGGGGTGAGCGCCCGGCCGACGATTGCGCTTGCCGTTGCGGCTCCGCCTACGCCTGCTGCGACGAGGAAGTCCCTGCGGCTCAGTTTTGATTTCGTATCGCTCTTCATCTGGGGTCTCCTTGCTATCGTCAACACCTGAAATATACAGCTTACTGCATGGGCTTAATTAGAACACCTTAAGGGCCTCGGATTCAACCACCAGAAAGGTCTCGGCGAAGTGGGCAACGTGTTTGTAAAAATTAGCCTTTTCGCTTTTCCGTATTGCGCCGCAAAAACCAGGGTAGGAACGGGCGATATATCGGTCGAAAAACCCTTGTTGCCTTTGCAGCGCAGTATCTTCAGAACCCAATGAAATCAAGTGCCGCATGACATCGAACAGACCCGCCATGTGGTCCTCGGGTTCGTGAGCCGCTTCGGACCGGGCGAGCCCCAACCCAAGCAGCCCCCCCCGCAGCCGCGCGAGGATCTTCTCCCGGCCCGTCTCGGCGAGGTAGTAGCTCGCGTAAGGCGTCACGTCGGCTTTCCCTGTGCCGACGAAGAGCTCGTCGTACTCGAGGCGGGCCGCGTCGGCCTCCATCACTCTTGCCGCGGCGGCGAGCCTGTTCCACGCGTCCGCAAGCGCGGACTGCCCGGCGCCGCCTGCGACCTCGTCGGCACCGCCGATGGTTGCGAGCAGCGCGGCGTCCGGGCCGGAATAGAAAAGCCGCGCGAGCAGCGCATAGTACCCCGCGCGCGCCTCATCCTCGGGCACTTGGGGCGGCTGGAACTCGAGCGGCGTGACCGTGGCGCTCACTTCTTCACGTCCTGGATGGTCATTTCGCTCTTGTTCTCCATCATGTCCACCACGCGGCAGTCGGCGCACATCTGGAGCCTTCTCAGCGCCCCCCCGCCCGCGAACATCGAGTGCCCGGTGAGTTTGCCGAGCATGTTGTCCACCATCTGGCGGGTGCCGAAGGGCTTGCCGCAGCGCACGCAGTTGAAGGGTTCCGCCTCGTTCAGCGTGACTTCCTGCTTCGCCTGCGGCGCAAGCAGCAGGCGCGGGACGAGCGTGATCGCGTTCTCGGGACAGGTCTTCTCGCACAATCCGCATTGCACGCAGTTGCGCTCGATGAATTTCAGCATCGGCTGGTCGCGCCCGTCGACGAGCGCCGATTCCGGGCAGGCGCCGACGCACGCCATGCACAGCGTGCAGGTCTGCTTGTCGACCAGCACCTGCCCGTATGGGGCGCCCGCGCCGAGCTTGATCTCCTCCTGCGGCTTCGGCGCCTGCCTGGCGAGGTGGTCGATCGCGAATTCGAGCGTGGTGCGCTTTTCGGGCGAAAGCTGGTAGGTCGCGGGCTTGGCCACCGAGGCCGCAGGCGCGAGCGCCCAGATCTCCTTTTCCAGCACGGCGTGCTCGTCGGTCGCGAGAAACCGGAAATGCCTCCCGCCGTAGCCGAGCTCGTTCGCGATGGTCTCGGCGAAACCCATCTGCTTTTTCACCGCGTCGCCGTATTCCGCCGCCTCCTTCGGCGCGGCGAGCACCACGACCTGGCCCGCGCCATAGGCGAGCGACGCGAGCAGCACATCCATCCCGATCGAGGCGGGATGGTGGATTTCGAGCGGGATCACGCGCGCGGGTAACCCGCGCCCGCGGCGCGCGAGCTTCGCGATGAGCGCGCGGCTCGCGCCGGCGTTGTGCAGGAGCAGGCAGGCGTCCTTGCCGCCCGCCTGCGCATACACCGATAGCACGCGCTTCAGCCGCGCCCCGAGATCCGGCACGCGAGGAAAGGCGTAAGTCATCGCGCCCGAAGGGCAGACGGTCGCGCAACCGCCGCAGCCCATGCACAGGTGCGGGTCGACCTTCACGTGGTCGCCGTCCGGCGCGATGGCGCCGGCCGAGCAGACCTCGAGGCACTGGTTGCAGCCGACCTTGGAGGAGCGGCTGTGCGCGCAGATGTTCGGGTGGTAGGCGAAGAAGCGCGGCTTTTCGAATTCGCCCACCATCTGGCCGAGCTGCCCGGCGGCGAGCGCCTGCTCGAGCGGATCGGCACCCGGCGCGAGGTAGCCCTGCGGCGGCTGCGCGGTGCGTATCAGCGGCTGCGCCGAGAAATCGAGCACCATGTCGAAGCGCTCGCTTCGCTCGCGCGCGGCGCGCTCGAAGTCGATCGCGCGAATCGCGCCGCAGGCCTTGACGCACTCGCGGTGCGCCTTGCACTTGTCCATGTCGATCTGGTAGGAAAAATCGATGGCCTGCTCCGGGCACGCATGGATGCAGGCGTTGCAGCGCGTGCAGACTTCCAGGTCGATCGGGTTGTCCTGCTCCCAGACGACCTCGAACTCGCCCAGATGTCCTTTCAGGGACTTCACCTTGCCCGACCAAACCGGGTAGCGGCGCTCCGCCGGTAGCTCGCCCCCCTTGCCCCGGGTGACCAGCACGTTGACATCGAGCTGCTCGGCGAGCTTGTCCGCCCAGGTGATCGCGGCCTCCGCCGGCCCGATGATGAGGAGTTGCCCGCCCGACTGGTAATTCACCACCGGCACGGCTTCGGGCTCGGGCAGCTCGGCGAGGGCGAGCAGCGCGGCGATCTTGGGCGTCGCCTGCGCGCCCTCCTTCGACCAGCCGGCGTGCTCGCGGATGTTGATGAATTTCAGCTGCGTCGCTGCGCCTGCTTCGCGCCCGAGCTCCGAGAAAAGCGTCGCCTCCTGCGTGCAGGCGACGACGCAGGCCTCGTCCTTGAGCGACTCCTGAAAGCTGCCGACTTCCTTGCGGCACAGCTCGGTGTGCATCTGGATCGGCTGTTTGAGTCGGAGCGCGGCCACCAGCGCCTTGGCATCGAGCGCCATGGTCTTGTTGCAGTTGCAGATCTTCAGCGTGCGCTCGTCGAAGGACATTTCAGGTCTTTTCTTCCCGTTCGGCGGGCACGGTGGGTGGCGCTGGTGCCTGGGCGTCGCCTCGCGCCCCGGGCTTTTCGGCCGTCTCGGGCGGAGGTCCGGCGGCGGGCGTCTCCGCCGCAGCATGCGCGTCCTTCTTCTTCTCCTCGTCGCCGAAAAGCAGGCCCTTCGCGTGCTCGAGCGTCTTCAGCATCGCCAGGGAAATGGGTTCGCCCTGGGTGAAGTCTTCGCAGTACGCCTCGAACCGTTCGAAGTTCTCGAAGTGCGGATCGCTGAAGAGCCGCTTCAGAGCCGAGCGCCTCAGGTTCTCGTCCACGCCGGGCTTCAGGAATTCGGTGTATTCGGAAGCGAGGCCTTTGAGCGATTCGAGCGGCGGCAATTCGCGCGGCGCGGACGTGTCCGGCGGCGCCGCGGCTGCGCCCGCGTTCGAAACCGCCGGAGCGGCCGGGGGCGCCGGCTGCGGGGACGGCTTCGGCTCGGCCGGCTTCTCCTCGGTCTTGCGCGCCTCGATCTTGCGCCGCGACCAGCGCGAGACGAAATTGCCGTCGTCGTCAGCGATCATCGCGCTTCGCGCCCTTGAACGACGGCGGCCGGGAGCGTTTCTTCGGCTCCGGCCTGTAGTTGCGCTCGACGTACTCCGCGAGCCAGGGGATCCATTGCGGCGGCATCGGCACACCGTCCACGCGCGCTCCGGAATCGAGCATGCGCGCCGCCTCGTTGTAGCTCAGCGTGACCGCCTTGGGCACGCCCGCACCTTCTTCTTCGAGCCAGTTCACGAACACGAACGGTTTGTTTGAAGTGAGATTGAGGTAATAGCCCTCCGCCTCGTCGTGGAAAAGCTCGAGCTTGAACCCCGGGTGCAGCCACTGCGCCCGCGCCTCGTTCTCGACGAGCGCGCGCGGCGCAGCGCCGGGCTCTCCCGCGTCGGGCACGACGCCGATCGGTTCCCACTTCTCCGACTGCCAGCGGTTGTTTTCCAGCGGCGTGCGTTCCATCACCACTGCGACGGCGAGGCTGGTCTGAGGCATTTTTCCGGCTATACTCACGCGTTCAGCAGACGGCGAATTATGAACCGCATTTGATGAGGCGGCTACGCAAATGACGGACCGGGTCATTCCGATCACGGACGCGCGCAGGACAAATCCCCTCCCCGGGGAAGGGACATTGGGTTCTCCCGCGCGCTCAGGCGAAGACACGCTCGGCCGCAGGCTGCACGACCTGCGCATCTCGGTCACCGACCGGTGCAACTTCCGCTGCATTTACTGCATGCCGCGCGACGTGTTCGGCCCCGACTACGCGTTTCTCCCGAAGAGCGAATTGCTGAGCTTCGAGGAGATCGCGCGGCTGGCGCGCGTGTTTCGCGGCCACGGCGTCGAGAAAATCCGCCTGACCGGCGGCGAGCCGCTCTTGCGCAGGAACCTGGAGCGCCTGATCGAGATGCTCGCCGACATTCCGGGACTCGACCTTACGCTCACCACCAACGGCTCGGTCCTCGCGAAGAAAGCGCGCGCGCTGAAAGCGGCGGGCCTGAAGCGCGTCACGGTCAGCCTCGACTCGCTCGACGAAGCGGTTTTCCGCAGGATGAACGACGCCGACTTCCCGGTCTGCGAAGTGCTGAACGGCATCGACGCTGCGGCCGCCGCGGGGCTCGCGCCGATCAAGGTCAACATGGTGGTGAAGCGCGGCGCGAACGAGGATTCAGTCATCCCGATGGCGCGCTACTTCAAGGGCAGCGGCCACATCGTGCGCTTCATCGAGTACATGGACGTGGGCCACACCAACGGCTGGCGCATGGACGACGTCCTGCCCTCGGCCGAGATCGTGCGCACGATCGGCGAGAAGATGCCCCTCGAACCGGTCGAACCGAATTACGCGGGCGAAGTCGCCGAGCGCTGGCGCTACCGGGACGGGTCGGGGGAGATCGGCGTGATCTCCTCGGTGACGCAGGCTTTCTGCCGCACCTGCACGCGCGCGCGGCTCTCCACCGAGGGCATGCTGTACACGTGCCTTTTCGCCACGGCGGGCTACGACCTGCGCGCCATGCTGCGCGGCGGCTCCTCCGACGCGGAGATTTCCGGCGCGATCGCGCGCATCTGGCAGGCGCGCGCCGACCGCTACTCGGAAATCCGCACGGCGGAAACAGCGAAGCTGCGCAAGATCGAGATGTCCTACATAGGCGGATGAAGACGCCGCACCGCCTCAAGCTCACCCACGCTTCGAAACCCCTCACGTTCGAAGTCGAGGCGATCAACGAGCGCGGCGAGGCCGTGCCGACGCCGATAGCGGGCGAGCATCCCCTCACGCTCTACGTGGACAAGCGCGAGATCGTCACACTGATGACGCTCGGCCAGGCGCCCGAGGCGCTCGCCATCGGTTACCTGCGCAACCAGCGCCTGGTGAAATCCATCGACGAAATCGCCGCGGTGCAGGTGGACTGGGAGACGGCGTCGGTCGCGATCACGACGCGCAAACCGCTCAAGGGGCTCGAGGAAAAAATGCAAAAGCGCACCGTCACCACCGGCTGCGGCCAGGGCACGGTGTTCGGCGACCTGATGGAGGAAATCGATTCGATCAGGCTGCGCGAGGACGTCACGCTCACCGAAGATGCGCTTCACGCCCTGCTCGACGCGGTGCGCCGCCACGAGGCCATCTACAAGGAGGCGGGCGCCGTTCACGGTTGCGCCCTTGCGACGAACACCTCGGTTGGAGTCAAGATCCTGTACTTTGTCGAGGATGTAGGGCGGCACAACGCCGTGGACGCGATCGCCGGCCAGATGTGGCTCGACGGGGTGGACGGTTCGGACAAGATGTTCTACACCACCGGGCGGCTCACTTCCGAGATGGTGATCAAGGCCGCACAGATGCGCATCCCGTTCCTCGTCTCCCGCTCGGGCCTCACCAAGATGGGCCACGAGATCGCGGCGAAGCTCGGCATCACCATGATCGGCCGCGCGGCGGGCGGCAAGCACTACCTGCTCTTCACCGGCAGGCACCGCTTCAGGAAGACCGTCGCGCCGACGCTGATGGCGTAGCGGCGGGCGCGCCGTGCTCTCCTCGGTCACCGGATTGATCCTCGCGGGCGGCAAAGGCAGCCGCATGGGCGGGGTGGACAAGGGCCTGCAGGCCTTCCGCGGCAAGCGCCTCGTCGATCACGTGTACGAGCGCTTCGCGCCGCAGGTCGGCGGCATCATCATCAACGCCAACCAGAACCACGAGGAATACAGGACTTTCGGCGTGCGCGTGGTGAGCGACGCGATCGGAGGGTACGCAGGGCCGCTCGCGGGACTGCACGCCGGGCTCTCGACTTCCAAGCGGCCGTTTCTCGCCTCGGTTCCCTGCGATTCGCCGTTCCTGCCGCCGGATCTCGTCGAGCGGCTGTACCAGCGGCTGGACGAATCCGGCGCCGAGCTGGCCGTGGCGAAAACCGGCGACCAGCCGCACCCGGTGTTTTCGCTCATGCGCCGCGGCGTGCTCGATCACCTCGCCGACTTCCTGAAAGAAGGCGGCCGCAAGATCGACGCGTGGTACGCGACGCTCAACGCCGTCGAGGTCGGCTTCGACGACGAAGCCGAGGCCTTTTCCAATTTCAACACGCTCGAAGAGCTGGCAGCGAACGAAAAATGAGCACGCTTCAACAGGCGATCAGCTGCGTCAGCGACTACGACCCGGACGCGCTGCCGGTCGCCAAGGCGAACGCAGTCATTCGCTCGTTCATCGATCCGGTGTCCGGCGTCGAGAAGCTTCGCGTGCGCGCAGCGCTCGGGCGCGTGCTCGCGAAAGACGTTGTTTCGCCGATCGATGTCCCCGCGCACGACAACTCGGCGATGGACGGCTACGCGGTGCGCAACGACGACCTCGGCGCAGATGAGCCGGTGACGCTTACCGAGATCGGCGCCGCCTACGCCGGCAGGGAGTTCACGGGCGAAGTGAAGCGCGGCGAGTGCGTGCGCGTCATGACCGGCGCCGTGATGCCGAAGAACACCGACACCGTCGTCATCCAGGAAGCCGTCAATGCGGACGGCAAGCGCGTCAGCATTCCCGCAGGGCAGGAACCCGGACAGAACCGCAGGCGCGCGGGCGAAGACCTGCAGAAAGGCAAGCCCGCGCTCAGGGCGGGCCGGATGCTGCGCCCCGCCGATATCGGATTGATCGCCTCGCTTGGCATCGCCGAGGTGAGCGTGCGGCGGAAATTGAAAGTGGCGTTCTTCTCCACCGGCGACGAGCTGGTGTCGGTCGGAAAGAAGCTGAAGGCCGGCGAAGTGCACGACTCCAACCGCTACACGCTCTGGGGCATGCTCACGCGCCTGGGGTGCGAGGTCACCGACCTCGGCGTGGTGCGCGACGATCCGAAAAAACTCGAAGCCGCGTTCCGCAAGGCCGCGGCGGGCGCCGACGCGGTGGTGACCTCGGGCGGCGTGTCCGTCGGCGAAGCCGATTTCACCCGGCAGATGATGGCGAAGCTCGGCGAAGTCGTGTTCTGGAAAATCGCCATGCGCCCGGGCCGCCCGATGGCCTTCGGCCGCATCCGCGCGCGCGGAAAATCGGCCTATCTCTTCGGCCTGCCCGGCAATCCGGTCGCCGTCATGGTCACCTTCTATCACTTCGTGCGCGGCGCGCTGCTGACGATGATGGGCCGCAACGACACCGACCTGCCGCTCCTGCGCGCGAAATCGGAGACGGCGATGCGCAAGAAACCCGGCCGCACCGAATACCAGCGCGGCATATTGGAATTGAAAAACGGCGAGTGGAGCGTGCGCCTCACCGGAGCGCAAGGCTCCGGGATCCTGCGCTCGATGTCGGAAGCCAACTGCTTCGTCGTGCTCGGGCACGAGCAGGGAAACGTCAAAGCTGGAGATTACGTCGATGTGATGGTGATGGACGGGCTGGTATAGACCTGTCCGGAAGCTTTGCCGCGCAACCAGTTGCACATGCCCATATATGCTTCTAGCATGGCTGCCACCCGGCAGCGGAGGAGGACGACGATGGACGCGCAAAACGAACCGAGACTGCTGTTTCCCAAGCTCAAGCCGTTCTACGATTGGGTCGCGCCGCTTACGTGGCCCCTGATCCGCTTGACCGTCGGCTTGATGATCCTTCCGCACGGCTGGCCCAAGTTGATGATGGGCGTCGGGGCGACGGCGCAGATGGCATTGGTCAAGCGAGGCATCGCGCCGGCCGAACCTCTGGCGGTCGTTCTCATCATCCTGGAAACCGTCGGCGGGCTGTGCGTCGCCTTGGGCCTGTTCACGCGCTTTTTCGCCGCGGCCATCACCATCGAAATGGCGGTGATCGTCTACCACCATCTGCCCAAATTCGGGTGGGGCGCCGGCGGCTACGAATACCCGCTGATGTGGGGCCTCCTCATGTTCGCCATAGCGCTGCGCGGCGGCGGCCCCTGGTCGCTCGACCGCAAGATCGGCTGGCAACTCTAGCGGGTCGCAGGTCGGGGTTTGCCGGAGGAAAGGGGTTCCATGACAACCATCACGAACGTCGCGGTCGCACTGGTCGCTGTCCTGCATTTCGGGTTCCTCATCCTCGAGATGTTCCTCTGGACCCGGCCCCTGGGCCTTCGCACTTTCGGCACCACGCCCGATTTCGCCAGGGCCACGAAGGCGCTCGCCGCGAATCAGGGTCTGTACAACGGGTTCGTCGCAACCGGGCTCGGATGGGGTCTCGCTCTCGGCGACGCGGGAACCTCTATCAAGATTTTTTTCCTCGGCTGCGTCGTCGTCGCCGGCGTATTCGGCGGCTTCACGGCGAGCCGCAAGATCCTCTGGGCGCAGGCGCTTCCCGGCGCCGTGGCACTCGCGCTCGTACTGTTGGCGTGACCTGCGGGTTCAGCCGAGCGCTGCGATCTTGGCGAGAAGGTCTTTGGCATCGACAGGCTTGACGATGTAGTCCTTGGCGCCCTGACGCATGCCCCAGACCCGGTCGGTTTCCAGTTTCTTGCTGGTGCACACGATCACCGGGATGTGCTTGGTGGCTTCGTCGCGCGTGATGATGCGCGTCGCCTTGAAACCGTCGGTACCGGGCATGATGATGTCCATCAGGATCAGGTCCGGCTGCTCGGTCTTCGCCTTGGCGATGCCCTCGTCGGCGCTTGGCGCGGTCACGCATTGATAACCCTGCTTGCTCAACACTTCCAGCAGGAACTGGCGGTCGGTGGCTGAATCATCGACGATCAAGATCTTCTTGATTGGCATGGCAAACTCCCCTGGACTGGACCGGGTTCCGCGGCGCCGATGCACTGCGCCACGCACACCCATTAGTATATGCGGTCACACGCGTGACAGGGGCAAGGTTTTTTTCGACGGGGGAAAAAATGAAAGCACTCAGCCGCGCAATCTGGGTCGCCTTGGGGGCGTCGCTCGCGTTTCGCGCGCCCGCACAGCCCACGCCGGCGCAGGGCGAGCTGCGCGAGATCTACCGGGAGCTGGTCGAGATCAACACCACCGACTCCGCCGGGAGCTGCACGGCCGCGGCCGAGGCGATGGCCGCGCGCCTGAAAGCGGGCGGCCTGCCTGCGCGGGACGTGCAGGTGATCGTGCCTCCGGGAGGGGCGAAGAAGGGCAACCTCGTCGCCCGCTACCGGGGCACCGGCGCGAAAAAACCCGTCATGCTGCTCGGGCACCTCGACGTGGTGGAGGCGAAGCGCGAGGACTGGCAGCGCGATCCGTTCAAGCTCGTCGAGGAGAACGGCTACTTCTACGCGCGCGGCGCGGCCGACGACAAGGCCATGGTCGCGGTGTTCGTCGCCAATCTGATCCGCTACCGGCAGGGAGGCTACCGTCCGGACCGCGACATGATTCTCGTTGCGACCTGCGACGAGGAAATCATCCCGACCAATTTCAGCGGCATCGTGTATCTCCTCAAGAACCACCGCAATCTCGTCGACGCCGAGTTCGCGCTGAACGAAGGCGGGAACGGCCTGCTCGACAAGAACGGCAACTATCTGCGCATGGCCATCCAAGCGGGCGAGAAGGTGTTCCAGACTTACCAGCTGGAGGTGACCAATCCCGGCGGGCACAGCTCGCTGCCGGTGAAGGACAACGCGATCACCCACCTCGCGGGCGGCCTCGCGCGCCTTGCCGCCCACGACTTCCCGTTCAGGCTCTCCGACACCACGCGCGCCTATTTCGAGCAGATGTCGCGCATCGAGACCGGGCAGACGGCCGCCGACATGAAGGCGATCCTGCGCGAGCCGCCCGATCCCGAGGCGATCGCGCGGCTGTCCGCGACCGCGCTGAACAACTCGACCTTCCGCACCACCTGCGTCGCCACGATGCTCGAGGCGGGACACGCGACCAACGCCCTGCCCCAGCGTGCACGCGCCACCGTGAACTGCCGCATCCTGCCCGGAGAACCGGTGGAGGAAGTGCAGAAGACCCTGGCGCGGGTCATGGCGAACGACAAGATCAAGATCACGCCGACGCACGAACCGACGCTCTCGCCCCCGCCGCCGCTCGCGCGCGAGATCGTCGGGCCGGTCGAGGCCGTCAGCTCGCAGTTGTGGCCGGGCGTACCGGTGGTGCCGACGCTCCTCGCGGGCGCGACCGACGGCCGCTTCACCATCAACGCCGGGATTCCGACCTACGGAGTGAACGGCATGTTCCGCGACCCCGACGGCGGGGGCGTGCACGGCTTGAATGAGCGCATCCGCGTGCGCTCCCTCTACGAGGGCCACGAGTTCCTCTACCGGCTGGTGAAGCTGTACGCGGGTGGAAGGTAGACCACTCGGCGCAGGTGCGCTGCGCTGAATTCGGCAGGAAAGAGACGAACTCCCGGGCTTTCAGCCCTTTGTCAGGTGCAAGGTCCGAATTGAATGCAGACTATGCAGCAGGCGCTACGTACGGATCCGTCCGTCCCAAGCGTCGAATAGCGGTACCGGAGCGGCACCGGCAGGTTCTACATATCGATCCCGCAAGTGGGGCCCAACCAGAAGGACGGCGGGGTCGCGAGAATCAATCCGCACACCGGCGCGATCGAGACGGTATTTACGGTGAGCTTCTGCCAGCCTGCCGGACTCACGGTCGGCCCGCGCGGCGATCTTCTCATCGGTTGCAGCACGGCGTTTGATTCTGGCGGCGTAGCCTGCAGCACTTCAGCGGCCGATCTGACGACCTGCTCGGCGGGCCAATTCGCCGCGCCCAAGCAGGTGATCATCGACGCGAGGAACGGTGCGATCGACCGGGACGTGTTCGGCGTCGGGGGCAGCGACGAGGTGTGGTTCAACTCCGGCGATGAACGCTATTACACCGCATCCCGCAATAACCCCGAAGGTCCCGCGTTGGGGGTGATCGACGCGAAGAGCCAAAAACTGCTCCAGGTTGTTCCGACGGTTCCGCTGCAGTACGGAAGCGCGCACTCGGTTGCTGCGAATCATCATAACAACCACGTGCTCGTTCCCCTGCCGGCCAACAACGTCGTCCCGAACTGCCTGACCGGTTGTATCGGCGTGTACGGGACAGAAGGGGACGACTAGGACAGGGAGATCACCGAAACAGGGATCGCCGATGGCGCTCTCTTGGAAATGACAAGGGCCGGCCGTTTGCCGGCCCTTTTTCTTTGATCGATCGAGGGCGCGATCGCGCATCCCGAAGCAATCGCGCGGGCGCAGCGGGTATCGGCCCAGGCGCCTTCGGTGTGCTATCTTCAACGCCATGATGCCTTCTCCCGCAGCGCGATCCGAGCTGGCCCCGACGGGTAAGCTCCGCGTCGGGATCAACTACGGAAATTTCCTGCTGGTGAACAAGGACGCGGCGAGCGGCGAATATCGCGGCATCGCGGTGGATCTGGGGCGGGAGCTCGGCCGGCGGTTGGACGTCCCGGTCGATCTGGTCGCCTTCGAGACCGCGGGCAAGCTGGCCGATGCGGCGAAGGCCGGCGCCTGGGATGTCGCCTTTCTCGGCAACGAGCCGCAGCGCGCGGGCGAAATCGCCTTCAGTCCCGCGTATCTCGAGATCGAGGCGGGATACCTGGTTCCGGCCGGCTCGCCGATTCGCACCATCGCGGAAGTGGACCGCGAGGGCGTCCGCATCGCCGTGGCGGCGAAGAGCGCCTACGATCTGTACCTCAGCCGCAGCCTCAAGCATGCGCAGCTCGTGCGCGCCCAGGGGATCGACGCCTCGTACGAGATTTTCGTGAAGGACAAGCTCGAAGTGCTCTCGGGCTTGAAGCCGCGCCTTGCTACCGACGCGGCGAAGCTTCCGGGGTCGCGCGTGCTGGAGGGTCGCTTTACCGCCGTGCAGCAATCGGTGGGCACGCCCCAGGGACGGCCTGCCGCCGCGAAATATCTGGGCGAGTTCGCCCGGGACGTGAAGGCCTCGGGTTTCGTCGCCCAGGCGATCGCGCGGCACGCGGTTCGCGGAGTCTCGGTCGCGCCTTAGCGGCCGGCGGGGTGGAATTCCAGGCCCGCGTAGAGTGTTTGCTGGGGGAAAAGTCGCGTAGTCATTTTTTTGCTGGTCATCCAACCCTAGGAGGGGAGATGAAGAAGAATCTCGCAGTTCTGGCAGTTCCGCTGTTTTTCTCGATCGGCATGGCCGCGGGCCCGGTCTTCGCGGACGACGGTCACCGCAACCGGCTTTTCATCGACCGCGACGTCGATACCTTCGCCGTGCTGCCCGACGGCGTGCAGCATCCTGAGGGGATTACCGCCAATCCCGCGAACGGCGATGTCTATGTCTCGACGTTCACGGCCCCCTTCAAGCTGTTGCGTTATAACCGGCAGGGCAACCTCCTTGCGCAGCGCGACTTCGCGGCCCCGCTGCTCGGTCTGGAGTTCGATCGCGTCAACAGGAAGGTCTATATCACCAACGTCGGCGATTTCGCTGGCACCGGCTCGAAGATCCAGCGCGTCGCGGCGGATCTCTCCCAGCTGGAAGACGTGGCGATCATCAAGCCGGTCGGCGCGCCGGCTCCACGCGTTGTGGGCAACCCCGACAACAGCATCGATACGATTACCTTCGGCGATAACGCGCGCGTCCCTAATGCGATGGTCTTCGACGGAGACGGGAACCTCTACATTTCAGACTCTTTCCAGGGGGCCGTCTTCAAAATCACCAATCCGTCGGGCTGCGTGCCGAACTGCAGCATGGACACACTCGTCCACGATCCCTTGCTCGCCACCGCAGGGTTCCCACCCTTCGGAGCCAACGGGCTTGCCTTCAACAGCAACGAGTCCGTCCTCTTCGTCGCCAACACCGGAGACGACCGCGTGCTCAAGATCAGGAATCCGAAATCCGCAACGCCCACGGTCACGGTCTTCGCCGAGAGCCTCAACGGCGCCGACGGTCTCGTCTTCGACAAGCGAACCGGGCTGTTGTGGGTCTGCGCGAACCAAGCCGACGAAGTCGTGGCCCTGAACGACAAAGGCAGAATCGTCGCGAAGCTCGGCGAATTTCGCGGAATCAACAGCAACGGGACACCCGATGGCTTGCTCTTTCCGGCGAGCCCGGTCATCGTCGATGATGAGATTTTCGTCACCAACCTCGCCGTCGCCCTCACGAGTCCAACTCCGGACAACCCAGATGGAATAGGCGACGAGCCTGAGGAAGACGTCAAACTCTGGACGATCTCCAAGATGAAGCTGCCGCACTAGCCCGACGCAGATTTACGTCACCAAGAAAAGCCCCGCTCAGGCGGGGCTTATTTTTTACGGTTGCGGTTCTATCCCGCGAATTGCCGAACCAGCGTCAACGCCAGCATCCCGCCGACAATCGTCGCGAGGATGCTGCGCGTCGCCGCAGCGAGCGCGAACGCGACGAGGCCGCCGACGAGGCGCGGATTCTCGATCGAGATCAACAAGGCGCCGTGCGCCAGCGCAATATCGGGGACGATGATCGCCATGATCGCCGCGGCCGGCGCGTAGCGCAGCACCCGCTCGGCGGTCGGCGGCAGGCGCAGGTGGCTCCCGGGGAGGATGAACACGGCGCGGGTGAAGAACGCGATCGCCGCCATTCCGGCGATGAGCGCCCAGACGAGCCAGGATTCCGCAGCCACGCTAGTCCCTCCCCTCTTCGTTGCGCGGGCCGAGCCGCGCGACCGCGAGGCCGACCGCCACCCCGACCGCGATAGCTGCGAGCAAACCCAGATTCAGGGGCAGTCTCGCGGCGATCAATGCAACGCCACCGGCCGCCAAGGCACCCCACGCCACCGCGCGATCGAAGAGCAGCGGAATGAGCAACGCGATCAAGGCGAGGGTGCTCGCGAATTCGAGCGACCATTCCCCGGGAATCATCGCACCGGCAAAGATGCCGATCCCCGAAGAGATCTGCCACGCGCACCACATCACGAGCGATCCGCCCAGAAAGTGCCAGTGCTTGTGCCGGTTCCCGTCGTCCGGCCGATAGCGTCCCGCGAAGAGCGCGAACACCCCGTCCACCGTGACGTAGGAAAGGAGCACGCGCCAGGGCCGCGGCAAATGCTCGAAGTGCGGCGCGAGGACCGCGCTGTAGATGACGTAGCGTAGATTCACGACGAGCGCCGTCGCGCACATCACCCACAGAGGCGCTTTCGCGATGAGGAGCGGCAGCACGGCGAGCTGGGCCGTGCCCGCGAACACGAGCACGCTCATCGCGACGGCCTGCGGCTGCGTCAGGCCCGCGCTCACCATCGCGACGCCCGCCACGATCCCCCAGGGCACGATGCCGACGAGGAGCCCGGCGGAGGCGAGAGCGCCTTCGCGAAGCGCGGAGATCTCCGCCGCGCCCGGCTCGCTGTCCACCACTTATTTCTTCAGGTTCTTGTAGAGCATCTCGACGAATTTCTCGGGCGCAAGGAACCCCTTGCCCCAGACCTCGTCGTACTTCGCGGTGGGCTTGGAGGCGGCCACCTGCTCCAGCGTCTTGCCCGCCCTGATTTGTCCCCGGATGTTGCCGGAGACCGCCGCCAGCATGTCGCGGTAGGCTTTGAGATCGGCTTTGCTCGCGAGCGGGCCGTGGCCCGGGATGATCTTCGTGTCATCACCCGCAGTCTTGAGCACGCCGTCCGCCGCGGCGAGCACGCCGGCGACGCTGCCGCCGCTCGAGGTGTCGATGAACGGATAGAGCTTGTTGAAGAAGGTGTCGCCCATGTGGACGACGTTGCTCTTCCCGAACCGCACGATGCTATCGCCGTCGGTATGGGCGCGCGGGACGTGGGTCACCACCAGCTCGTCGCCGTTCAAGTGGAAGGTCAGGTCGCGCGTGAAAGTGACCACCGGCAGCGCGACCCTCGGCTCGGGCTTGGTCTTCATGCCCAGAAACTCGATGAAACCTTCGGTCGAAAGCCGCTTTCTCACGTTCTCGTGCGCGACGATGACCGCGCCGGCCTTGCCCAGGTTCTCGTTGCCGCCGGTGTGGTCGAAATGCCAGTGCGTGTTCAGAACGAACTTGGCGGGCTTGGACGAGAGCTTGGCGATCGCCGCCTGGATCCTGGGCGTGAGCGGCGCGAACTGGTCGTCGATCACGAACACGGCGTCCTCGCCGACCGAAACGCCGAGGTTCCCGCCGGCGCCGGTCATCATGTACACCGTGTCGGCGAGCTTCTCGGTCTGGATCTCGACCTTGGAGAAGTCCTGCTGGGCCGATGCGCCGGCGGCGAAGAGCGCCGCAGCGCAAACTGCTAGGATGCGAAGAAAACAGGTTCTCACCGGTTGGGTCCTTTGGTTGGGAGCGAAAGCAATTCTAAACCACTCGCACAGGCACGGATCGGGGTTTGTGCGGCGCGTCACCACTTCATGTCGCGCATGCATTAAGGCTCATATGTCGTTGTCATGATTTCCCTTTGTCTTTGCCATGATTTCTTCTCTGGCGTTTCGCACTTTCCCGGAGATAGAATCTATGCGTCCGCCGGTTCGAGATTCTTCCCGCCCTTGCGAGGAATGAAGAGAAACGGGCGGACCGGAGTTTGTCCTGCAATAACCAAAGCGACGTTCCATTTCACCTGTGCTACGGATTCGTGCAGCCCACGGGGCGGCTAGAATTCAAAAGGAGGCTTTATGAAGGGGATCGTTTCATCGAGGCAATACTCAACCCGCGTTTCACGCCGCTGCGCCCCACGACGGAACGCTCTTGCGGCTGCGCTGCTGCTTGTCGGCGTCGCTGCCGCCCCGTTGGCCGCGTGGGCCCAGACCAAGTCCAATCCGGTCTGCCCCACCGAAACGGCGTTCTACGACCCCGGACGCGCCGAAGACATTGTCGTGCCGAAGGGCTACAAGGTCGAGGTATTCGCCAGAGACCTCAACTTTCCCACGGACGTCGCCTTCGTCGGCGACAAGCAAAGCTTCAAGGTGGTGGTGCTTGAGTCCGGCACCGGGCTGCCGAGCCGGTGCAATAACAACGAGCTCGTGCCCGGCGTTCCCAGATTCGCGGCAAACAATCCGTTCACGCCCGACGTGCTCATCTTCGACCAGAACGGCAACAGAGTTGGCGGCCCGCTAGGCAAGCCGACGTCCGGCGGCGGAGGCTTTCAGGCCGACGGTCCCGCTATCGGGCTCTCATTCGAGCACGACCTTGCGGGCGGGAGATTGTTCGCGA
>DASPWT010000049.1:0-6935 GCA_035637655.1 Burkholderiales bacterium | reverse complement strand
GCGAGCGCGGCCACGGTCGCGCCCGGAAACCCGGCGATGAGATAGCCGATGAAGCCCACCGTGATGACCACGGGCCCCGGCGTGATCATCGCCACCGCGACCGCGTCGATGAACTGGCGCTCGTTCAGCCAGTGGTGCTCGTTCACCACGCTTCCGTAGAGGAACGGCACGATCGCGAGGCCGCTGCCGAACACGAAAGCTCCGGCTTCGCCGAAGAACAAAGCGATCTGCAGGAGGAGCGGCCAGTCGATGACCGAGGCGACGCCCGCCGCGGTCGGAAGCCCGGTTGCGACGGCGAGCATCGCCCCGGACTGGAACCCGCGTCTGGGCGGCGCCTTCACGAGCCACGCCGCGACGCCCGCGATCAGGAAAAGCCACACACTTTCCGATTCCGTCACGACGGTGACTGTCGCGGCGACGAGGTAGAACGCCCACAGCAGCCTGTCCGTGCCGACCGTTTTCGTCGTGAGCTTGTACGCGCTGATCGCGATGATGCCGATGACGGCCGCGCCGACGCCGTAGAAGACGGCCTGCATCCACGCAAGTCCGCCGTAGGCGACGTAAGCTGCGCCGATCGCGATCACCATGAAGAAGGAAGGCAGCACGAACGCGAGCCCCACCAGCGTCGCCCCGACGGTGCGGTAGTGGACGAAACCGAGGTAGATCGCGAGCTGCGCGGCGAGCGGCCCCGGCGCGAGCTGCGAAAGGGCCAGGCCTTCGCGGTAATCCTCCTCGGAAATCCACTTGCGCTGCTCAACGAGATCGCGATGCATGTAACCCACCAGCGCGATCGGGCCGCCGAAGCCGAGAGTGCCCAGGCGCAGCGCGTACAGGATCAGTTGCCCCATCGAATACCCCGGCGCCGCCCCGGAAGCGCCGCTCGACAAGTGCCTCTCTTCATTCACGCTGCTCGATCTCCGCCAGGGTTGCGTTCATTTTGCGGCGCACGCCTCGTGACGCGCCGCCACGTCGCTCCAGCGGACGTTCCGCATGAACGCATCGACGTAAGCGCCCGCCTTCGCTCCGTAGTCGATGTGGTAGGAATGCTCGTACATGTCGAGCGCAAGTATCGGCGTGCTGTGCGCCAGTGCCTGCGTGTGGTCGGACGCCCACTGATTCATCAGCCGGCCGTCGCGATGCGAGTGCACGAGCACCACCCATCCTGAGCCGCCGCCGAGGGCCTTTCCCATCGCCGTGAATTCGGTACGCCAGCGCTCGACGCTGCCGAAGTCGCGTTCGAGCGCTCTGGCAAGCGCGCCCGAAGGTCCGTCGCCCTCGCCGAGATTCGCGAAGTACAGCTCGTGCAGGATCATGGAATTGGCCGCAACAAGCTGCTCGCGCTTCAGCCCATTGATGAGAAAAACCGGCGCGCTCGCGAAATCCAGTTTGCCGAGCTGCTCGGTGATGCTGTTCAGCCGCTTCACCGCACCGCCGTAGTTGTTCTCGTAATGGCTGACGATGAGCTTTTCCGACAGGCCGCTCAGCTTCGCGGGGTCGCAGGAAAGCGGTTTCATTGCGTGATCCATATGCCCTCCGGAACGTTGCGCGCGACTAGCCTACCGGTACCCAGCGGGATTCCACGTGTGCACCTCGTCCTGCCCTGCCTTGCGCCAGGCGTAGAGCGCGTCGTACATCACCATACCGTGCTTGAGCATCTCGTGGTCGTCGGCGAAGTTGCGCGAGAGCCCGAGCGAGAGAGCCGCTGATCTCTTGCCCGTGCACGCAGTACGCGACGACGCGGGTTGCGCGCGGCAGCTCGCCCGCCCAGTCGGCGACGCGCTCGGGGTCGCGCCACAGCGCACCCGCGATCATGTCGGTCGCCGCGCGAAACGCCGGCTTTCGCCGCACGTCGATGATCAAAGGAGGCTGGCCGCCGTGAAGGGCGGACAGAACTTCTCTTGTCGATATGAAACTTGCTGATGTCGGCGCGTCCATGGCTTCTCCTGACTAAAGTCAGTGAAGCAGAGCTTGGACGCGGACGTCTTGGACCGGTTTGCACCGGGCGGGGAGTCTGCATTTCCCCGCGAGGGCGATAGTCTGGAACGGCGCCGCCGCGATGTCAAGACGTCGGGGTCATCGGGCTCTCCTTGTCTGTCGGACGGATCGTACAGGCCGCCGCACGCCGGCCGCGTCGAGCAGCACCTCGGCTGCGGCGCGCGCCGAGCGCGCGAGCGCGGGATCGCCGCGCACCATGGCGGACGCGAGGGCGCCTTCGACGAGGATCTGGAGCTGGGTGGCGAGGGCGTCGGGGTCCCTGGCCTGCAGGCGCTCGAGGAGGACGCGGAACCAGAGCCGGCGCTGCTCCTTGAACTGCAGCGCGATGCCCGCCGCGGCGTGCTTGGGATCACCGAGCTCGGTGACCGCATTGACGTAGGGGCAGCCGCGGAAGCTGCCGTCGGCGAACATGCGCTCCAACCGGTCGAAGTTGCCGAGGATCTGCTCGCGCGCCGGCGCGTCGGAGGGCGCGAGGTGCCTGAACCGCGCCGTCAGATAGGCGGCGATCAGGTCGTCCTTGGAGGGGTAGTAGTTGTACAGCGTGCGCTTGCTGACGGCCGCCTCGGCGGCCACGGCGTCAACGCCCACGGCGCGAATCCCCTGCCGGTAGAAGAGCTTGTCGGCGGCGGCGAGGATGCGCTCAGCGGGGGTGGCGGTTTTGTGAAACGCCGTCTTCATGTAAACAGATCGGTGTAATTAATGGTTGACAATAGTATAAGCCCTGTATGATGATTTGGTATACAGATCTGTTTACTCCATGACCACCGTCCAAAACCGCCGCGCGATGCTGGTCCTCATCGTGCTGAGCGGGCTGATCATCTCGCTGTGCATGGGCCTGCGCCAGAGCCTGGGCCTGTTCATGCGGCCGATGACGCTCGACCTCGGGATCTCGGCAGCGACTTTCGGCTTCTCGATCGCGCTGCAGAACATCGTCTGGGGCGTATCGCAGCCCTTCGTCGGGGCGCTTGCCGACCGTTACGGCCCGCGGCCGGTGCTGATCGTTACCGCGCTGCTGTACGCCGCCGGACTGCTGCTGATGGTGTTCTCCAAAGGCATCCCGGGCGGCCTGGAGGTGGCGGGCTTCCTCATCGGCATCGGCACTGCCGGGGCGGGCTTCGGCGTCCTCATCGGCACGATCTCGCGCGCGACGCCGCCGGAGAAGCGCAGTCAGACGGTCGGCCTGGTCGCGGCGGCGGGGTCGCTCGGCACCATGGTGATCGCACCGGTGGGCCAGTGGCTGATCGACGGCTTCGGCTGGCAGGCGGCGATGGTGGCCTTCGCGGCGATCGCCGGCTCGATGGCGGTGCTGTCGCTGCCCATCCGCGAGCAACCCGTTTCGGGCGAGCCTTCATCCCGGGTGAAACTGAATCTGGGCGAAGCGGTGCGCGAGGCGATGGGGCATCGCGGCTACCTCTTCATGACGCTGGCGTTCTTCGCCTGCGGGTTCCAGCTCGTGTTCATCACCACGCACCTGCCGGCGTACCTGCAGCTCTGCGGCGTGGCGCCCGGCGTGGCGGGGACCGCGCTGGGGCTGATCGGCCTGTTCAACGCGGTCGGCACCTACCTGTTCGGGCTGCTCGGCGCGCGCTACAGCCAGAAGCACCTGCTCGCGCTGATCTACCTGCTGCGCACGCTGTTCATCGTCGCCTTCCTGCTGGCGCCGATCAGCGCCACCTCCACGCTGGTGTTCGCCGCCGCGATGGGCTTCCTGTGGCTCGGCGTCGCGCCGCTGGTGACCGGGATCATCGGCCGGGTGTTCGGCCTGACGCACTTCAACACGCTCTACGGCATCGTGTTCCTGAGCCACCAGGTCGGCTCGTTCTTCGGCGCCTGGATGGGCGGTGTGGTGTTCGACCGCTTCGGCAACTACGACTTCGGCTGGGGCGCGCTGATCGTGATCGGCGTCACCGCCTTCACGCTGCAGTGGCTCATGGACGAGCGCCCGCCGCGCGAGCGCAAGCCCTCCGGTGAGCCCGAGGCGGTGCCGGCGTAGATCCCTTTCTCAATTCGCGAGCAGGTCCGGGCCGATCTCGACCGCCGAACGCACGCCCGAGAGCTGCATGGCGCGCACCAGTTCGTCGCGCAGGATATCGAGCGCGCGCGCCGCGCCCGCCTCGCCCGCCGCGCAGGCGCCGTACAGCGTCGCCCGGCCGAGCATCACGCCTTCGGCGCCGAGCGCGAGCGCCTTCACGACGTCCACGCCGCGGCGCACGCCGCCGTCCACGAGCACGCCCATCCTGCCTTTCACCGCGCGCACGATGGCCGGCAGCGCATCGAGCGCCGCAATAGCGCCGTCGAGCTGGCGCCCGCCGTGATTGGACACGACCACCGCGTCGATGCCCAGGCCTGCGAGCCGCTCGGCCTCGTCGGCGCGCAGGATTCCCTTCACCAGCATCTTCCCCGGCCAGCGGTCGCGCATCTCTTTCAGGCCGTCCCAGTCGAAGTCCGCGTCCCAGAATTGCCCGACCGAGGACGCGATCTCGGCGGTGCTTTTCGCCTCCGGAGCCAGATCCACCACGTTTTCCAGCACCGGCATGCCGTGCCTTAGCACCGAGAGCACCCAGCCGGGATGCGAGGCGAAATCCAGAACGTTCCTCGGCGTGAAGCGGAAGCGGATCGCAAAATCGTTGCGGAAGTCGCGCTCGCGCTTGCCCCCGACCGGGACGTCCACGGTGACCATCAGCGCCTCGTAGCCGAGCTGCCGCGCGCGCTCGACGAGGCCCATCGTCATGCCGCGCTGGCGGAAGATGTAGGCCTGGAACCACAGGCGCCCTCCCGCCTCGCGCGCGATGCGCTCGATCGAGGCGGTCGCCATGGTCGAGAGCGTATACGGGATCCCGGCCGCGGCGGCCGCGCGCGCAACGCCCACGTCCGCAAACGGCCAGCCGAAGCCGATGCCGCCGGTGGGCCCGACGGCGATCGGGAGCTTCGCGCGCGCGCCGAGAATCGCGGCCGACGTGTCGATCCGCGCGACGCCGGCGAGCATTTTCGGGGCGAGCCGCACGCGCTCGAATGCGGCGCGGTTGCCGGCGAGCGTGATCTCGTCCTCGGCCGCGCCGTCGAAGAAATCGAATACCGCGCGCGGCAGGCGCCGCTTCGCCATCCGGCGCAGGTCCGCGATGTTCCAAGCGCGCAGGACGCGCGCGGAGGCACTTCGCGAGATCGGGCAGGAAGAGGCTGCAGGGGCTGGAACTCCGGCAGCAGGTTTGCGAAGCCCGCTCGCCGTGCTCATTCGGCCTTTACTCCGGAGGCCCGGATCACGCGCGCCCAGCGTTCGTGGTCCTTTTTCAGGAACGCGGCGAATTCGGACGGCGTGTCGGCGACGGTGACGGCGCCGAGCGCTTTCATGCGCTCCTGCGTTTCGCGCCTGGCGAGCGATTTGCGCATTTCGTCGGCGAGGCGATTCACCGCCGACGCCGGCGTGCCCGCCGGGGCGAGCATGCCCACCCAGGGCGCGGTCTCCTCGAAGCCCGGCAGGCCCGATTGCTCGAGCGTGGGCACCGCGGGAAAATCGGCATGCGGCCTTTGCGTGCCGACCGCCAGCACTTTCAGTTTCTTCGCCGAAACCTGGTCGGCGATGCCGACGATCGGATAGAACATGAAAGTCACGCGGCCCGCCATCACTTCGGCGAGCGCCGGGCCGTTGCCCTTGAACGGAACGTTGATCATTTTCGTGCCGGTCGCGTTCTCGAGCATCGCCCCGGCGAGATGCGTCGAGCCGCCGTTGCCCGAGGTCGCGTAGCTCAGCTCCCCGGGCTTCGCTCGGGCGAGCACGATCAGGTCCTGCATCGAACTGATGCGGGTCTCCGGGCTCGTCACGACCACCATCGGCAGCACCGCCGCGTTGCTCACCGGTGCGAAGTCCTTGAACGGATCGTAGTGGACCTTGCCCTCCATGAGGATCGCGTTCACCAGGAGCGAGAGCGAGGAGAAAAGCAGGGTGTAGCCGTCGGGCGCGGATCGCGCCACCGCCTCGGTCGCGATGATGGCGTTGGCACCGGGCCGGTTCTCGACGACGAAGGACTGGCCGAGCGACGCACTCATGTCCCCCGCGACGATGCGCGCGATCACGTCGGTCGGGCCGCCGGCCGCGAAGCCGACCAGGATCTTCACCGGCTTCGCGGGATAGCTCTGTGCCCCGGCGCTGCCGGCCAGCGCGCACCAAGCCGCGGCCGCAAGCGCGGCAAATGCTTTTTTCAGTGCACCTGTCATGCCCTTCCCTCTCCGTAGAACATCGTCGCCATCACCTGGCAGCGCTTGATGAGACGGTGCTCGCCGGGACCGTAGTCGGCCACGGCGTTGTGGATGGTGCCGATGTCTTCCCACATGAGGACGTCGCCCTCCTGCCAGTGAAAGGCGTAGCGGTACTCGGCCTTCAACTGGTGCCCGAACAAAAACTCGAGCATCTCGTCGCTTTCCCTTTCCGGCAGCTCGTTGATCCGGATCGAATAGCCGGGATTGGCGTAGAGCACCTTGCGCTTCGTGATCGGGTGCGTCAGAAAAATCGGGTGCGACACCGGTAGCTTCGCCTTCTTCTGCGCCTCGGTGAGCGGCGGGCGCCGGCTGCCTTTCTCGCGCCTCATCATTTCCCAGAATTTATTGAAATCGTGCAGCACGGTCATGCCTTCCAGGTCGCGCTTCATTTCGGCCGGCAGGCCGTCGTAGGCGGCATGCATGTTCGCGAACTCGGTCGCCCCGAGCGGCTTGCCGTCGCGCCTGGGGATCTTGATGCCGTAGAGCACGTTCGCAAGCGCGATCGTGCTGCTGTAGGACATGTCGGTGTGCCAGTCCTGCCCCGCGTCGGAGAGGCCGATCGGCTTGCCGTTCTCCACGATGTTGGAGAGGATCATCACCTCCGGAATCCCCGGCTCCTGGAAGGCGTTGGCGACGTTGATCTCCAGCTTCCCGAAGCGCGCGCTGAAATCGGCGAGCTGCCGGCC
>DASPWT010000048.1:0-9222 GCA_035637655.1 Burkholderiales bacterium | reverse complement strand
GACTCCCAATAATCTTATGCCGTACGTGAGCCAGGTTGCGGTGGGCAGGTTGAAGGAGCTCGCGGTGTTCGGCAACGACTACCCTACTCCGGACGGCACCGGGGTGCGCGATTACGTCCACGTCGTGGACCTCGCGCGGGCGCACGTGTCGGCGCTCGCCGCGCTTCCTCGCCTTCCGGGAGCGACACGCGTGAATCTCGGCACCGGCCGCGGCCACAGCGTGCTCGAAGTCGTGGCCGCATTCGAGCGAGCCTACGGCCGGCCGATTCCGTATCGCATCGAGCCGCGGCGGCCGGGAGACGTGGCCGCGAGCTACACCGATCCGTCGCTTGCGCTGCGGCTGCTCGGCTGGCGCGCCGAGCGCGGCTTGGACGACATGTGCCGTGACGCGTGGCGCTGGCAGCAATGGAGCGCCGCGCACGCGTCAGAGCTGTAATTCGGCGGGTTCAGTCCTTCACCCGCGCGATCTTCACCACTTCCTGGATGCGCCGGAGCGCGCGCATCACCTTGGCGAGGTGCAGGCGGTTGGCGACCTGCAGGGTGAAGTGCATGGTGGTGTAGAGGCTGCGCTCCTCGTCCATGCTGACGTTGTCGATGTTGGAGCCGGCCTCGGCGATCGCCGTGGCCACCTTGGCGAGCACGCCGCGCTGGTTGGTGACCGTCACCCGGATCCCGACGTCGAACATCTTGTCGGTTCCCGGCGCCCATTGCACATCGAGCCATTTTTCGGGATCGCCGCGCAATTTGGCGGCGGTCGGGCAATCGTGGGTATGGACGACCAGACCCTGCCCTTTCTTGATGAACCCCATGATGGGGTCGCCGGGGATGGGGTTGCAGCACTTGGCGAACTGGACGGCCAGTCCTTCGGAGCCGTGGATGACGATCGAGCCGGGCGGCGCCTTCCCGTCCGTCGGACGGGGCTCGGTCAGCGACAGCAGCTTGCGCGCGACGATGGCCGCGAGCCGCTTCCCCAGGCCGATGTCGGCGACGACTTCCTGGCGCGATTTCTTCCCGAGGTCGCGAACCAGCTTTTCCCAACGATCCGGGGTCGCCTCCGAGGGTTTCACGCCGAGCGCGCGCACCGCCTGGGTGAGCATGCGCTCGCCCAGGGTCGCAGCCTCCTCGTATTGCATCGTTTTCAGGAAGTGCCGGATTTGCGAGCGCGCCTTGCCGGTCTTCACGTAGGCGAGCCAGGCCGGGTTGGGATGCTCGTGCGCGGCGGTGATGATCTCGACCCGGTCGCCGTTCTTGAGCTCGGTTCTGAGCGGCGCAAGCTCGTAATTGATTCTCGCCGCGGCGCAGCGGTTGCCGATGTCGGTGTGCACCGCGTAGGCAAAATCCACCGCCGTCGCGCCGCGCGGCATCGCCATGATCTTGCCCTGGGGAGTGAACACGTAGACCTCGTCCGGAAAGAGGTCCACCTTGATGTGCTCGAGGAACTCCGCGGGATCACCCGAGGTGTGCTGGATGTCCAAGAGCGATTGCAGCCATTTGTGGGTGCGCTGCTGCACTTCGTTGATCTCCGCGTCCGAGCTCTTGTACAGCCAGTGCGAAGCGACACCGGCGTCGGCGATGCGGTTCATCGCCTGCGTGCGGATCTGGACTTCGACCGGCATGCCGTAAGGGCCGATCAGCGTGGTGTGCAGCGACTGGTAGCCGTTGACCTTCGGAATCGCGATGTAGTCCTTGAATTTTCCGGGCACGGGCTTGTACAGGCTGTGCAGCGCGCCGAGCGCGAGATAGCAGGCGGGAATGTCCTTGACCACGACCCGAAAACCGTAGATGTCCAGCACCTGCGAGAACGACAGGTGTTTTTCGTGCATCTTGTTGTAGATCGAATAGATGTGCTTCTCGCGGCCGGTGACCTGGGCCTCGATTTCCGTCGACTGCAGGCGCTCCTTCAGCGCCTTGAGGATCTTGTCGACGACTTCGCGGCGATTGCCGCGCGCCGACTTCACCGCCTTGGCGAGCACCTTGTAGCGCCCCGGATAGAGGTTCGAGAACGAGAGTTCCTGCAGCTCGCGAAACAGGCTGTCGAGGCCGAGCCGGTTTGCGATCGGCGCGTAGATCTCCAGCGTCTCGCGCGCGACGCGCCGGCGCTTCTCCGGGCCGACCGCCTCGAGCGTTCTCATGTTGTGCAGCCGGTCGGCGAGCTTGATCAGGATGACGCGCACGTCGCGCGCCATCGCGAGCAGCATTTTGCGGAAGTTCTCGGCCTGCGCGTCCGCCTGGGACTGGAACTCGATGCGATCGAGCTTGGAAAGCCCGTCCACCAGCTCGGCCACCGGCTTGCCGAAGCGCTCGGTGATCTGCTCCTTGGAGACCTCGGTGTCCTCCATCACGTCGTGCAGCAGCGCCGCCATCACCGCCTGGGCGTCGAGGTGCCAGTCGGCGACTATTTCGGCGACGGCGACCGGATGCGAGATGTAGGGGTGGCCGCTCTTCCTGAACTGTCCCTGGTGCGCGACATCGCTGAACTGGTAGGCTTCTTCGATGCGGACGATGTCGCTCGGCTTGAGGTAGCCGAGGTGTTGCCTGAGATCGGTGATTGCGACAGCGGCCATGGTCAGACGCTGGCGCTGCGGGTTTGGCGCTTTTTTCCCCTCCTCTCTCGAGGAGGGGTGGCGCGAAGCGCCGGGGAGGTTGGCCGTCTGCTCGACCACCCCGCCGGCTGTCGCCGGCACCCCTCCTCATCCGAGGAGGGGAAAGAAGATTTCAGTCCGTCACGGTCCGCGTTCACCCCGTCACGGTCCGCGTTCACCCCGCGACTGTCCGGGTTCACCCGGTGTGGACGCGGTTCAGGTATTCCACGCCGACCTTGCCCGCCGCGATTTCGCGCAATGCGATGACCGTCGGCTTGTCGCGCGAGGTCTCGATGTGCGGCGTGCCGCCCTGGGCGAGCTGACGCGCGCGGTAGGTGGCCGCGAGCGTCAATTGGAAGCGGTTGGGGATTCTCTTTAAACAATCTTCGACGGTGATGCGTGCCATGGGTCCCTCTGTTTAGTTTAGCCAAATGATTTGAAGATTTCCGGATGCTGTGCGCTCTGGCGGGAAAGGAGCAGTCGGGTCGCGCGCACGACCGCGGTGAGGTCCCGCCGGGCTTCTTCGAACTCTTTGTTTATAATAACATAGTCGAAGTCGGCGACGTGACTGATTTCCTCGCGGGCGGCGCGCAAGCGCCGCTGGATCGCTTCTTCGGTGTCCTGTCCCCGGCCGCGCAGCCGGCGCTCGAGCTCCTCGAGGACCGGGGGCGGAGGAACGATGAAGACGCTCACCGCGTCGGGAAAGGCCTTCCGGACCTGCCGCGCGCCCTGCCAATCGATTTCGAGCAGGATGTCCAGGCCCTTGGCGAGCGCTTCGGCGATCCACTTCCGGGAGGTGCCATAGCGGTTTCCGTGGACCTCGGCCGATTCCAGAAACTCGCCGCGCGCCAGCATCGAGTCGAAGGTCTTGCGGTCGACGAAATGATACTCGCGCCCGTTCACTTCGCCCGCGCGCGGGGGTCGCGTGGTGAAGGAAACCGAGAGCGCAAGCCGCTTGTCCTCGGCGAGCGCGGCACTCACCAGGGACGATTTGCCCGCGCCCGAGGGCGCCGAGACGATGAAAAGATTTCCGGTCATTCGATATTCTGGATCTGCTCGCGCATTTGCTCGATCAGCAGCTTGAATTCCAGGCTCGCGTCGGAGAGTTCCTTCGACACGGACTTCGAGCCGAGCGTGTTCGCTTCGCGGTTCAGCTCCTGCATCAGGAAGTCCAGCCGCTTGCCGACCGCTCCTCCGGCTCTGACCACGCGGTGCACCTCTTCCAGGTGCGCTCCCAGGCGATTGAGTTCCTCGGCGACGTCCGCCTTGATGCCGAAAAGCGCCATTTCCTGCCGGATGCGCTCCTCGTCCGTGGCGCCGAGCACCTCGCGAAGACGCGCCGACAGCTTCTCCTCGTAGGCGGCGATCGCCTCGGGCAGTCTCGGTTGAATCGAGGCGAGCAGGGATTTCATGCGCTCCACGCGCTCGATGAGCATGGCGGCGAGCTTACCGCCCTCGCGCGAGCGCGTCGCCGCGAAGTCCTCGAGAAGTTCCCGCACCAGCGCCACGCAGGCCTCGCGCAGCGCCTCCGACCGGTCGTCCGCGAGCACGCCGGGCCAGTGCAGCACCTCGCCCACGCTCAAGGGGCGCGCGTCGGGGACCGCCGCCCTTATCTTTTTCGACGTTTCGGCGAGCTCGGCGAGCAAGCCTTCGTTCACGCTGATCCGCGGTGCAGCGCCCGTCGGCGGAGTGACCGAAACCCGGCACTCCAGCTTGCCGCGGCCCACGCGCGCCTGGATCAGCTCGCGCAGCGCCGGCTCCACTGCGCGCAGCTCTTCGGGGAGCCGGAACTGCACGTCGAGAAAGCGGCCGTTTACGCTTTTCACCTCCGCCGCGAGCGATGCCGTCGGCAGCTCCCGGGTCGCCGCCGCGTAGCCGGTCATGCTGGTGATCATGGATTGCGATGAGTCGCGCCGTATAATGCCGGCGGCCATTGAAAACGCCGCTATGATAACGGTTACAAACGCCGCACCGCTACCCCCTTGATGCCACAGCAGGCCAACCAGCCGCTGCCGGACGGCTATCAGCTCGAAAACTACCGCATCGCGAGCGTGCTCTCCTGCGGGGGTTTTTCCATCGTCTATCTCGCCTACGACGAAAACGACCAGCCGGTTGCGATCAAGGAATACCTCCCGAGCCAGCTCGCGTTGCGAAAACAGGGCGACGCGCTGCCCTCGATCGCGGAGGAAAACCTGACGACGTTTCGCTACGGCATGCGGTGTTTCTTCGAGGAAGGCCGCTCGCTCGCGCGACTGTCGCATCCGAACGTGGTGCGGGTGTTGAATTTCTTTCGCGCCAACGAGACCGTATACATGGTGATGCGCTACGAGCGCGGGCGCACGCTGCAGGAACACATCCAGGCGCACCGCGGAACGATCAAGGAAAAATTCATCCGGCATGTGTTCACGCTGCTGCTGAACGGGCTGCGGGAGGTGCACTCGAACAAGCTCCTTCATCTGGACATCAAGCCCGCCAACATCTACATCCGCAACGACAACACGCCCGTGCTGATCGACTTCGGCGCCGCCCGCCAGACTCTCGGAGAGGGCAACCGCCTGAGCCCGATGTATACGCCCGGCTTCGCGCCGCCCGAGCAATACAAGAACCGCGAACTGCTCGGGCCCTGGAGCGATTGCTACGCCATCGGCGCGAGCATTTTTGCCTGTCTCGCGAGCGCGGCGCCCCAGGCGGCCAACGACCGCAGCGAGAAAGACCGCTACGTCTCCGCGGCGAAAGTGTGGAACGGCAAGTATTCCCGGCAGCTGCTCGAAACGATCGACTGGTGCCTGGAGCTCGATCACCTGAAGCGCCCGCAAAGCGTGTTTGCGCTGCAGAAGGTGCTGTTGCGCGAAAAGGACCCCGAAGTGCACCGCAAGAGCTCTCTCCTATCGAGCGTTCGCAGCGCCTTGAAGAAGCGGCTCGGGCGATGAGATTCTCGATCTTTCAGGAAAGCCGCAAGGGAGGCCGCCAGGCGAACGAGGATCGCACCAGCTACGCCTACAGCCGCGACTCATTGCTCATGGTGGTCGCCGACGGCATGGGCGGGCATCTGCACGGGGAGGTGGCCTCGCAGATCGCCGCGCAGTTCATCACCGAAGCGTTCCGGCGCGAAGCCAAGCCCAAGCTCGCCGATCCGTCCGGGTTTTTGCAAAAGAGCTTCACCAGCGCACACTTCGCGCTCGGCGATTACGCCAAGGCGCGCAGCCTGGTCGCGTCGCCGCGGACCACCTGCGTGGCCTGCGTCGTGCAGGATTCGACCGCCTATTGGGCGCACGTGGGCGATTCGCGGCTCTATCACATTCGGGACGGCCGCATCCAGGCGCAGACGCGGGATCATTCCCGGGTGCAGATGCTCGTCGACCAGGGCCGCGTTCGCGAAGAAGCCGTCGCGGCCCATCCGGATCGCAACAAGATCTTCAACTGCATCGGGGCGGGCACGCTCCCGCAAGTGGAGCTGTCGAAGCCCACCTTGCTGCGCGAAGACGACACTTTGATCCTGTGCACCGACGGTTGGTGGGGCCCGCTTACGGGAAAGCTCATCACGGCGGCGCTGCTGAAGGGCGATCTCATGAAGGCGATTCCCGCGCTGCTGGATCTGGCGGAACTGCGAGCCGGCGCGGATCGCGACAACCTCTCGGTCGTGGCGATGACCTGGGCGGAAACACATCCCGGCGTGCTTCGCGGGGAGGTGTCGACGCAGACGCTGAAGCGGGACGGCGTCACCACGCAGCTCGAGGACTTCAGCAAGGCCGACGACAGCGACCTCAGCGACGAGGAGATCGAGCGCGCGATCGAGGAGATCCGCTCCGCGATCCGCAAGCACATGCCGCAAAAGCCGCAATGAGGCCTTCCAGGCGCAAACCCGACGAGCTGCGTCCCATCGCCATCGACCGCCATTACACGCGGCATGCGGAGGGCTCGGTGCTGGTCGCGTTCGGGGACACCCGCGTGATCTGCACCGCGAGCGTCGAGGAGAGCGTGCCGGGATTTCTCCGGGGCCGCGGCAGGGGCTGGGTGACTGCGGAGTACGGCATGCTGCCGCGCTCGACTCACGCCCGCACCGACCGCGAAGCGGCGCGCGGGAAGCAATCCGGGCGCACGCAGGAAATTCAGCGCCTGATCGGCCGTTCCCTGCGCGTGGTGACCGACCTCGAGAAGCTCGGCGAGCGCACCGTGAAGCTCGACTGCGACGTGATCCAGGCAGACGGGGGCACGCGCACCGCGAGCATCACGGGAGCTTTTGTCGCCTTGCACGATGCGCTCGGGACGCTGCTCGAGCGCGGAGTCCTCTCTGCGTCGCCCATCCGCGATTTCGTCGCCGCCGTGTCGGTGGGCCTCTTCGAGGGCGTGCCCGTCCTCGATCTGGACTACGCCGAGGATTCGGGCTGCGGCACCGACATGAACGTGGTGATGACGGGCTCGGGCGGCTTCGTCGAGATCCAGGGAACCGCCGAAGCCGAGCCCTTCTCCACGGCGCAGATGGGCGCGCTGGTTGCGCTCGCGAAGCAGGGGATCGCCGAGCTCATCGCCAAACAGAAAGCGGCGCTTGAGCTCTCTTGATTTCCCCTCGTGCCTCGCAGGTTAAAATGGATGCGTGAAAAAACTCGTGCTCGCGTCCTCCAATCCCGGGAAACTGCGTGAGTTCGAAGCGCTGCTCGCGCCGCTCGGGATGGAGATCGTCCCGCAGGCGAGCCTGGGCGTCTCCGACGCCGAGGAGCCGCACGGCACTTTCGTCGAGAACGCGCTCGCCAAGGCGCGCCACGCGAGCCGCCGCACCGAGCTCCCTGCGCTCGCGGACGATTCGGGCATTTGCGTGAAGGCCCTCGCCGGAGAGCCCGGCGTGCATTCGGCGCGGTTCGCCGGCGAGCCGAGGTCCGACGCGCGCAACAACGAAAAGCTGATCGCGTTGCTCGCCGACAAGGACAGCCGGCGCGCGCATTACTACTGCGTGATCGTGCTCATGCGCCACGCGGAGGATCCGGAGCCGATCATCGCCGAAGGCAGCTGGGCCGGCGAGATCGTCGCCGAGCCGCGCGGCGCGAACGGCTTCGGCTATGACCCGTATTTTTTTCTGCGGGACCTCGGCAAAACCGCCGCGGAGCTCGACCCGGGCGAGAAGAACCTCATCAGCCACCGCGGCAAGGCGCTGCGGCGGCTGCTGGCGAAACTGAAAGAGGGCGTTTGATGCCGGACCACCCCGGCGGCCTTCGGCCGCCACCCCTCCTCAAGCGAGGAGGGGAAAGGAATATTCTCTCGCCCGCCGGTATTCCCTCGCCCGCCGGTATTCCTTCGCCCGCTGGCATCCGGCTTGGCGTTCTCCCGCCCCTCGCGCTCTACGTTCACATTCCCTGGTGCGTGAAGAAGTGTCCGTACTGCGATTTCAATTCCCACCAGGCGAGGGGCGACGTCCCGGAGCGGGCCTACGTCGAGGCCCTGGTCACCGATCTCGAGCTCGCGCTGCCCGACGTGTGGGGGCGGCGCGTCTACAGTATTTTCTTCGGGGGCGGCACGCCCAGCCTCTTTTCGGCGGCCGCGATCGAGACCTTGATCTCGGCGTTTCGCGCCCGGCTGTCGCTCGCGGCCGATTGCGAGATCACGCTGGAAGCGAATCCGGGGACCTTCGAGGCGGAAAAATTCCGCGGCTACCGCGAAGCCGGCGTGAATCGGCTCTCGATCGGCATCCAGAGCTTCAATCCCGAACACCTGAAAGCGCTCGGCCGCATCCACGACGACCAGGAGGCGCGCCGGGCGATCGAGATCGCGAAAGCCTCTTTCGACAACATCAACCTCGACCTCATGGTTGCACTGCCCGGTCAGACGCTGGCCGGGGCGCGCGCCGATGTCGAAGCGGCGCTCGAGGCGGGCAGCGCGCATCTGTCGTTCTACCATCTCACGCTCGAGCCGAACACGCTTTTTTACCGGCATCCGCCGGCGCTGCCCGACGAGGACGTGACCGCGGCGATGCAGGACATGATCGGCGCTGCGCTCGCTGCGCGCGGCTACGCGCACTACGAGACCTCGGCCTGGGCGAAGCCCGGCCGCGAATGCCGCCACAATCTCAACTATTGGCGCTTCGGGGACTACCTCGGCATCGGCGCGGGCGCCCACGGCAAAGTGAGCTTTCCCGATCGCGTCACGCGGACCGCGCGCTGGAGGCAGCCCAAAGAATATCTTCGGCGGGTCGCCGAGGGCCGTCCGGCGCAGGAAAGCCGCGAGCTCGGGCGCGACGACCTGGTATTCGAATTCATGATGAACGCGCTGCGCCTGACCGGCGGATTTCCGGTCGCTTCGTTCATCGAGCGCACAGGCTTGCAGATCGCGGTCGCTGAAAGGCCGCTGCGCGAAGCCGAGGCGCGCGGGTTGATCGCCCGCGACCACGAGCGCACTCGGCCGACGGATTTAGGACAGCGCTTCCTGAACGATCTGCTGCAGCTGTTCCTGCCTCGCCAATCCTAAAGCTCCCCGGCTGACAGGGCTCGGGGTGCAATGGTGCCGGGTGGTTATTGCAAAAAGGGAGATAGAGATGCACTCAGGCGAGTCGCTTAGGATGGTTCCCGGGCCATGTCGGGGAAACCCTCAAAGGTTTGTCGGGAATGCCCCTATCATTTCGTGCCGGTAGTAATCCGGCGCTGGTTGATAT
>DASPWT010000047.1:0-4170 GCA_035637655.1 Burkholderiales bacterium | reverse complement strand
GCTAGCCAGTCGTCGTTCGCGCGCCGCAAATGTGAAAAGCGGCGGGCACCCGCAGTAACCCGCAAGGTTTTCGTGGAGCAGTCAAATGACTGAAGTGGAGTTTCAGCGGCTTGCCGCTCAAGGCTTCAACCGCGTTCCGCTCGTCGCCGAGACCTTCGCGGACCTGGATACGCCGCTTTCGCTCTACCTCAAGCTCGCAAACCGCTCCAACACCTACCTGCTCGAATCGGTCGTCGGGGGCGAGCGCTTCGGGCGCTATTCTTTCATCGGGCTTGCAGCCCCCGTACGCTTGCGCGCAGTCGGAAGGCTCGTGACGGTGATGTACGGAGACGCGATCACGGAAAAGTCCCAAGCTGCCGATCCGCTCGAGTTCGTGCGCCAGTTCCTTGCGCGCTATCGCGTCGCGGAACTTCCCCGGCTGCCCCGGTTTTGCGGAGGTCTTGTCGGCTATTTCGGTTACGACGCCGTGCGCTGGATCGAGCCCCGGCTCTCCGGAGGATGGCTCAAGCCCGATCCGGTCGGCTGCCCCGACATGCTGCTGCTGGTCTCGGAAGAACTGGCCGTGATCGACAATCTTTCCGGCAAGCTCTACCTCGTCGTCTACGCGGACCCCGCCAAGCCGCGCGCCTGGCAGGACGCGCAGGCGCGTCTGCGCGAGCTGCTGGGCGCGCTGAGACTGCCCTTGTCACCGCCTTCCGAGACGTGCGACGTGGAGACGGAAGTCGCATCGAATTTCGACGCCGACACGTTCCGCGCCGCGGTCGGCCGTGCAATCCGGTACGTTCACGACGGGGACATCATGCAGGTCGTGCTGTCGCAGCGCATGTCGCGTCCGTTTGCCGGCTCTTCGCTGTCCTTGTATCGGGCTTTGCGCTCGATCAACCCGTCGCCGTACATGTTCTATTTCGATTTCGGCGACTTCCAGGTGGTCAGCGCCTCACCTGAGATCCTGGTGCGTCTGGAGCGTGGTACGGTTACCGTGCGCCCGATCGCCGGAACGCGCCGCCGCGGGGCGACGCAAGACGAGGACGTGGCGCTGGAGCGCGAGTTGCTCGCCGATCCGAAGGAGCGCGCGGAACACGTGATGCTGGCCGACCTCGGCCGCAACGACGTCGGGCGCGTCGCCGCGACGGGGACCGTCCGGCTCACCGAAACGATGACGGTCGAGCGCTACTCGCACGTGATGCACATCGTGTCGAACGTGGAAGGGCGGCTGCGGGACGGGCTGGATTGCGTCGACGTGTTCCGCGCGGCGTTTCCCGCGGGAACGGTAAGCGGGGCGCCCAAGGTGCGCGCCATGGAGATCATCGACGAGCTCGAACCGGACAAGCGGGGCGTCTACGCGGGTGCTGCCGGCTATCTGGGATTCAACGGCGATATGGATCTGGCCATTGCGATCCGCACGGCCGTGGTGAAAGACGGCCAGATGCACGTGCAGGCGGGCGCCGGGATCGTCGCCGACTCGGTGCCCGAAAGCGAACTGCAGGAAACCCGTGCCAAGGCACGCGCCGTGCTGCGCGCAGCAGAGGTCGCCTTGAGCGGAATGAGTGGATAGGCGGGCATGATCCTGATGATCGACAACTACGATTCCTTCACTTGGAATCTGGTGCAGTATCTGGGTGAACTGGGCGCCGACGTCAAAGTGTTTCGCAACGACGGGATCGCGGCGGGGGACATCGCTGCGATGAGACCGCAAGGCATCGTCATTTCACCCGGGCCCTGCACTCCCAGTGAAGCGGGGATCTCGCTCGCCGCGGTACGCGAGTTTGCCGGCCGGATCCCGATATTGGGCGTGTGCCTCGGCCATCAGGCGATCGGCCAGGCTTTCGGCGGCGAGGTCGTGCATGCGGCTAAAGTCGTCCACGGAAAAACCTCCGCGATCAGCCATGCCGGCCTCGGCGTGTTTCGCGGACTGCCGAGTCCCTTCGTGGCGACCCGCTATCATTCGCTTGCGATTCGCCGGGCGACCCTGCCCAAGTGCCTGGAGGTCACGGCAGAGTCCGAAGACGGCGAGATCATGGGCGTGCGCCACCGCGAGTTCGCCGTGGAGGGGGTGCAGTTCCACCCCGAGTCCTTTCTCACCGAGCATGGGCACGCGCTCTTGAAAAATTTCCTGCAACGGGAGGCGGCATGAGCATCACGGTCCAGGAAGCGCTGACGCGGACCATCGAGCACCGCGAGATATTCCACGACGAAATGCTCGACCTGATGCGGCAGATCATGAGTGGACAGATTTCGCCCGTCATGATCGCGGCCATCATCGTGGGGTTGCGCGTGAAGAAGGAGACGATCGGCGAGATCACCGCCGCGGCGCAGGTGATGCGCGAGCTCGCGACCCGGGTGACGGTGAAGGATCCGGACGACTTGGTGGATATCGTCGGCACCGGCGGAGACGGCGCGCACACCTTCAATATTTCGACCGCGTCCATGTTCGTTTGCGCCGCGGCGGGGGGGCGCGTCGCCAAGCACGGCAACCGGGCCGTGTCTTCGCAGTCGGGCAGCGCGGATGTGTTGGAGGCGCTGGGTGCGAATATCAACCTGAAGCCCGGGCAAGTGGGTCGCTGCATCGACGAGGTAGGGGTCGGCTTCATGTTCGCGCCGGCGCACCATGCGGCGATGAAACACGCCGCCGCGGTGAGGCGCGAGCTTGGCGTGCGCACCCTGTTCAACATTCTGGGACCGCTCACCAATCCGGCCGGCGCGCCGAAGCAGCTGCTGGGCGTTTTTCATCCCGATCTCGTCGGGATCCAGGTCCGGGTGCTGCAGCGGCTCGGCGCGCACCACGCGATGACCGTCTACGGCCTGGAAGGCCTGGACGAGATCTCGGTGAGCGGCCAGACGATGATCGGGGAGTTGAGGAACGGCAAGGTTCTCGAGTACATGATTCACCCGGAGAAATTCGGATTGCCCGTGCACGATCCGAAAGCCCTTCGCGTGACGACGGTGGAAGAGTCGCGAAACGTGGTCGTGGCGGCGCTGGAAAACAAGGCCGGAGCCGCGCGTGACATCGTGGCGCTCAATGCCGGAGCTGCGATCTACGTGGCCGGCAAGGCCGCAAGTCTCGAGGAGGGTGTGGAGAAGGCGTTCGAGTTGATCAAGAGCGGTGCCGCGCGTGCCAAGCTCGACGCGTTCGTGAAACTCACCCAGCAACTCGCGCGTGGCTGATATCCTTGACAGGATCCTCGCGGTCAAGGCCGAGGAAATCGCAAAGGCGAAGAAAACCCTGGGCGCGACCGCCGCGCGGGGCCAAGCGGAAGCGGCGGAAAAACCGCGGGATTTTATCGGCGCCCTGCGCGCGAAAATCGCCGCCGGGAGGCCGGCGGTGATCGCCGAGATCAAGAAGGCGAGTCCGAGCAGGGGCGTTCTTCGCGAGCGATTCGATCCGGCAGAGATCGCCCGCTCCTACGCGCGGCACGGCGCGGCCTGCCTCTCGGTGCTCACCGATGAAGGTTTTTTTCAGGGTCGCGCCGGGGACCTTTCTACTGCGCGCGCGGCTTGCGACCTTCCGGCGTTGCGCAAGGATTTCATGATCGACCCCTACCAGGTGTACGAATCGCGCGCCATGGGTGCCGATTGCATCCTGCTCATCGTGGCGGCGCTCGAGCTGCCGCAGATGCGCGAGCTGGAAGCCGTAGCGGCCTCGCTCGGAATGGCGGTGCTCGCCGAAGCGCACGATCGCGCCGAGCTCGATCTCGCCCTCGAGCTCGCCACCCCGCTGATCGGCATCAACAACCGCGACCTGCGCAGCTTCGAGACTTCGCTCGAGACGTCTCTCGAATTATCGCCCCGTGTTCCGGCGCCACGAATCGCGGTGACCGAAAGCGGGATTCTCGCCCCCGAGCACGTGGCGCGCTTGCGACAGGCGGGGGTCGATGCCTTTCTCGTCGGGGAGGCTCTCATGCGGGCGCCAGATCCTGGGATCGAACTTCAACGCATTTTTCTAACGGATTGAAGAAAAATGGACTTATCACTTCAGCCAAGTCGTGTTGTGGAAATACAACAAACATCGTTTTGAGGGCTGAAAATTCACGCTTTCCCTTGAGATAGCCTAGCCCGATTGGCAGAATTGCCACAACTCTCGGACAGAGGGTAGGCGGGCGGCGCCGTCTGGCCGTCCTCGGGTCAATCAAAGAGGAGATACTCGATGAACAAGAAACTGATGGCAGTCGC
>DASPWT010000046.1:0-12124 GCA_035637655.1 Burkholderiales bacterium | reverse complement strand
GGCCTTTCCGGGAAAAGCGGCGCGGCGGTTGCCGCGTTTCTGCGCCTCGTCGAATCGCTCAAGGCGGAAACACAGCGGCTGCCTTTGCCCGAGACCGTGGAGATCATGCTCGAAAAGAGCGGGCTCGTCGCGCATTACAAGGCGGAAAGAGACGGTGCAGACCGCGTCGAGAATCTGAACGAGCTGGTGAACGCGGCCGCTGCTTTCGTGCACGAGGAAAAAGAACACGATCTTTCGGCCTTTCTGGCACACGCTTCGCTGGAATCGGGCGAGAACCAGGCGGCCGAGGGCACCGACGCGCTGCAGCTGATGACGGTGCACTCGGCCAAGGGCCTGGAGTTTCACGCGGTGTTCATCACCGGACTGGAAGAGGGCCTCTTTCCCCACGAGCAGAGCGTTCTCGAAGACGACGGCCTGGAAGAAGAACGCAGACTGATGTACGTCGCGATCACCCGGGCGCGGACGCGGCTCTACCTCTCTTTCGCTCAGACGCGCATGCTGCACGGGCAGACCCGCTACAACGTCGCCTCGCGTTTCCTAGACGAGCTCCCCGAGGGGGTGGTGAAGCGCCTCACGCCGCGAATGGGGCGCGTGAAGTTCGATGAGATGGCGTGGGCACCCGGGCCGGCAAAGGGGTACACCAAAACGACCGGCCATGGGTTCCGTATCGGCCAGTCGGTGCTGCACCCGAAGTTCGGCCAGGGCGTCATCGTCAACGCGGAAGGATCCGGCACCGACGCGCGCCTGCAGATCAACTTCGGCAAGCAGGGGATGAAGTGGCTTGCGCTGGAATACGCCAAGCTGACCGCCGCGTAGCGGCGGCCAGCCCTCAGGGTTTGTCGAACAGCGGCAACTGGCTCGCGCCGACGAGCACCGCCTGTTCCACGGCGCGCTTGGCTTCGTCGAGCGTGGCGGCTTCGCCGGAATGATCGCCCGCCTGCCAGCGATAGATGCCGTCCCACTCGTTTTTCGGGCCGAGCTTGACGAGTCCGAGCCGCTCGTTGCCGAGCCAGTAGCCGTGGGACAGGTAGCCGCGTTCCCAGAAGGCCTGCTTCCTCGAGCGCTTCGGCATCCGCTTCTCCCCAGCGCGCATTCTACTCACGCGCGGGGGTTGCGGGGGAGAGGGTCACGGGCCCTCTACCACAGCGCGCCGATCGAAATCAGCCAGTAGCGGGCGAAACGCCCCGCCGCCTGAAAGAGCATGATCGAAAGCCAGTTGAGCTTGAGCCAGCCCGCGGCGACGCAAAGCGCGTCGCCGACGAAGGGCAGCCACGCAAATACGAGAAGGGGCGCGCCGTAACGCCGCAAGCGATCGAGATGCATGAACGGCTTCCTCGAGCCGATGTAGCGTCCGATCAGGTACGAGGTCATGCCGCCGAGCGTGTTGCCGAGGGTCGCGACCGCGAGCGCGGACCAGAGCAGCTCGCCGTGCATTCTCAGCACCGCGAAGAGCATCGCTTCCGAGCTCAGGGGAATGAGCGTCGCTGCGAGAAATGTCGCAGCCAACAGGGACGCGAGGCTTGCCCCGGGTGAAAGAAGGCTTTCCACGCGGAGAGCATAGCAGCCTCTGGCTTAGGGTATATAAAAGGGTGTGTGCCCTCTTTTCGACAATCTCATAGAGGGAAATTTCCGTCTCGTGTACAGTATCGAAAGCTCCCCCGAAGGGGTCGGTTGAGGACCCCCTTTTGGGGGGGTACGAAAAACAGCGTGAAAAACGACTATCTGGAACGGATTCTGCGGGCGCGCGTGTACGACGTGGCGGTGGAAACGCCGCTCGAAGTCGCGCCCAATCTCTCGGCGCGGCTCGGCAACCGGGTGCTTTTGAAGCGCGAGGACATGCAGCCGGTGTTCTCCTTCAAGTGCCGCGGCGCCTACAACAAGATGGCGAATCTGTCCGCGGCGGCGCTCGCCCGCGGAGTCATCGCCTCTTCGGCCGGCAATCACGCTCAAGGCGTGGCGCTGGCCGCCCAGAAGCTCGGCTGCGCGGCGGTGATCGTCATGCCGTCCACCACCCCCAAGATCAAAGTCGACGCGGTCAAGGCTCGCGGGGCGGAAGTACACTTGCACGGCGATACCTACGACGAGGCGCACGTCGAGGCGAAGCGCCTGGCAAAGGCGCGCAGGCTCGGCTTTGTTCACCCCTACGAGGATCCGGACGTGATCGCGGGCCAGGGCACGATCGGAATGGAAATCCTGCGTCAGACCGCGCACCCGATCCACGCGGTCTTCGTGCCGATCGGCGGCGGCGGGCTCGTTTCCGGCATCGCTTCCTACATCAAGCGGCTGCGCCCGGCGATCAAGGTCGTCGGCGTCGAACCGGTGGACGCCGACGCCATGGCGCGCTCGCTCAAGGCCGGACGGCGCGTCGTGCTCGATCACGTGGGTCTTTTCGCCGACGGGGTCGCCGTAAAGCAGGTCGGCGAGCTGACGTTCCGCCTGTGCAGGGAGCTCCTCGACGGCGTGATCCTCGTCGACACCGACCAGATATGCGCGGCGATCAAGGACGTGTTCGAGGACACGCGCACGATCCTCGAGCCCGCCGGCGCACTGGCGATCGCCGGCGCCAAGGCTTACGTCGAGAAATCCGGAGTGCGCGGAAAGAAGCTCGTCGCTGTCGCCTCGGGCGCGAACACGAATTTCGACCGGCTGCGTTTCGTCGCCGAGCGCGCCGAGGTGGGCGATCGGCGCGAAACGATCCTCGCGGTCACCATCCCCGAGCGCCCCGGCAGCTTCAAGAAGTTCTGCGCCACGCTCGGGGCGCGCAACATCACCGAGTTCAACTACCGCATCGCCGATCCCAAGGACGCGCACGTATTCGTCGGCGTCGAGGTGCACAGCCGCGACGAGTCCGCGAAAATCGTCAAGGTCCTCGGGCGCCAGGGCCTGAAGACGCTCGACCTCTCCGATGACGAGATGGCCAAGCTCCACGTGCGCCACATGGTCGGCGGGCACGCTCCGCCGGCGATCCGGAGGGACGCGCGCCGACCCGCCGACGAGTTGCTCTACCGCTTCGAGTTTCCGGAGCGGCCCGGGGCCCTGATGCGCTTTCTGTCGGGCATGCGCACCGACTGGAACATCAGCCTGTTCCACTACCGCAATCAGGGGAGCGACTACGGCCGGGTGCTGGTCGGCATGCAGGTACCGCGCCACGAAATGCGCGAATTCCAGCGTTTTCTCACCAAGCTCGGCTATCCGTGCGTGGACGAGAGCCGCAATCCGGCGTACCGGCTGTTTCTCGGCTAGGTCTTCGGCTCCTCTCCGAAGTACCCGGGAGCGATCTCGCCGGCATAGCACGCTGGTGAGGAAAAGGCCTGCGGGCTGTCGAGGAACTTGAGCCCCTGCGGCTCGCGGCGGTACACGCCGCGTTCGGTGACGACGAAATCCACGGGAACGTCGTGCGGCTGAGGGTGTATCGTCTGCAGGAAGGCCTGCTCGTACGCGATCCCGACGACGCGCGGCCGCTTGGTGAGCGCCGCGAGCGTGCGGTCGAAAAAACCGCCGCCGTAGCCGAGCCGATAACCCTCTGCGTCCCACCCGAGCATAGGCAGGAGCACGTGCTCGGGGCTGAGCTCGGGCGAGCCGACGGGGTACGGGATGCCGAGTGGCCCTTCGGCCAGTTCCACCCCGGGTTTCCATTCGCGAAAAACGAGCGGGGTCTTGGGCGCCACGACGACCGGCAGCGCGGTCCTCGCCCCGCGCCGCCGCAGGGACGCAGCCAGATGGCGCGCGTCGTATTCGTTCCTGTACGGCCAACAAAATGCGAGGATTCCGTGCACCAGATCCGCGAACGCGCGTTCAAGGTGATGGTCGATCCGCGAGCGCAGCCCGGCGAGCGCCTCTGGGGCGAGCGCTTCGCGTTCCCGCAGGAGCCTTGTGCGTTCGTTCCTGCGCCAGGCGGAAAGCTCGGAAGGGGTCATGTACGGAGGCTTTCATCTGGCACGGAAAATGCCTGTATTCTATCAAAGGAGGAAGTAAATTTTGACACGAGCGCTGCTCCGTTCGCTTTGCCTTGCTGTCGTCCTCGCCGCGGCCGCTCCTGGCTACGCGGCGAAGCTCGACCCGCAGGACGCGGCATTGCTTGCCGCCCGCGACGCGTTCGAAGCGAATCACCGGACCAATCTCGCAACGCTCGCTCCCAAGCTCAAAGGCCATCTGCTCGAGCCCTACGTCGAGTACTGGCAGCTCTTCTTCAGGCTTCCCGGTGCATTGGCCGAAGACGTTCGCGACTTCCTTTCCCGGTACCCGGGTACCGCGCTCGCCGAGCAGCTGCGCGCCGATTGGCTCAAGGTGCTCGGCAGGAGCGGACGATGGGAGTTGTTCCAGGCGGAGTATCCGGCGCTCTCCGGCGACGATCCCGAGGTGACGTGCTACATGCTGCTCGCGCGCTGGAAGCGCGAGGATGCCTCGGTGCTCGGCGATTTCAGGTCCTTCTGGAACGCGCCGCGTGAGCTTCCCGAAGGCTGCCTCGCTCTGGCCCGGGCGATCCTGAAGGCCGGCCAGCTCGGCTCGCGCGAAGCATGGGAGCGGTTTCGCGTGCTGGTCGGCGCCGGGGCTATGAGTGCGGCCAAGCGCACCATGGAGTTTCTGCCGCACGGCGAAGCCATCGACGCGAAACGGCTCGGCGGCGTCATCCGCGCACCGGTCAAGTTTCTCAAGAATCCACAGGTCGATCTGGCGAAGGTGACCGACCGAGAACTGGTCATCGCGGCCGTCACCTTGGCTGCCGGCGAGGACGCGCGGGCTGCCGCCGGGCTCTGGGGCGGCGGCCTGAGCGACGCCTTCCCCGTCGAAGACCGCAGATACGTCTGGCTGATGCTGGCGATGAACGGCGCGCTCCGACACGTGCCCGACGCCCTCGGCTGGTTCGGCGAGCTGGGAGCGCTCACCGACGAGCAGCTCGGCTGGCGCGCGCGAATTGCGATGAGGACGGACAGGTGGGCCGAGGTGCGAAGCTCGATCGACCGGATGTCTCCGCTCGCGAAGAACGACCCGGTCTGGATCTACTGGTACGGCCGGGCCGAGCGCGAGCTCGGCAGTCCGCTCGAAGCCGAAGGTTATTTCGAGCGCATCGCCGGAGAACACAATTTCTACGGACGCCTTGCGGCCGAGGAGCTCGGCGTGAGCTTGCGGATTCCGGCCCGGGCTCCTCTACCCACCGAGAGCGAGATCGCCGAGGCCGCAGCGAACCCCGGGCTCGCGCGTGCACTCGCGCTCTATCGCCTGGACATGCGCACCGAGGCAACGAAGGAGTGGCTCTGGACCATCCGCGGCATGGACGATCGGAAGCTCCTCGCGGCGGCCGAGCTCGCGCGCCGCAACGAAGCCTGGGACCGCGCCATCGGCACTGCGGACAAGACGGTCTTCGCCCACAACTTTTCAGTCCGCTACCTGGCGCCTTATCGGGAAGTGCTCGCCGAGAACGCGCGCTCGCGCGATCTTGAGGAGCCCTGGGTGCTGGGTGTGGTGCGCCAGGAAAGCCGTTTCATCACGAGCGCAAAATCCTCCGCCGGCGCGACCGGCCTCATGCAGGTGATGCGCCCGACGGCGAAGTGGGTGGCGCAGAGAATGCGCATGAAGCACTTCTCCTGGGCGCGGCTGCACGAGCCGGATCTCAACGCGGCGCTCGGAACGTATTACCTCAAGCACGTGCTCAATCAGTTCGACGGCAGCCCGGTTCTCGCCGCGGCCGCCTACAACGCCGGGCCCTCGCGCGCGCGCCTGTGGCGCGGCACCGTCCCGGTCGAGGGAGCGATCTTCGTCGAGACCATTCCCTTCGGCGAGACGCGCGACTACGTCAAGAAAGTCATGGCGAACACCGTCTATTACGCTGCCGTCCTCGGGACCGAGCCGACGTCGCTGAAGACGCGCCTGGGCATGGTCCTGCCTCGCCGCCCCTCCGAAGGCGTGGCGGCGATACAGAACGAGCCGGTCGTTCAATAGGGCTTGCAGCGGGGCCATCGAAGCGGCCCGGCGCGCTTCGCGGTTAAACTAGCGCTTTCCCCGGCGGCACCATGAGTCGCATTCTGGTCATCGGCGGCAGCGGCTTTGTCGGCCGGCATCTCGTGCGCCAGCTCGTCGAAGACGAGCACGTCGTCATCGTGCCCACGCGCCGGCGCGAGCGCGCCAAGCACCTGATCCTTCTGCCCACGGTCGACCTGGTCGAGGCCGACGTGCACGATCCGGAAACCCTCGCGAAGCTCACCGCCGGGTGCGACGCGGTGGTGAACCTCGTCGGCATCCTGCATGGGCGCTCAGGCCGCCCCTATGGTCCGGAATTCGCACGCGCCCATGTCGAGCTCCCGAAAAAAATCGTGGAGGCGTGCAATAAGAGGCGCGTGCCGCGCCTCCTGCACATGAGTGCGCTGAATGCGCACGCCGAAGGCCCCAGCGAATACCTGCGTTCCAAGGGCGAAGGCGAGGCTTGGGTGCTCGCGGCTCAGAACGAGCTGGCGGTGACGGTGTTCCGGCCTTCGGTGATATTCGGCCCGGAGGACCAGTTTCTCAATACTTTCGCCGGGCTGCAGCGCTGGCTGCCGCTCGTGCTCCTTCCCAGTCCGCAGGCGCGTTTCCAACCCGTATACGTCGAGGACGTGGCGCGCTGTTTCAGGGCGAGCCTCGCGCATCGGGACAGCGTCGGCAAACGCTATGATCTGTGCGGGCCGCGCGTTTATACCCTGCGCGAGCTGGTGGAGTACGCCGGAAGCGCGAGCGGCCACCCGCGGCCCGTCATCGGCCTTTCCGACCGCCTGTCTTTCCTGAGCGCCTGGGCCATGGAATGGAAGCCGGGCAGGAAGCTCATGTCTCGCGACAACTACAATTCGATGAAAGTGGACAGCGTTTCGAACAGCGCCTTTCCCTTCTCCATCCAGCCCACGCCGCTCGAGGCGGTCGCGCCCGTCACTCTCCGCGGCGTCTTCCCGCGCTCGCGCTACAGCTGGTTCCGCTACAAGGCCGGCCGCTAGGACCCGGAAGGCAAGCTCGCGTGAAAATCTACGCTGTCGGCGGAGCGGTGCGCGACGAGCTCCTCGGCCTGCCGGTGGCAGACCGCGACCATGTGGTGGTCGGGAGCACGCCGGAGGAGATGGTGCGCCTCGGCTACAAACCGGTGGGCAAGGATTTCCCGGTGTTCCTGCATCCGCGGACCCACGAGGAGCACGCGCTTGCGCGCACCGAGCGCAAGGTCGCGCGCGGCTACAAGGGATTCCAGATCCACGCAGCGCCCGATGTCACGCTCGAACAGGACCTCGCGCGGCGCGACCTGACCATCAACGCGATGGCGCGCGACGAAGCCGGGCAGCTCGTCGACCCCTTCGGCGGCGCGGCCGATCTCGAACGCGGGCTGCTCCGGCACGTGAGCCCTGCCTTCGTCGAGGACCCGGTGCGGATACTGCGCGTCGCGCGCTTTGCGGCACGCTTCGGTTTTACGGTTGCGCCGGAGACGATGACGTTGATGCGCTCCATGGTCGCAAACGGCGAGGCGGACGCCCTCGTGCCCGAGCGCGTATGGCAGGAATTTTCCAGGGGCCTGATGGAGGGTGACGCGGCTCTCATGTTCCCGGTGCTGGCCGAAGCGGGGCTCCTCGAGAAGCTGCTGCCCGAGCTGAAGCTCGCTTTCGAGCACGGCCGGCCGGCGAACGACGCGGCCCGCGTTCTCGTGCGCGCGCTCGAGTGCGCCGCCGCCGAGCGGCTGGGCCTCGCGCCGCGTTTCGCTCTGGTCGCTTTCGGGGCGCCCTCCGCGCAGGCGACGCGCGCCCTGAGCGAACGCCTCAAGGCGCCCGGCGATTGCCGCGATCTCGCCATCCTCGCCTGGCGGCACGGCGACACGATAAGGCGCGCTCCCGCTCTGAGTGCGCCGGACTTGCTTGCGCTGCTCGAGCATTGCGACGCCCTGCGCCGGCCCGAGCGCTTCGGCGAGCTGCTCGCGCTCCTCGCCTGCGTCGAGCGCGGCGAGCGCGGCTGGGCGGAAAGTCCCTACATGCCGCGCGTGGTCCTGCGGCGGGCGCTCGCCGCGGCCACCGGCGTCGCTGCCGCGAAAATCGCCGCCCGAAGCGCGAAACCCGATATCGCCGTAAAGCTGCGCCGCGCGCGGATCGCCGCGATCGAGGCGCTCGGCTGATGGAACCCCGATCCGAAACCGCCATGCCGTGGGACGGTCTCAAGCAGAATCTCCTCGCCGGCACGCGCCTCGCGCTTTTCCTGCCGGTGCGCGCGCTCGATTTCCGCATCTCGATCGGACAGTACGTCACGCTGGTGTTCGCGAGCCTGGCGTTCTGGCTCGTCGGCAGCATGCTGCTCGCGGGTTTTCCGGGCAGCGTCGATTTCGGCGCGCTCACCATGGCGCTCGCGGAGATCCCGCTCGTGCTCGGCACCTGTCTTCTTGCCGCGAGAGTGTTTCGGGAAGCGCAGCTCGCCGTGGCGTTTGCGGTCGTGCTCGCCGCGATGGACCCCGTTTTCGAAGTCGTCGGAGTCGCGGTCCAGGCCGCGACGCGCCTGGACGCGGTCGAACCCTACGCAGAAGCCGTGAGCTGGGCGTTCATCGCCTGGGGCTTCGCCGTGCTCCCGCGCGCGCTGTACGTTCTCACCGGCTGGCGCGGCCGTCCCTCGGTGCTCGCGGTCGGCTTGTTCGCGGGGCTCCTGGCGATCCTCGTCGCGGTTTTCCCGCGCAGCGAGCTTTGGATCGCGGCCCGGGATGACCGGGCCGAAGCCGCGCGGCCGCGGCTGACTCAGGAGGAAGTGTTCCACCGGCAGGGGATCCTCCTCGATGAGCAGCTTGCAGCGCTCAGTCCCGAGCGGCCGGGCGTGGTGGACCTGTATTTCGTCGGAGTCGCAGGCGACAGCCGGCAGGACACTTTTTACTCGGAGCTCGTTTCGGTCAAGGAACTGCTCGAGGAGCGTTTCGACGCCGCCGGCAGGTCGATCGCGCTCATCAACAATCCCGCGACGCTGAAAGACTATCCCATCGCCACGGTGAGCAACCTGCGTTCGACACTGGCGCACCTCGGCAACACGATCAATACCGACGAGGACATCGTGCTTCTGCACATCGCCACCCACGGGAGCAACGACTACAGGCTGGTGCTGGACCTTCCGCCACTGGAGCTCGCGCAGCTCACGCCGAGCGCCCTCGCGCGCATGCTCGCCGACAGCGGCATCAAGTGGAAGGTGATCGTGATCTCGGCCTGTTTCTCCGGAGGGTTCATCGAGCCGCTCAGGGACGACAACACCCTCATCATCACCGCCGCCGACGCGTTTCACTCCTCCTTCGGCTGTGATTACGACAGCGACTACACCTGGTTCAGCCAGGCGTTCTACGATGAAGCCCTGCGCGAGACGTTTTCGTTGGTCGAGGCGTTCGAGGCTGCGAAAGAGGCGGTAGACGACCGGGAGCGGGCGGAAGGCTATCCGGCCTCCAACCCGCAGATGTTCGCAGGCGATGCGATGAAGAAGAAGCTCGCCGCGCTCGAGAAGCGCCTCGCCGCGAGGGCGGCGGAGCAGCCTCAGAAGAGCCGCGCCAGCAGCGTCAGGGCGAGCGAAAGCACGATCGTGGTGGCGAAGGGAAGGTAATAGAGCCGCCCTTTGTAGCGCACCCTGAGGTCGCCCGGCAGCCGGCCGAGCCCGTATCTCGACAGCCACGGCGAAAGCGCCGTGAGCACTACGAGCGCGATCGCGAGCGCCAGGAGCCATTTCAGCATGGCTTTACTTTACCGGGCTTCACGATAAACTGCGCGGCTTGCAGACTCGCCCGGGAAAACGATGATCGAGCTCTACACCTGGAGCACGCCGAACGGCCGCAAGGTTTCCGTGATGCTGGAGGAATGCGCTCTCGCGTACAACCTCCGCAAGATCAACATCGGAGCGGGCGACCAGTTCGCTCCCGACTACCTTGCGATCAATCCCAACGGAAAAATCCCGTCGATCGTCGATCCCGACGGGCCGGACGGCAAGCCGATCCGGATGATGGAATCGGGTGCGATCCTGATCTATCTTTCGGCGAAGACCGGAAAATTCCTGCCGAAGACGGACCGGGGCAAATACGTGGCGCTGCAATGGCTGATGTTCCAGATGGGCCACATCGGGCCGATGTTCGGCCAGGTGCACCACTTCCTGCGCTCGACGAAAGAACCTGTCCTCTATGCGATCGAGCGCTACACGAAGGAGAAGGACAGGCTTTACGGCGTGCTCGACAGGCGCTTGGGCGAGGCCGAGTATCTTGCCGGGGAATATTCGATCGCCGACATCGCCACCTATCCCTGGGTCGCGCGCCACGAGTGGCACAAGACCGACTTGAACGTCTATCCCAACGTGAAACGCTGGTTCGACGCGATCGGTGCGAGACCGCCGGTCAGGCGCGGGATGGCGGTGCCTTCGTGAGGGGAAACTTCACCTAGCGGTCCTACTGCTCGGGTGGGCAATTCAATGCTCTGCGTTCGATGAGACGCCCGGCCCTCCCCTGGGGGGCGGTCTCGCGAACGGTGACGTTATATAAACTGTCGGCGTAACTGAGGTCGGCAACGTATTGTGCGCCGGGGTGAGGAGTTACCGCTACGCCATACGGAATGAGTGAGCTGCCACCACCGAGTCGTGAGGAGGTTTTGAAGACAAACTTCAAATAAGTTGGCTGTTGCGGCAAGAGCCCAGTTCGAATCTCATCGCGATCTAACACTACGGTACCGAGATACTCCGTCTCGCACGCGTTTTTCAAGCGATAGACGTGAAGGAACGCCTCCACTTTCGTCAGCGGCGACCCGGAGGTTTTCGTTCGTATCAGCAGATTCCGGTCCGTGGTGCTCGCGTAATCTTTGAGTCCTGAGCAGCTGGCGACAGTGAGCAGCAGAGTACAAACGAGCACACGGGTGAAAGTCAGCATTTCTCGGCGGCTCCCGGGGACGCAGCCGGTCGCGCGTTAACGCTTGGTAACGTCCGGACATCCGAGGTTGGTCCCTTGCGCCCAACCGTGTAGCGCGTTACGGATCAGATTGTCGTCGGCCGAATTGATGTACATGTCGATCTTGGTTCGGTTCTGTCCGACCGGTACGGCATCCAGCACCACGCGATAATATCCATCGGGCGGCGCGCCAAGCTCGTGCGTTCCGCCACCTGCCATCTTCATCTGTACGTGGAGCTCCGTCTTCTTTGCGGTGGCGATAAATGTGGGTTTGTAAGTATGCGTGGTCGTCCGCTCGACAAATGCGCCGACGTTGCCTCGCGCGGTTCCTTGCGCCCTCATTGTGACCCTCAGGCATTCGTCGGTTCGCTTGCGCAGCGTCGTGGATACGTCGGCGAAAGGACGCGCCACTTCGAAGCTTTCGATGGTTTTGAGGTTATACCGTGCGCCGGCCCGCACCATCTCCCGAAATTCCTCCGCATTCTTCGGTGCGCCTGCGCAAGCTTCGAGACAAAGCGTAACGACGATCAAGGAGAAGGTTTTGTACGTCGGCGCTGCGTAGCCTTTCATGGGTGTCCTTTCCACAGTTTGACAACCGCAGTCGCTCATCGTACCGGCCTTCAGCCCTTCCTCGCGTACTTGACGAGGAAGGCGTTGATTTCCTCGATTTTGAGCTGCGGCTCGTCCGGCTCGTAGCGGTTGCCGACGACCCGGTTCATCCATTCCATGTTCTTCTCCGTGCGCGCCGCGACCGCCGGCCACTCGGACGCCTTGTGACGTTGCGGGTCGGGAAGCACGTGGCACTGCTGGCAGGCGAGCTTGAACGACTGGCCTTCGAAGCTGAAGATCCTGCTACCCCCGATGTCCTGACCCGCTCTCCTACCCGAAGGTCTTGGTCTTTAGCGCGTCAATGCGCCGGGCGAGTTTTCGTCGGCTCGGCTTTTTTCGCTAGCCATAGAGCGAAAACTAGGCTGATCACGGCATATAGCACGATCAGGCCCATACCCAAAAAAACCGCCGTTTGCATCGTCATGTGACTAATCCTCAATGGCAAGCAGAATATTGGCAATGATCTGGCAAATCGTCCACCAAACGAACGCGCCCAACACAATTAAGGGGTTCGTCATCGAGTAGCCCAACACACCAAGGCCAATACCGCCGAAGGTGGAAATTCTCTTCAGTTCATCAGCGATAGACTTCCGAACCTCGCGGCTAAACTTAAGCCTCATGGCGGAAGTT